>JAFDDR010000069.1 GCA_019310785.1 Deltaproteobacteria bacterium
GCCGAAGAGGCTGTCAGGCAGAGTGAACAAAGGTACCGGTTCCTGGTGGAGAACGTTCTTTTGGGGCTTTTTATATGTGAAATGCCCTCCGGTCGATTTCTCTTTTTGAATCAAAGGATACGGGAGATATTCGGATACAGAGCAGATGAGGGGCTTGATAAATCGATCTGGGACGCGATCCACCCTGACGAACACAATCTGCTGAAAAAGCGGATAGAGGCCAAGATCAAGGGCAAACTCCCTCCTTCCGATTCCGTGATCTATACCGCAATTAAAAAAGACGGTTCTCATTTCAGGGTTGAAATAAATGCCTCACCAGTGACCTATCAGGGCATATCGGCCATGCAAGGTGTAGCCGTGGATGTCACGGAAAAGGAAATCTTAGAAAACCAGCTTCAGCAAGCCAGGAAGATGGAAGCCATCGGCACCTTGGCCGGGGGCATTGCCCATGACTTTAATAACCTGCTTATGGCCATGCAGGGGAATACCTCCTTGATGCTCCTGGATGTTGATTCCAACCATCCCCACCATGAAAAACTGAAAAACATTGAACAATACGTCCAGAGAGGAGCAGACCTCACCAAACAGCTTTTGGGCTTTGCCAGGGGCGGGAAATATGAGGTCAGGCCAACTGATCTGAATGAACTGATGATGAAGAGTTCTGAGATGTTTGGTCGCACTAAAAAGGAGATAACCATTCACTCAAAGTACCAGCAGGGCTTGTGGACGGTAGAAGTAGATCAGGGTCAGATTGAGCAGGTGTTGTTAAATCTTTATGTGAATGCGTGGCAGGCCATGCCCGGCGGCGGTAATTTATTTATTCAAACGGAAAATGTCATACTTGATGAAACATATGCAAAGCTATTCAAGCTGGCGCCTGGAAAATATGTGAAGATAGCTGTTATGGACACGGGAGTGGGAATGGATGAGTCAACCAGTCAGAGGATCTTTGATCCGTTCTTCACCACTAAGGAGATGGGAAGGGGTACCGGGTTGGGTTTAGCCTCGGCCTATGGCATCATCAATAATCACGGCGGTGTCATTTATGTTTACAGTGAAATAGGTGAAGGGACTACCTTCAATATCTACCTGCCCGCCTCGGAAAAGGAAATAACCACAGAAAAGGTGCCGCACGAAGATTTACTGAGAGCCACAGGGACGATTCTTCTTGTGGACGATGAGGAGATGATTATTGATGTTGGCGGGCAGATGTTAGAGAAGCTGGGCTTCGAGGTCTTGATTGCCAGGAACGGCAAGGAAGCCATGGAAGTATACGAAAAAAACCGGGACAGGATAGACATTGTTGTCCTTGACATGATCATGCCGGGTATGGGAGGTGGAGAAACCTATGATAAATTGAAGGAGAACAACCCTGATATCAAGGTCCTTCTGTCCAGCGGTTACAGCATCGATGGCCGTGCAACTGAAATATTGGATCGTGGCTGTAATGGTTTTATCCAGAAACCATTTGATATTGAAAAACTTTCGCATAGCATTAGGAAAACTATTGACAGGGACTAATTATTCAACCTGCTTTGCCACAGGTAAAGCGCAATACCCGTGGCCAAAGCCGCATTGATAGATTCCACGCCGGGCTCCATGGGAATGGCCAATGCTGTTGCTTCTCTCAAGTTTTCGGACAGCCCGGGACCTTCCAAACCGGAAACCATGCAGAAAGTGTCAGGAAACCGGTAAACACCTATATCCTTTCCATCCGGGGAGAGTTTTACGACCGGCACATCAGACACCTTGAATTCATCCAATGACGGCCCTTGCAATAATGGAACCCTGAAAAGGGCACTTCCTGCGACCCTGACTGACTTAGGAAGGAAGGGATGGGCCGCCTCTTTTAGCATAACGATCTTAGACACGCCAAAGGCCGCGGCCGACCTGATAACGGCTCCCACATTTGCAGGATCCTGAAAAGGTATGCACAGGGTACAGCCCTTCTCCGGTACTTCATCATGCCATTGAGTAAACAGGGGAACACGCACCAGCAAGATGGGCTGGCCCGTGTCAAAAAGATCTACCTGCCGAAAAAGATTCGAACTGAGATGATAGATGGAAGTGTCCTCTGTGCAAAACTCAAGGGAAGTTTCCTTGAGATCGGACAGGATAATGCCCGCACATTGATTTGGAAAATCCTTCAGCACTTCCCTCACCTGTTTGGGTCGCGACAGAAGGGCCAACCCGTATTTCTTGATTCCTCGCGCCCTGGTCAGTTTCAGGAAGGTCTTAAACTCGAGATTGTCTGCGCTGGTAATTTCTTTGACTTTCATCCTTCGTTCTGACTTGAAGATCCGTAAAAAGCCTGGCACAGATGACTAGGCTTTGGTTATTCCCAGAGGGGCGTTGCTTCGTTGGAATTTCATTGACATATTGAAATCCCAAATATCAAACAAATTCCAATGACCAAAATTCGAAAATCCAAACAATATCTTGTCCTGGAAGGTTTTGGTCATTTAATATTGAAATTTGAGATTTATCCTTCGACATTGCTCAGGATGGTGAGCCTGTCGAACCATTTGTAATTTGGTGCTTGTAATTTGTATTTTTTGAAACAAAAATCCAAGGCAGAGCCATATAGCTCTGACCTGGCCCAGAGGGATAGGTTTTCAATGGAAAATAAACTAACGAATATCTTTTATCCACTTATTCATATCCATATCCGGCGGATCCTTGGTCCCGTAAAAAAACAGAAAAATCTCTCGAAACTTCTTTTTCAGGCCCGTATCTTCTATGGCCTCGGCCATAGAAAGTCTATCTTTCAGGTCGTAGAAATTTTTTAGCTTGAGGAATACATCCCTGGCAAAATCAACATGTTCACGTTCGAGTTGTTGGTTTTGCGATATTGTTTCAAGGAGGGACAAAAGGGGCTTCCAAGATGGGGCCATGATCCGGTAATTGTAATAAAGGCTATCCCTTTCCGACCGGTACTGCTTTGGAGCAAACTTTTCGATTACATCGATGATCAGATCAATTTCATCCTTCTCTTTGCCTCTTCTTATCCTGTTTCTATTTAAAAAGATGTCCCATATCACAGGACTAATCCCCTTGCAGACAAGTGTTCAATTATCGATGGTCTCAAAAAAGCGAAGGTTTTGATTCAGTTTTTCCAGTTTGAGTGACAAGATTTCAACCTTCTCTTTGACTTCCGCTACGATTTCAGCCGGGGCCTTTTGCAAAAACCCTTTGTTTGAAAGCTTCCTATTGGCAACTTCCATCTCTTTTTCAATCTTTTTTATCCCTTTTCTCAGTCTCTTCCTTTCTTCCTCAAAATCCAGGAGCCCTTTTAAAAGCACGTGCACCTGGTTCCTGCCAAACACCGCGGTCGCAGATGCCTCCGGTTTGGGCACCCCGGAATCGATGGATATTTCACTCACTTTGGCCAATGTCTGAATATGGGCCAGATTTAGTCTCAAGACATCCCCTTCTTCCCCGTCAGCCACGTCAATAACAATATTTACTCTCTTGGAAGGCGGAATATTCATCTCCCCACGGATATTGCGAATCCCGGTTATAGCTCCCATGAGGAGATCCATCTCCCTTAGCGCATCTTCATCGTGCAGGAAATAAGAGGTATCAGGGAATTTGGCGGTCATAATACTATCTCCGGTTCCGGGCAGCTTTTGCCATATCTCCTCCGTGACGAAAGGCATAAATGGATGCGATAACTTTAAAGCGGCCATAAGCACCTCTTGAACAATTGCTCCTGAAGATGCCTTCAGGGCTCTGTCTTCTCCGTAAAGGCTTTCCTTGGCCATTTCGAGGTACCAGTCACAAAACTCATGCCATATAAACTGATAACAGAGGCCTGCCGCGTCATTGAAACGATACTCTTCAATGGCCTTTGCAACTTCTTCACTCACCTGTCCGAGTCTCGTCAGTATCCACCGATCAGCAAGGGTGTAAATCCTGGTATCTCCTTCCTCATCCTCTTCAGTCGTCACATTCATGAGAACAAAGCGAGCCGCATTCCAGACCTTATTTATAAAATGCCGATAGCCTAAGATCCTTTCTTCGGAGAGTTTGACATCTCTACCCTGTGCGGCTAAAGCTGCCAAAGTAAAACGGAATGCATCCGTGCCAAATTCATCCATCACCACAAGAGGGTCAATGACGTTTCCTTTTGACTTGCTCATCTTTTTGCCTTCAGCGTCCTTTACCAGTGCATGGATATAGACATCTCTGAAAGGGACATCTCCCTTGAAATGGATCCCCATCATCATCATCCTGGCCACCCAGAAAAAAAGGATGTCAAAACCCGTGACAAGGACCGAGGTCGGATAAAACGTCTCGAGTTCATCGGCTGCATCCGGCCATCCTAAGGTTGAAAAGGGCCAGAGGGCAGAGCTGAACCACGTATCAAGGACGTCTGTTTCCTGCACGAGGCTATTACTTCTGCATGCCCGGCAACCTGCAGGTTTCTCTCTTGCCACATGGACCTCACCGCATTCTTCGCAATACCAAGCTGGGATACGGTGGCCCCACCAGATCTGTCTTGAAACACACCAGTCCTTGATATTGTTCATCCATTCAAAATAGACCCCTTCCCAATTTTCAGGGTATATCCTTGTTTTTCCATCCCTTACCGCCTGGCTCGCGGCCGCGGCAAGCGGCCCCACTTTCACAAACCACTGTTTTGAAAGAAGCGGTTCGATCATGGTCTTACACCGGTAACAGTGACCTACCGCATGCTGGTATGCCTCCACTTTTTCCAACTGGCCTGCCTTTTTAAGGTCTTCCAATATTTTTTCACGGCATTCAAACCTGTCCATTCCCTTATATGGACCGGCCAATTCATTCATTGTCCCGTTTTCGTCAATTACCTTGATTCTATCCAACTGGTGTATATTCCCGATCTCAAAGTCATTGGGATCATGCGCGGGCGTGATTTTGAGGGCCCCTGTTCCGAATTCTTTATCCACGTATTTATCAAAGATAACGGGTATCGGCTTGTTCAGCACAGGCAAAAGAACTTTTGATCCAGACAAATCCTTATAGCGTTCATCTTCCGGGTTTACTGCCACGGCAGTATCTCCCAAAAGGGTCTCAGGCCTTGTAGTGGCAACAATCAGATGGCCGTCACCGTGCTCAAACGGATAGCGAATATAGTAAAAAAAACTGTCTGTCTCATGATGCTCGACCTCAAGGTCGGCTAAGGCCGTATGACATCTGGGGCACCAGTTGATAATATAGTCTCCCCGGTAGACAAGCCCTTCCTCATGAAGGCTCACAAAGACTTCCCTGACCGCCCTGGAAAGGCCCTCGTCCATTGTAAATCGCTCCCGGCTCCAATCGCACGAACACCCTAATCTTTTCAATTGATTGATTATAAGTCCGCCATACTTCTTCCTCCATTCCCAGACCAGTTCAACGAATTTGTCCCGACCGACAGAGTGGCGGTCAGTGCCTTTGGATGCCAGGTCCTTTTCCACCACATTCTGCGTGGCAATACCTGCATGGTCTGTTCCCGGTTGCCAGAGTACGTTATAACCTTTCATGCGCTTATACCGGCACAGGATATCCTGCAGGGTGTTATTAAGGGCATGACCCATGTGCAGAGTGCCTGTCACATTGGGAGGTGGAATCACAATGCAATACGGATCCTTATCAGAACAGGCCTCTGCCTTGAAAAGATTGTTCTCTTCCCAGTATTTATACCATTTCTCTTCAACCTCACCGGGTTCATAACCCTTGGCCATGAGTTCTTTTCCCATCTACAAGCCTCTCCTTCAAACTTATTCAGTAGTGTATTTCCAATTTGAACCAAAAAAAGGGGGTTGCAGCAGTAACAACCCCCCGGTAATTTAGTTTTTAATTTTCTAACAATTCTTTTGGGGCCGTCCCCTAATCTTGATCCTGAAAAGATTCAAGGCTCTGCTTCAATGCGTCAATGGCTTCCCGAATTACTTTTTCTGCAACGCTTGCCATGGTCTCCCTTGTGACCCTTTCCACAACATCCTGTACAACATTCGTTACTATAGCCTCAATCTTCTCCTCGGATATACCGATCAACCCCTCGACTGCCGGGGCAGCAACAGTTTCAGAGCTTTCAAGTCCCTCTTCCAATTCTACCTCATCGAGCAGGCTTTCAGGTTCAGCTTCCTCAATTTCAGATTCCATGGCGCCCAATTCAGATGGCTCCAGCTCCTCAAGGGAGGAATCAAAATCAGATTCCAGACCTTCGGTTAGCTCATCTTTCAGGGCATCTTCTAATTCACCCGGGCCCAGGTCCAGTTCTTCTTCGGTCACTTCCGGTGCCTCAAGACTCCCTTCTTCCTCCAACAATTGCGAGAGTTCATCAGATTCAGGTTCCTCGACCATATCTTCTGCTTCGACAATCTCATCATCAGGCTCTTCTAATCCTTCCAAGGCTGCATCAAGATCATCTTCAACGATATCAGGGAACTCTTCCTCCACGGCTTCACTAAGCTCATCGGAAGCTGCCTCCGATATTTCATCAATCGTTGTCTCATCTTCAAATGCTTCATCGTCAAGCAATGCTTCAATTTCGTCAGGCTTGAATCCTTCTGCCGCCTCTGCCGGTTCAAGAGCATCCGGCTCTGTCGCTTCCATGCCTTCCAGTGCTGCGTCAAGATCGGCTTCAAGACCTTCGGATGGTTTCTCTTTCAGAGCCTGCTCCAATTCCCCAGAATCCAAACCTAAGTCTTCCTCGGTTATTGCATCTTCGCTAAAGGCTTCATCCTCCAGCAACTGCGTAATATCATCAACATCGGAATCATCGGCCGATTCTGTTTCATCAACAATGTCTACCTCAGACGATTCCAGGCCGTCAAGTGCGGCATCGAGGTCCGCTTCAAGACTAACGGGTTTCTCAGCTTCTACGGTCTGGGCGAATTCATCGGAAAACAAATCCGAGGCATCCGCAACCGATTTATCCTTTTCAGGTGTGTCTGTGTCATCCAACAATCCAGCGAGTTCGTCGGATTCCGAATCCTCGGTTATCTCCCCCGGTTCGACGATATCCACAAGTTCTAAGATTTCCTCATCTGATGAAGAATCACCGCCGGCCTCATCGAGATCTTCTTCAGACAGATCGTCGAAGTCAAAATCAAGAAGCTCTTCCTCGCCCTTTTTGCCGTCTTCAAAAGTCTCATCATTATTTCCCATGGTTTTCTCCCGTCTGATAGTTGACAAGAAGCTACAAGGAGCTAAATTCCATTGTTTTTTAATAACACGGCTTCTTTATAATTGTCAAGATTTTTCAAACTGTTCCCAGACCTTGACCCCGGTCAACAAATCTGCTAAAAAATGTCAAAGGGCGATTAGCTCAGTTGGATAGAGTGCTGGTCTCCGGAACCAGAGGTCGCGCGTTCGAGTCGCGCATCGCCCGCCATAAAAAATTAACTTTATACAAAGTCCTTCTTCATCTTGTCAAACCTCTGTTTACATCCGCTTTCTTCGTTTTTTACCAGAAACAATAGGTTCATCCGGTTAATGAGTACAGCGAAACTGTTCAGGTATGAAGTTGGCACATGGGAAGGTTGAAGCAGTCTTTTCTTCGATTCCGAGCTTCTCGGCCCGGATGAACCAAACAATAGCCTGAGTGTGTAATTTTTTACCACAAAGTGGAATAAAATTACCAATAATTGTATAATTCCATAAACACTAGCCTGAGCAATCTTTTTCACTGCTGAGATAACTGATTGAAATTTAAGTAAAATACTTTATTCCTCTATCTTGGCACAGTTTTCGCAGGAATGTTTGCATGTTTTGGGACTCTCTCTAAGGCCGCGGTGAAAAAACGTAGGATTACGACGAATGGGAAAAATGGAGGCTAAAATGGTAACGGAGTACGATGAAAAGCGATTTGGAGTCATCGCTGTGGAAAAGGGATTCGTCACCATAGAACAGGTAGCCGAGGCAATGAAGGTCCAGATAATAGAGGATATGGGAAAAGGAAGTCACAGACTCATTGGCGCCATATTGCTTGACCACGGATTCATAAGCAACGCTCAAGTTAATGAAGTGCTCAATGTCTTAGATATTACGGCCGACGACTTTGATTAGGATAGGTTCAGCCCGTGATCATTCTAATTAATGATGGATCGTAATCTTCCACTTTCTCGTATCCCAACAGATTTAATAGGGTCGCGGCCACATTTGAAAGGCCCTGCTTTTGTAAATTGGCCATTTCATATTCGTGGTTGAATCCGGGATCAAAAATGGCCAAGGGTACCGGGTTCAGGGTGTGGGCGGTCTTGGCCTCCCGTGCTCCGTTCTTGCCTATGGTGAACATCTCATCGGAATTCCCATGGTCAGCGGTCACCACCGCAATGCCTTCAAGCCCCTTTACAGCCTCAAGCAATTCACCGACACATTGGTCCACGGTCTCCATTGCAATAATCGCGGCCTCAAGATTACCTGTGTGGCCAACCATATCACCATTTGCGAAATTCACACGGCCAAATCGATATTTGCCGCTTTTCAGCAACTCAATGGTCCTGTCCTTAATTTCCCGAGCCTTCATCTTCGGGGCCTTGTCAAATTCAATTCTATCGGAAGGGATCTCAACATAGTTCTCTAAGGACTCGTCAATGTACCCCGAACGATTGCCGTTCCAGAAGTAAGTCACGTGACCGAATTTTTGTGTTTCGGAAATGGCAAAACTCATTATTTTTTCCGCGCATAGATATTCACACACGGTGCGATCAATGGCCGGGGGCCACACCAAAAATTCAGGTGGAATATGGGTATCGCCGTCATATTCCATAATGCCCGCATAAAAGATATCCGGCAACGGGCCGCGGTCAAACTCCTGAAAACTCTCTTCCGTAAAGGCACGGGAGATTTCAATGGCGCGGTCTCCCCTGAAGTTAAAAAATACAACTGCGTCCCCGTCCGCAATCGGGCCGACCGGACGGTCCTCATTATCCGTAATTACAAAGGCGTCCAGATACTGGTCTGTTATTTCCGGGTCCTCGTCATAAAAAGTCCTGAGCGCATTCCCTGCGGAAGGAAAGGCCCTCGCCTTTCCGAGTACATGGGCATCCCAACCCCTTTTTACGATGTTCCAGTCTGCGTTGTAACGATCCATGGTCACCTTCATACGGCCACCGCCCGACGCAAAACGATAGTCCAGGCCCTTTTCCTCTGATATCTTTCGTAATTTCTCCTCCGTGGGTGTCACGTATTCAAGCGCTGATTTCTCGCCCACATCCCTTCCATCCAAAAGTGCATGTACACGGACCCGTTTGAATCCCAGTTCAGCGCACCTGTCGATCAACCTGTACAATTGTTCAATATGGGAGTGGACGTTACCATCTGATAAAAGACCAATAAAATGGACAGCACCTCCGTCCTCAGCCCGGCGGACAACATTAGACCAGGCTTTCGATTGAAAAATTCGGCCGGACTCAATGGCTCGATTGACAAGGCTGGCGCCCTGGTCAAAAATTCGCCCGGCGCCCAAGGCGTTGTGCCCCACTTCACTGTTGCCCATGTCTTTGTCCGTTGGGAGACCCACTGCAGTGCCATGAGCCTTAAGTTGACAGTAAAGTCTGGATGACATGAGATGGTCTATGTTAGGTGTTTTGGCTAAATATACTGCATTGCCCTCATATTCTCGACCCACACCAACCCCGTCCATAATAATAAGAAGCAAAGGCCCTTTTCTTCCAGAAAACGATTTTAATTTTTTTAGTTTAAGCGACATGTGAAAAATCCTTTCGTTTCCTTTCGAAAATCTCCCTCAACCCGCCAGGAGGGTAAATATTCCCTTAAGGGGGTAGGATCATATCCGTCAAACTAAGCCAATTTCCAATTGAGATATACAGCTTAGGGTTCTAAATTCCAAATTACAAGCACCAAATTTCAAACAATATCCAAATCTCAAATACCAATGACCAAAACAATGCAGCGTCATAACAGCTTAACAACGGTTGTTATTTAAAAATATCCACATAAATCAGGATTCCCAAAAATTTTAAGTCTGATAAGGCGCGTTTTGATATTGTAATTCGGAATTTGTTTGTTATTTGTTTATTGGAATTTGAGATTTGCCGTCAGGAGAGACCAAAATGTCAGCAGAATAATCTTAGCCTGACGGCTATGGGGTTAGGGGAAATTTTGGAGACAAAAGCACGATGGCATGGAAAATTGTCGTGTAAAAGATAAATATTGAAAAACCCTCCAAGCATGATCTATAAGCATGACAAACTATCAAAATAATAGCAAAGGAGTCATATAATGTCACAAGATGTCGTTATAATCGGCGCTGTCGCCTTAGGTCCCAAGGCGGGCTGCCATTTCAAGAGACTGGAGCCTGACTCAAGGGTGACCATGATAGATCGGGACAATCTTATCTCTTATGGTGGGTGCGGGATCCCCTATTTCATATCCGGTGACGTGAGCGACCATGGCCAGCTCCAGGCAACCAGTTTCCATATGCTTCGTGATGAAAAATTCTTCAAGGACACAAAAGATATTAATGTCATGACGAATACCGAGGCTATTTCAATCGACCGGGAGACAAAAACCGTTCTGATACGGAATGTCCTGGATGGAAAAGAACAAAAACTCTCATATGACAAGCTCGTTTTGGGCACCGGAAGCAGCCCCAGGCAACTGCCTGTACCAGGGTCTGATCTCGAGGGCGTTTTTTCGGTTTCCGATCTTAACAAGGCCATTTCCATAAAAAAAGAGATAGCCGAAGGAAAGGTTGGAAAGGCGGTAATCATCGGCGCCGGCGCAATCGGCCTGGAAATTGCCGAGTCTTTGGCCGATCTCTGGGGAATTGAAACCTCTGTCGTGGAGGTCATGGACCAGATACTTCCTGGCATTATCAGCCCCAACATGGCCCGCATGGCCCAGCATCACCTTGAAGAAAATGACATCTCATTTTACCTTGAAGAGAGGGTCGAACGATTCCATGGGAAGGGACGGATTGAAAAGGTGGCCACTGAGAAAAGGACATTAGACGCAGATATGGTCATCATGGCCGCAGGCGTCACACCCAATTGTGATATTGTTAAAGAGGCCGGCCTGGAAGTTTCCTCAAGAGGGACAATAGTGGTAAATAAAAGGCTTGAGACGTCTGACCCCGATATCTATGCAGGAGGTGACTGCGTTGAGATAACCAACCTGATCACGGGAAAACCCGGATACTGGCCGTTGGGTTCATTGGCAAACAGGCAGGGACGCGTCATCGGCACTAACCTGGCAGGCGGAAATGCAGAATTTGAAGGTGCCGTGGGGAGTTTTGTCATAAAACTCTTTGAAATCTCTTTGGCCAGCGCGGGATTGAGTCTTGAAAGGGCAAAAAAGGAGGGCTTTGATGCGGTCAGCTCCTTTGTTGTCCAGTTTGATCACGCCCATTTTTATCCTGAAAAGGACCTCGTGTATTTGGAATTAGTCGTTGAAAAGGGCAGCGGACGGGTCCTGGGCATTCAGGGTTTAGGGAATACCGGGGAAGGTATGATGGCCAGAATCAGCGCTGTGGCCCCTCTTTTGAAATACAGAGTCACGACCGAGGATATAAGCAACCTGGAACTCCCCTATTCACCTCCGTTTTCATCGGCCATGGATATCCTGAATGCATTGGGCAACACGGCCGAAAATATTTTAGCCGGAAAAAACAGGGTAATCGAGGCCGACGAATTCGCTGATTGGTGGGAAAATAGACACAATGGAGATATGCTTTGCTTAGATTGCCGGGAATGGGGAAATGCAGGCCCCTTTGTTGAAAAATATCATGAACACTGGAAGAGCATTCCGCAGGGCCAATTGAGAACCCGGTTGGCAGAGGTGCCCAAAGACAAGAAGCTCGTACTCATCTGCAATACCGGTGTCCGCTCATATGAGGCCCAGATAACCCTCGATCAGATGGGCATAAAGGATAGCTATAACCTTCAAGGCGGTATAGCCGCCGTCAAAAAATGGGGGCTCGATCTACTCAAATAGACCTCTTTTCCCCTCCAAATCCAGTGCAGATAAGGGTTATCTTTAATAAAAATATAATTTTTATAATTGGTTACACAACCCAAAGCCTTTCCGTCTGCCCCACCTGAAAAAATATCAAAACGGGGTATCCACTTAACGCAAGTAACCACAACATGCAGTGTGTTTTTTCAACACTCACAACCAAGTGATAATATTGCAAGATGAAAACCAGTTCCGAACGACCTGTCAGGTCCCGGGTAACTTATTTGAATTGCATACAATACCATCAGAGAAATTCAAATAATTAGATTCTTTGAGCCGAACAGTGAGGCGCTTAAAGAGGATCAGAAAATGGTCACAAACCGGCCCTTAAGCAAAATCGGTTGACTCCGAATCAATAAACGCCTACTCTGCCCTTTGGGAGGGCTGCTATGACCAATGACCACTATAACCTTAACCTTTAATACTCTTGCCTACGCCAAAAAGCTGAACAAATACATCAACACCATCGACAAAAAATTACCAATACGCTTCACCTATTGACCAATGATGCCGCAGGCAATTGACTAATGACTAATTTCGCTGAAGCCAATAAAAGAGTAAAACAATGAAGCAAAATTTCTTAAAGGCCATATTTTGGGATTATCCCCAGTTCCAGGATTACAATTCCATACGGTCCGCATTGCAAAACACCAGGGAAAAGAACGATATTCAAACATTTCGATGGATACTGGGACGCTTTCTCGAAAGAGGCAGGGTAAAAGATGTGGCAATGATTTTCAGGATTACTGAAGTAAAAGATAATCTGAATGCGCTCAGACTTTCTGATTACGCTTATAGGAAATGGCATAGATTATTGGATATTTATGGAAATTCGGGTTAAAGAAAACTCAAACTGTTATGCCTCAAAAACCCAGCAACGTTTACTGTACGAACTTGCCGGGATTCGGTTAATTAACAATCACTTTTTCTTAACCGGCGGTACAGCTTTGTCTGTTTTTTATTTGTACCATCGAACATCTGAAGATTTAGACTTTTTTACTATCAATTACGCTGAATTGGCGAATGTAAGTGATACGCTAAGGCGAACATATCAGGACAACTTGAGTTTAATACAGTCATCACCTATGTTTTTATCCTATTTGATCAACGGTGTGAAAGTTGACTTTGTAATTGATCCAATGGCGGAAACAAATGCACCGTACGATTACACACTAAAAACCGGAAAGACATTAAAACTCGATTTGATTGACAATATTTCCTCAAACAAACTCACCGCCATGGTTAGTCGCTTTGAGATCAAAGATATGGTTGATTTCTACTATATTTCAAAAGCCTTTTGGAATCATTCAAAAACGATATTTATGGAATGCTATGAAAGAGCCCGTAAAAAAGAAGCATTATTAGATGATCCTGCTGCCGCAGCATACCAGCTTGAACAAAGCCTGGCCTTTGTAAAATCAAAAAAAGATACCCTGGCTCCGGTGATGAAACAACACATAGAATGGGCTAATTTGGAATCAGTTATCACGGATTATATCCAACTGACCTACAATCTTCAACAATGGCATGAGTAAATTTTAGCAAAACCCACTGACTGTTTCCCAATGATTTCCCCGCCCGCCCCGTAGCCCCGGTATTCAACGCTATCTCGTGGAAATTCCCGAGCTTCCTGGCTGTATGGCGGATGGTGAAACTTATGAAGGGGCAAGCAAAAATGCTCAAGTTATATATCTGAGTGGACTGATACTGCCCAAAGAATAGATAAAGAAATACCTATGCCCAGAGGTAGATTAGCATATGCCTAAGAAATTGAAATGCAATCGTTTATCTGGCATAACTTCATAATGTAACAACGTCCCCAATAATACATAGATTCTCTTTTCATATGATGGTATAAATATAATTGGTGTGAATACCCGATTCGTGTATTATTTGTTAGTCTTCAAATTCACTGCATTCACAAAGTGGTGAGGCATGAAACGATGAAACTTATCATCCAGATTCCGTGCTATAATGAGGAAAAGGCACTTGAGACTACCCTCTGTGCTTTGCCTCGTGAAGTTCCGGGGATAGACATAGTCGAGTGGTTGATCATTGACGACGGCAGCAAAGACCGGACTGTGGAGGTGGCAAAAGCACATGGTGTAGACCATGTAGTTTCCCTACCCAGCAATCAGGGTCTTGCAAAGGCATTTATGGCTGGATTAGAGGCCTCGCTCAACGCTGGGGCAGACATCATTGTTAATACAGATGCGGATAATCAATACTGTGCGGACTGCATTCCGGATCTGATCCGTCCCCTTTTAGAGGCAAAGGCTGAAATGGTTGTTGGAGCAAGGCCTGTCGAAGAAATAGAACATTTCTCTTTTTCTAAGAAACTGCTCCAAAAATTAGGAAGCTGGACCGTAAGACTTGCCAGCGGTACAGACATTCCTGATGCGCCGAGCGGATTCCGCGCCATTTCCAAGGAAGCTGCCCGCAAGCTCAACGTATTCAACAACTATACTTACACCCTTGAAACGATTATTCAGGCCGGCCAAAAAAACATATCTGTTACATGGGTGCCTATCCGCACAAATGAACATCTCCGGCCATCACGCTTAGTGAAAAGCATTTTTTCCTATGTCAGAAGGTCCGTTTTCACCATTCTTCGGATTTTCGTCGTTTACAATCCCTTCCGGTTTTTCATAATTATTGGCT
>JAFDDR010000266.1 GCA_019310785.1 Deltaproteobacteria bacterium
AGGTTGCTCAAACCCGGCAAGCCCTTCCTGATGCTGGAGCATGATGTTCCAAACCACCCTTTAATCAGAATGCTTTTTTATGTTCGATTGTTATCCATGGGTCCGGCAAGGGCCATGGAAATCCTTAAACATGAAAGAGAACTGCTCGCCCGGCACTTCACATCCGTAAACAAGATTAAGACGCCCACCGGCAGATCACAGATTATGATCTGTAAAAACGCATATTAAGCCGCTGTAACACTCGAATGGAGGTAATGTGGTGAAAAATATCCCTCTTAGATCAAAGTTCCTGGGAGCCATGATAGGGAGCGCCTTAGGCGATGCCATTGGCGAACTGGCCTTTCAGTTTCCCCGGGAAGAGCTTCTGCGCTCCGAAGTGGACCGGGTTTCGGAAGTCCGTTATACGGACGATACGGCCATGGCATTGGGGCTTGCCGAGTCCATAATAAATAGAGGCCGCATAGATGAGCAACATTTAGGAAAGACGTTCAGCGACAACTTCGAACGCGAGCCGTGGAGAGGCTATGCATCCGGTCCGCCCACTGTTTTCTACCAGGTCAAAGAGACAGGGATTACCTATTCAAAGGCGGCACAAGGCCTTTTCGGAGGAGCAGGTTCTTTAGGCAATGGCGCGGCCATGAGGATTGTACCCGTGGGTCTTTTTTTTCACAACTCCCCCGACCTTTATGACCAGGCCTGTGCTTCTGCCAAGGTAACCCATGCCCACCCCGCAGGAATGGATGGTGCGGCAGTACAGGCATTTGCCGTTGCCAGGGCAGTAAACCTCGATCCTGATGCGGAATTCCCATTCGAGAATCTGGCCCGGTCTTTGATTGACTTTGCTAAGACACCCGAGGTTCGGGAAAAGATGCGGCTTGTTAATCAATCAATTGCCCAGGGAATTTTCCCGAAAGCCGCAGCAGACCTCATAGGCCGGACCGTGGCCGTTCATGAATCAATGCCCTTTGCCGTTTATTCCTTTTTACGCCATGCGCAATCATTTGAGGATTGCATCCTTTGTGCGATTATGAATGGCGGCGACAGGGACACATTGGGCGCCATGGCAGGAGCGATTTCCGGGGCCTATCTCGGTATCGAAGCCATACCGCAATCCTGGCGGCAGAAGCTGGAAAACCTTACCTACATAGAACAATTGGCTTCCAGCTTAGCCGGAGCAATGTGAAACCCATCAAAACTGCTGTATGCCGCAAAAAAAGCACTTGTATTTTTTCATGGGGCAGGATAAAAATTCCGATACGTTAAATCAGTGTGACTGCTCAGGTTCAACGTTCAGAGGTTCAGGATTCAAGGTTAGGAGGGGATATGAAGAAAATAGCAAAGCGATTAACCTTGAACTGTGAACCGTGAACCTGACAACCTAAGTAGTTACAAATCAGTTATCACAAACTAACCCACTTCACCTAAAGGAGGAAAACACATGGCTGATCTCATGGACATTATCAAGGGAAGGCGCAGTATCCGTAAATACGAGGACAAGGAAGTCCCGGAAGAATTCCTCAATCAGATACTTGAATCCGTTAAATGGGCACCCTCATGGACCAACAGCCAGTGCTGGGAAGTGATTGTGGTGAAAGACCCGGCCATCAGGGAGCAGCTCCAGACAACCCTGATCAAGAACCCGTCCACCAAGGCCATGGTCCAGGCCCCGATTGTCCTTGTGGTGTGCGGAAAACTGAAAAGCTCCGGATATTATAATGACCAGGTTACCACAAAGTTCGGGGACTGGTTCATGTTCGACCTGGGAATCGCGACACAGAACCTCTGCCTGACCGCATATTCCCTTGGGTTGGGGACAGTTATAGTGGGCCTCCTTGATCACGACAAGGCAAAAGAAATTTTGGGCGTGCCCGATGGCTACGAACTGGTAAGCATGATCCCCTTAGGCTATCCCGCCAAGGATCCCGAAGCGCCGAAACGCCGCGAGATCAGCGAATTCACCCATTCGGATAAATTTTAGATTACTACATTCGGAACCCTTACTTTTGACAGGACCGCGCCCGGCTCAATCACCCGCATTCTCTTCCACTTTCCCTGGCGGTAGCGCAGCATGAATGAGACACCGAGTGCACAGGCATAAAAGGTGGCTAAGGTCCAGACCGTATAGAGCCCGGCACCCATCACTTCGACGGCCACGTAGACCGGGAATATCATCACCCCAAGGCAGAGCGCACCAATGGTCCACATGATAAATCTCGTATCGCCAGCCCCCTTTATGGCACCTGAATATATGAGATTGAGTGCATCGAAAAAACAGAACACCGCCACGAACCTCATAAGGATAACGCCCAGTTCCATGATCTCCCTGTATTGATCGGAGCTCTGACCGCCCGCCTTGAAAAGCGAGAGCAATGGCTCAGGCATGAATAAAAATACTGCGGCAAGGGGCATCATGTAGGCTAAGGTAATATGGAGTGCGCTCGTGGTTGCTTCCACGCCCCTCTCCGGGGGAGTGCCCGATCAGCCTGAAAAGTTCTTCGGAGACAAAATAGAGAAGGGCCAGCAGTGCCCAGGAAAAGATTGAGAACCATATCCCCTGCCAGAGCGCCGCGCCGATACGGTGGGATGCCCCTGCCCCGCTGTACTGGGCCACAAAGGCGTTTGTATAATTGGCCACTCCCATAAAAAAGGAGATAAATGTAAAACATGCGATGCCGGCCGGCAGGGCGGCTGCAATAGCATTCGTCGAGTAATTGGCTAAAAACATCCGGTCAGTGAACTGCATAAGGGTAATGGCGCCCATTGAGGCCACCAGCGGAAGGCTGATGGCCAGCACCTGGCGATATCCATTCGGTTTTGACCAGCGTTTGACCATGGGTCTTAAGTTCCTAATGGGCGATTTTCGGGTCAGGTTTCGAATGTGCCGAGTTTATCTACCCTTAAAGCGTGGCGTTCTCTTTTCCATGAACGCCCTTTTACCTTCCTCAATATCTTCACTTTGGAGCGATTGTATAAACAGTTCGCGAAGCGCATTCTCGTCATCCCTTTTAAGCACAGGATACTCGGCAATCTTATAGAGGGCTGACTTGGTTCCTCGAAGGGATAGGGGTGAGTTCTTTACAAGGTCTCCTGCAAGCTCGTATGTAAATGGCTCGATATCGGCATCATCGACCACATGGTTTACAAGTCCCATGCTGAGGCAACTCTGGCTGTCGTAGGAGTGCCCGGTCAGGAAAATCTCAAGGGTTCGGGCAAAGCCCAGTACCGTAAGGAATCTCCTGTATCCCTGGTAAGGGTATACAAGGCCAAGCCTGGCCGGGGGCATTCCCATCTTTGTTCGCTTTGCAGCGATGCGAATATCACATGCAATGGCGAGTTCGCATCCTCCCCCAAAGGCATGCCCGTTAAGCATGGCAATTACGGGGTAGGGAAAGTCTCTAATTGAAAGGAGGGCCTTTTCAAGCGGGGGGGTCTCTTTCAGGGACACCTCCATATCGGGTGAAGGGGTGATCGGCAGGGCCGAGATGTCATAGCCCGCTGAAAAGACCT
>JAFDDR010000267.1 GCA_019310785.1 Deltaproteobacteria bacterium
ATCCGCCACGGATCAAATAATCATGCCAGACATTATCCGCTTCGGGATCCCGGAAACTGGCAGGTCCGCAAAAGGCCGTGGATCGCAAATCCTCGGGTAAGCCTTGCGCAAAGCTGGCTGTAAACCGTCCCAGAGCCTGTTCCCGCCGTTCTACCTCAGGAGGGACAGAATAGCTAACGAAGGATTCTCCCACTGTCATCAGCCAAGCATTGTTTCAGAAAATTTTCGTCTATCAGACAGGCATCTCCCGAAACACCGTGCATCAGGGTGCCGAGCATGACCGCCTTTTCAAGGCATTGCCCCGGCTCCATACCCTTAAGAAAACCGTCCAAGATGGCCCCGCAGAAGGCATCACCAGTGCCCACACGGTCCACGATCAGGGTGATGGTTCGGGGTTTTGCTTCCCACCTTCGCGGCTTTGCGGGTTCACGCCGAAAATCATAAATCAGGCCTCCGAACAGATTTCTGTCCGCCTGTTCCGATTCCCGCCGGCTTATTGCCACCCAGGCCAGATCTCCTTTTTTCGCGATCTCCGTCAGACCCGCCATCAACTCACCCTGGCTCAAAGAGGGGTCTCCAAACAGGCCCACCTCAAGGTCGGTTTCATTCCCCACCAGGACCGTCGCCTTTTCACCCACCTTCATAAGATAGTCGCATCTTTCCTTTTTTTCCTTGCACCATCCCCACAATTGCTTTCTGTGGTTTATGTCCAAGGAGATCTTTATCCCTTTATTATAGGCTTTCGCAACCAAAGCCAGTGAAAAATCCGCGGCCCTGCGTGAAGTGGCCAGGGCAATGCCTGACAGATGAAGCCAGGAGCAGTCATTCAGCCATGCATCCGGATCCTTCACCAGCTCATCTAAGAAGTTATATACCGATCCCTCCCGGTCATACAGGACCCGTGACGGCCGATGCCCGCAGCCTTTCTCGGTGAAGTAAAGCCCCAGTCGACCATTCCCTGAAAGCACTACTTTTTCGGTTCCCACCCTGTGACCTCGAAGGTACTGGATGACCTTTCTGCCAAGTGGGTTCTCGGGAAGGCCGGTCAGCATGGTGGTTTTGTGGCCCAGTGCGGATAGCGCTATGGCCACATTAGACTCACTGCCACCCGGCTCCAGGTGAAAACTGCCGGCCTGGCTCAACAATAGGCTGTCCGGTTCCGGCCTGAGCCTCAGCATTATCTCTCCAAAACAGCCGATCATGATGTCCACATCCTGCAGGCGCGCTCCAGATCCGCCGGGGTGTCCACACCAAAGGAGCGCGTCACAACTTCGATCATGCGGACAGGGATACCATGTTCTATGAAACGAAGCAGCTCGATATCCTCGGATGCCTCGACCGGCCCGGGTTCAAGCTCGGCAAAACGGTGGAGTGCCTCGGGACGAAAGGCATACACACACACCTGACGAAAGTAGTCCGCAGCATCCGGGTTTTTGGGATATGGAATCACTGCCCGCGAAAGAAATACGGCCCGGCCACCCGGTCCCTTGACCACCTTCGGGACCGTTATATCCACCAGGTCTGTTAACCGATCAATGGCCATGCAAAGGTTGACCACCTGGTAATGATCGTCAGACATAAGCCCGTTCACCGCCACATCAATCACCTCCGGCTCAATCAACGGCTCATCCCCCTGAATATTGACATATATTTCGGCCTCGATCTTGTTAGCGACTTCCGCCACCCTGTCGGTACCGGTCCGGTGGTTTCCATCGGTCATTATCGTGGGGATATCCAAATCACCGCAGGCCTCAACAATTTCACTACTATCTGTTGCAACCACCACCTCAGTCAACTCAGCAGACCGCCGCGCAGCATCGTAGACCCTTGCAACCATGGGCCGGCCCTTAATATCTGCCAGAGGCTTTCCTGGAAACCGGCTCGACTTCATCCGCGCCGGAATAACGCCCAGGATTCTGGAATCGCTCATCTCTCCTCCGCCTCCCAATACACCTGCCGAGTCTTCTTAAATATAATTGTTAATTCCAACAAAGTATTTCTCATAAGTAGTGGGCGTAATGATCGTAGGACCCATCACTCCCCGCTCTCTCATATAAGACTCCAAGTCCTGTAAGGCTTGCTCATTCCAACGTTCCCTGGTCCGAATGAAACTCTTGGAGTCCGTCTCATCTTCCTCATCATAAAAAAGAGGGCCACCATCGTCACTCAAGAGCCGATAGCCGTCCATGCCGGCCACAAATACCTCGCTTGCCCCCATCACAAGGGCTACCGCGATAAGCAAGACTGAAACTGTACCACAATTATTGGAAATAACGCCGTTTATAATGTCAAACGGTCCCTTTACCCTGTCCACAAACAGAATGCTTTCATGACCCCCGTCAACGTGTTCCCTGACTATATCCTCGGGGAAGTGCTGGCTCAAAATCAATTTGGACGACGGGTCAACAGATGACATGTGTTTGATAAATCGCCTCAGGTTTACAAAGGCATGATAGTCCGGCGCAAACATACCCCCTAAGTAGTTCGCCCCCAAAACCACCGGCTTGTGACGGTCAATAAATTTCTTAATCTGGGACATGTATGCCTTCAGATTAGGCCCGTTTGCAAGTATCAGGAAAGGTCGGCCGGGATGACGGTCCATATAGGTAGGCGGTCCTGTCTCGGACGCAGGCATTTCCTGGCCTTCATCCTCTGCTCCCGAATCCTGGGCTATCTCTTTTTTATCGAAAACGCAGGTTTCAAGAATTTCTTCTAAAAGCTTGGGCTTAAACCCGACCGGTTTGCGTGTTTTCACAAGATTCAGAATCTTCCACAACTCATCTACCGTATATTCACGGGCCTCCACCACATCTTTGGCGTAATAGGGGTGGCACTGGCATATTGCCGACAACATAAAGGGCAGTTGATATCCCCACTCTAATTTCCTTTTGAGCGGCAACAAATACATATCAACGCAAAACAGGGCATGAATCACATTGTATTTATCCCTGTTTTGCTGCTGGAGATATGATAGCAGGGTCTCGGTGGAGAGGTTTCCGGCCCCCCGTCCCATGCCGTAAAGGGTGGAATCCACGATGTTGGCTCCACTCTTAATGGCCTGCAAGGCATTCGCAAAGGCTAACTGCAGGTTGTTGTGGGGATGGAAGCCTACCTTGAATCCTCCGATTGCAGCAAGAGGTCCCACCAACCGGTCCACCTGATCCGGCAATAAAGAACCATAGCTGTCCGCCACATAGACATAATCAAGGGGGCAGTCTTCCAATTGGCGGAACAGTTCATCCCTTTCCTGAGTGTCGTATTGGGGATAGCCCATCAACTGGATGGATACCATATAGCCTTTTGCCTTGATCTGCCGGGCCAGATCCAGTGCCCTTATCACCTTATCCTTGTGTACTGCAATACGCACCATATCAATGGCACTGTCCTCGGCAGGAAGGAAATCCTCTGATCCGGCCTTCCCGAAATCAACCATGACACAGATCCTGGCGCCCTGTATCCCCTTTTTGACCTTCCTGAGTTCCTCTTCCGGGCACTGGCGCCACAGCATCCCGAAACCCTATCTCAATAAAGTCAACACCGGCCCTTGACAACCTCTGATATACATCCCTGACCATCCTCGGGGAAAAATCCCAGTTGTTTATGTACCCCCCGTCACGAATAGTACAGTCAAGCACCTGAACGTTTGCATCCCTGTTCATAATTATTCCTTTGCATCCTCTTTTTCAGTTTCCAACCGTAACGACTCGATATCCTGGGGCTTTCACCCCCACTCCGTGCCTTCCCCCTCAATCCTGCCAGATCTTCATAATATGTTCGGCTAAACGGAAGTCATCCGCTTCGCGCACTTCAATGGAGGAATAGGGATTGTCCACTTCGTAAAGGCCCACTTTATCGCCCAAAAGCCGTCCTTCGCGAATAATTTCCGCGCGTGTAACGCAGCAAAGGCCTTTAAGCCCTACAAACGCCCGCTCCTTGTATTGACGCGGGGCATATCCGCTGTCCATGCGTTTTACAGTACCGTCTTCGCTTTCATGCCACAAAGAGCGGCTTTCCGGCCGCGCTGCAATCACCGTGTCCAGGCCATCCGAGACCACACGTCTGATCATGTCATCAATAAGGCCGGCCGGCCGAAAGGGGAAGGTGGGCTCCAAGGTCACAACAAGGTCGGGATAGATTCCCATCTCCTCGATTTTATCCAACGAGTATTTAAAAACCTCTTCAAGACCGACATAATCCTTAGACAGGGATTTGGGGCGGATAAAGGGCGCTTCCGCGCCGAGGCTCTTTGCTGTTTCCGACAGGGCTTCGTCATCCGTAGAGACATAGGTGTGTTTGACATAGATAGAGGTCAGTACAAATTCCACCGTATAGGTAAGGGCCTGTTTTCCTGCTAACATCATGCCCGGCCCTTTCACCGGAATGACAGCCACCACATTCAGATCGTGGGCGTTCAGTGTCCTGATCTTTTCGTCCTCTCGCAGGCTTTCAACAATTCGAACCACGTTGGCACATCGCTCAGGATTACCGTTATGATGGATGCCGTGGTGATGGAACACGCTGGCCTCCGGTTCGTAGACGATTGTATAACCTAACTTCAGCATTTCCTTTGCCCAGACCCGGTCCTCGATGTTTGTGACCTTTTCATCGAAAGGCACTTTTTCCCACAGTTCCCGCCGCAGGATACTGTTGGCGTTGTGAAAAAAGCTGTCTTTAGACTGCACCCGCCGATCCAACCCGAAAACTAACAACAGGTCCCTTTTGTCCGCATCACTGGAGAAAGCCATGGGCTCCTGCCTGCCGTAGACGCCAGCCACAGAAAGATCATCCAGATTTTTCACAAGGTTGCCTAACCAGGCCTCATTCACGGGGATACAATGCCCGGAAAGGCAGACGATATATTCTCCTTTTGATTCCCTGATGCCCAAATTCAGGGACTTGCCGGGAAAAAATTTCGTACAGGTTACAACTTTTGCAATCGGGAACTGCCGGGCCTTTTCAATAGTCCGATCCTTGCTCTCGTTATCCACGATTATCACTTCAAAATCCCGATAGGTTTGCCCAAAAACTCCTGACAAGCAGGGGCCGATCCATCTCTCTTCATTGCAGGTACGAATGATTATGGAGCAAAATTTACTCATTTTATCCCTAAAGTAACTCTGTCAAACGATCATATTGGACCTGATAAGTGTTATCTCCACCAAGTGCGCGAAGCAGAAAATCGGCCAACATCAGATCCTCCTGTCGTTTTATAATGATAGAGGAAAGCCTGCTAACCGGAAATGTCCCCCTCTTTCCGCAGAAAAGGGCGTAGCCCTTGGCTCTGTACTGGGACATAAAGGTCCGGGTTCGCCATATCATGACGGAATAAACAAATGCCTGAGCCGGTGTCAGGTCCTGAGTCTGGGCGAACCTTTCCAGGGGTTCAAAATTTACCGGTTTGCCTTTGTACACACAATGGACCTGTTCGTCTTTGACCGTAATCAGGGAGTCTAACCCCTCTTCCTGGAAATACCGGACCACCTTCCCAACCTCTTCACCTGTCTGCAAGGGAGAGGTGGGATTCACCCAGGCTATTACGTCGCAGGGGTTCTTTTCCATGAAATCCATGACCACGTCGTCGGATTTTGTCGTGGAACTCCCTAATTCTGCCGGCCGGTGATAAAATTCCACCCCATATCTATAGGCAATTTTTTTAAATAATTCATGGTCAGAATTAAGCACTATCCGGTCAAACACGCCGGAATCCAGGGCCGCACGGATCGCATAGTAGATCAACGGCTTTCCGTTCACCAGCGCAAGGTTTTTCATCTTCAAGCGGGTACTACCTATCCTCGCCGGTATCATAGCAATGATCTTTGGATCATTCATTAATCCACCTTATAAAATTGCTTCGCAATTTTATAGAACGCGGCTTCGCCGCTCTAACAAAGGAAATTCCTAAGCAATC
>JAFDDR010000268.1 GCA_019310785.1 Deltaproteobacteria bacterium
CCCTGTCAGCATTCCCAGCTTCTTCCAGTATGAATACATCTCATCCACGGTCCTCGGCTGCAACGATACAACCGTTATCCCCGCTTTTTGAAGCTTTAAGACAAGGTTTGCATAGCCGCGGGCTATCATCGGTCTTATCAGGATCAGGTCCGGGTGTGATGCAATAAATTTTTCAGCATCATCATGATAACTGAAAACGGGCTTTGTTGTTGCCCTTGGAGGGTATGCCTCATTTTTAGAAACACCTATTATCTCTTCATCAAGGCCGAGAGAAAACAGGTTTTCCGAATGGGCTCCATAAAGCGAAATTATCCTCTTGAAGGGCATTTCTACAACTATTTTATTGCCGGATCTGTCTATAAAACTCTTCGTCCGATCTGATGCATTAATGCCCGGCGCCAGAAACAAAATTAATGCGAAAACACTTAATATCCGTTTTTTCATGTCTATATCCTTCTAAATACCACCTGTTTTGAATTTGAATATTGGTCAAAATAGACCCTGGAATCCACATGAAAGACATCTTTTATATTCTGTTCGTTCAGGACATCATCTACTCTGCCTTCAGATATTATTTTTCCTTCCTTCATAAAAATAACATTATCACAAAAGGCCGCGGCCAGGTTCAGGTTATGCAATGCGGCAATAACAGTCCTCTTTTTCAGCCTCACACTTTCCGCCGCCATATCCAACGTATCAGAACCAGGACAGGCGTATCCTGGGCAAATGCGCGTGCAAAAACGACCCTTTGTTTCTCCCCCCCGCTCAGTTCAGTGACATATTTCTCTTTGAATCTGTCAATTTCCATGCTCTCCATTATTTCGTCCACGATACTCATGTCTTTGGCCGAGGGAGGAGCAAATCTCGGTATATACGGGTGTCGGCCCATCAGTACTATCTCTCTTACGGTAAAGGGAAAATTGATATAAAAATCCTGCGGGACCAGTGCTATCTCCCTTGCCAGTTCCCTTCTGTTATATTCCCTTAACTCCCGCCCCGAATATCTTATTGTCCCGGAACCGGGGGTCTTGTTTCTCACTAAGAGATCTAATAGTGTGGTCTTGCCGCACCCGTTGGGGCCAACGATGCCATAGAATTTGCACGGTTCTATGTCCAGCGATAGATCATCTATTGCTATATTCTTTTCATAACAAAAACTGATATGCCTGATCTCAAACAGACTCTTTCTATCCATAGGTCTTTAAGATCCGTCTCTTCCTAAAAATATAACAGAAAAAGGGGCCACCTATAAGGGCGGTCAGGACGCCGATAGGTATTTCAGTGGGCAGGACTGCCCTCGTTATTGTATCGGCACAAAGGAGTAAAATTGCACCTACCAGAGCAGAGGCAGGTAATAATTTTCTATTATCAGGCCCCACAAAGAAACGCATTAAATGGGGAATAACAAGGCCTACAAAACCTATAATGCCGGATACAGAGACACACCCGGCAGTAATCAATGACGCTGTTACAAGAAGGACTATCCTCAACCTGTTTGTCTCAATCCCCAGGGAACCTGCGGATCGATCTCCAAGGGTCATTATATTAAGATCGCGCGCAAAAAAAAGGCAAATCACAAATCCTGTTAAGACAAACAGGAGAATCAAAAAAACGTCGGTCCAGCTCTTTGAACCGAAACTGCCCATCAACCAGAAGATTATTATAGAGACCTGTTCATCGGCCACATACTTTATAAAGCTTATGCCCGCGGACAGGATTGCCGCCACAATAATACCTGAAAGTATCAGGTTATTGGAAGATGTCTGGCCGCCGGATGACGAGATAAACATAACCGCGAGCAGGGTTAAAACAGCGCCGATAAAGGCAAATAGCGGCACCGTATAACACCCTATGAACATTACATCTAAGAGCAGGGCGATAGACGCGCCAAATGCGGCCCCGGCAGATATACCAAGAGTATAAGGGTCAGCCAGTGGGTTCAATAAAATCCCCTGAAAGATAACTCCCGCGACTGACAGGCCTGCCCCAACGATGGCTGATGTTAATATGCGGGGCAGCCTTACGTCCATAATAACATAGGGAAAGACACTGTCCATTCCCTGTAATAAATCGGAGGTGCCGGTTATCCTTGAAATCACGACCTTTATTACCTGAAGGGGAGATATCTCTATGTATCCCATCCCAGTCGAAAGGATAATGCAGGCAAGGAGCAAGGATATAAAACAAAGGGTTTGGAGTCCTCGCGTGGCCCCAAACCCCTGTTTTTTTAACATAATTTAAAGCTTAATCTGGTTATCTTTGGCAACATTTTTAATATGAACCACATAGATATCCGCAATTTTCGGATTCTCGCCGATTCCATGGATCACGGTAATAACCTTGATCCCCTTTGACTTGATGACCATCTTCCAGGAGTCATCTTCATCACCGGCCATATCGTTGTTTGCATGATCACCGGCGACTATCATAAAAGGTTTCAGCACGACCTTTTTTGTACCCGTGTGAGTAAGACCGGACACAACATTATCAAGAGAGGGGTACCCCTCGACTGTGCCGACCAATATTTTTATATCAGGATACATCTTGCGCAATGTCTGTTGAAATTCAATATACGCGCCGGTGCTATAATATTCATTCCCATGTCCCATATAGACAAGGGCCGCATGGTTTTTCTTTGCAAGGGCCACATCAGGAGCAAGGGCCTTTGCTGCCGGTATCAGGTCTTCATGGTAGTCATAGCTTGTCCCGCATTTTCCGAGAAGAGGCCTCCCCAAAACCAGTTTCTTAAAAGGCATAAATTTGGCCTTTATTGTCTTTATGGAATTCAGCCCATTTACGTAAGCTGTCAGATCCGTATACTCTTCACCATAATAAATGTGAGTGGGCTGCACAATGATTATATTATACCCTTCATCCTGCAGGTCGGCAATAGTGGCAAGAGGGCCTTTAACATATAGGATCTCTTTTGGTATGTTCTTGTTTTTTGAAAGGAATTTCTTGTCATTCTGCCTTCCATGCCAGATATTCCTGATAATATTGGATGTAAAGGCCAGCTTCACCTTTACTTTAGGAAATGCCTTTTGAACTACATCCTTGATGTTTGTAATGGCTACCAGCGCAGAAGGATAGCTAGTGCCGAACCCTGCTAAGACAATCGCTTTTTTGTCCCTTTCTGGCCCCATTGCAAAAGAAGATACAACCAGCAATAGAGATAAAATTAATGCTGCAACACCAAGACTTAATTTTTTCATAATCAAAACCTCCTTTTTTCATAGTTTAAAATTCTATGGCTAACTGCATTGTAAAAATATCCTGGTCCCTGTCCACGGTCGTGGCGTTATCCTCATACTCCCCATGGAGATATTCCCCGGAAAGTGTAGTATATTTGAAAAGTTCCCAGCTCACTGCAAAACCATACTGGTCTTCCGGGAAGAGATCGTACATCTCGTCAGAACCTTCATACCTGATGGCTAACTGGACACTGTCAATGGGCCTGTACGCAAACTCGAAATTCCATGCGGCAGGTCTCGTGTCCCTGGCTACGCCGAGCCTGTCGACCGCATATGCCATCTCCCCGGCCCTGAAATCATCTAAGGCGGTTATGTACTCGGCCCCAAAACTGAATTGCCCGTATTCTGCCACAAGATAGGCCGCAACACCATCCACATAGTCGCTGATATCATTGGTACCGCTGCCCGGTAAATCATCACCGTTGATATCATTCACCTGACCCTCGAGGGTATCGCTGTCCGCCACGCTGCTGAGGTAAGAGAGCCCCGCAAGCAAAGAGACGCCTCCCAGGGTGCCTTCAGGGTTGTGCATATTCACATCTGCGAAAAAACCGTTGATCCTGTTGTTTTCCCGGTGAAAGTCTTCCTGAACATCCCCGTTGAATAAACCTGCCCCAACGGAAAACCAGTCATTCTCCCATCCTGCCTGGGCCGCCGATTCCCGGATTTCAAACATCTCCAGGGTCAGAGGATCGGACACAAGAAAGGTGTTTAATTCCCCGAAATGGGGATAATATTTACCGGCTAAAAGATAAAAACCATAGGTCTCTTCAATGCCGCCCAAGAATATGGTCCC
>JAFDDR010000269.1 GCA_019310785.1 Deltaproteobacteria bacterium
TGGGTGTTCAACTGGGGTGAAATGCTTTTTACTATTTCACTGAGGCTCTCTGCGCTCTGCTCCTTGTTTTTCCCAAATCTCAAATCCGCAATCCCAAATCTCAAATCCCTTTTGCCCCTATATTCCTTGACAAATCAACAAGATAAGAATAGCTTAATTTCAATGCAATTCAGCCCTTTAAGGAGGGATTTTGATCTACGATTCCAAAAAAACGTTTTCCAAAAAGCTCCACTAACACTGCGTTGGTGGAGCTTTTTACGTCTATTATGGTGAATGACACGTGTTGTTAAGCAAGAAAAATGGAACATGAGTCAAACGAAGATTTGACCCGTTGATGACACGTGTTGTTAAGCAAGAAAAATGGAACATGAGTCAAACGAAGATTTGACCCGTTGATTTGCCTCATTAGAGAGCCAGCTCTTATAATTCACTTCATTGAAAAAAAAATCGGCCGCATTCAGGACTTGCCTCTCAAAGTTTTCAAGCAATAAAAAACCATATGTAGTATTTATGCTAAGGATTTATACAATATTTAGTTGACATTTGTAATTATATAGGGTATGCTAAGATATATCAGATAATGGGTAATGCAATATGTTCTGTTCAAAATTCTCATTCATGGAGGTCGGATTATGTATAATATCCTGGTTATTGATGATGAAAGGATTATTTTGGATGTGCTTCAGGAAGCCTTAACCATATACGGGTATAATGTAGAAACCGCATCGGGGGGATCTGATGGCCTCCGAATGTTCGAGGTGGGATCGTTTGATTTAGTGATAACGGATATACGCATGCCTGACATTGACGGCATTGAAGTAGCGCGATGCATTCGAAACTCCGACAAACCGAAAACACCAATCATTGCCATGTCAGGAACACCATGGCTTGTGAATGGTAACGGATTTGATTTTACCATCTCCAAACCTTTTAGCATTAAAATCCTTATGGACGCGGTCAAAGAACTGACTTTAAATCCTATGAATTCCGATACTGGCTATCCCAGCAATACAGTTTCAAGATTGCAGTAAAGAAAGGTTTCTGCAAACTGCCTCCTGATTTCACCGGAACAGACCGCTACCAGGTGAACCTTGCCCTCCACGGACAAGTCCAGGACTCTGTATTTGTGTTATTTCTTGAAAAAATCACTCGGGAACGGAGTGTTTCTTTCTCCACACAAGATTTTCTAATCCTGGACCGGGTGCATCGAGGCTTGCCTATGCAGGAGGAGCTTAAACCACGGCTCTCTTACCTCGTTGAAACGGGTGTTTTAGGACTCACAGGTCAGGGGCGTGGTGCCCGCTATGTTCTTGCCAGGCGGTTCTATGCTATAACAGGCCGGAAGGGTGTCTACACCCGAAAGGTCGGCCTTGACAAAGAAACTAACAAAGCGCTTTTGTTCAAACGCAAATGCCTGGAAGAATACGACCGGATAAAGAAAATTATGAATGCGGAATGATGAAAGATGAATAAGCAACAACAAGGAAAGGCTAATAAAATGCCGTGGATCTTTAAAATTCAGCATTCATCCTTAATCATTCTTTTTTATAGTTATTATTTGCAAAAGGGGCCATCTTATGGTCCTATTTGCAAAATATAGCTTTTTAAATGGGTTCACTAATGCCAAAGGGGAAATCACAAAATTCGCCTGATTTGGCCGCCTGGATTGATTCAAGGCAGTCGCAAGGCCTCTATTTTTTCCACCGACAAGAGGCTTTGAAAGCCTTGAGCGTAAGTGAGATGGCCTTCAAGAAAGCCGCTGCACGGTTATCCAGAAAGAAAAGAATTGCCCGTATTCATAGTGGCTTCTTTATCATTATTCCCCTGGAGTATACGTCTACGGGCGTCCTTCCTGCTGAATGGTTTATAGCTGATTTGATGGGCTATATGGGGCAGCCCTACTATGTGGGCCTGTTGAGCGCAGCAGCGCTGCATGGCGCTGCCCACCAGCAGCCCCAGCAGTTTCATGTGGTGACGACAGGCCCCTTGCGTGAAATACAAACGAACGGGCTTGTTATCGCCTTTTTTTCTAAGACAAAGTTTGCCGGCGTGCAGGTGAACAAAATCAAGGTTCAAACAGGATATATCCGGGTTTCCACTCCCGAGGCCACTGCCATTGATTTGATACGCTATGCGAAGCGCATTGGCGGTGTGGACCGTGTCTTGACAGTATTACAGGAGTTAGGCGAAGCGATGGAGCCGGAAAAGCTGGTAGAATCTGTTAAGGCGGATGGGAGAATAGCCTATGCCCAGCGTTTGGGATTTTTATTGGAGAGGGCCGGTTTTTCAGATTTGACCTATAGTCTTTCACAATGGGCACAGGAAAAAAAGCCCTTACCTGTTAGATTGGAACCCTCCATGCCAACCGCGGGATGCAAGAAGGACCAGCGTTGGAAGATTCTGGTGAACATCGATGTTGAGGGTGATCTATGATACCGAAAGCGGATATCACGGCATGGAGGCAGATAGCGCCCTGGGTTTCGGATCACCAGGTAGAACAGGATCTGATTATCAGCAGGGCCTTGGTGTCCATGTTCCAGAATACATTGATTTCCGAACAACTGGCCTTCAGGGGAGGGACAGCCTTGCATAAACTATATTTCAATCCCCCACGTCGCTATTCAGAGGATATTGATTTGGTACAGACTGTACCTGGACCGATAGGAGGGCTCCTTGATGCCTTGCAGGAAGCCCTGAATCTATTTCTTGGAAAACCACGGCGCAGCCAAACGGAAAGATCTGCTATTCTAACTTACAGAATAGAATCTGAAGGTCCGCCGGTTGTCCTATTGCGCCTGAAGGTGGAAATAAATACGCGTGAGCATTTCACTGTCTATGGATTTCACAAACGACCGTTTAACGTTCGCTCACGCTGGTTTACGGGAGACTGTAAAATCCATACTTTCAAACTGGAAGAACTGCTTGCAACAAAAATGAGGGCATTATATCAGAGACGAAAAGGTCGTGATCTTTTTGATTTGTGGCTTGGTCTTACAGAAGGAGGGGCCGATGCCTGGGAAGTTGTCAAGATTTTCAAGGAATACATGAATGCGGAAGGGCACCGGATAAGAAGAGAAGATTACGAGAAAAATATCGAGGCAAAAATGAAACACCCGGGGTTTATAGAGGACGTTAAACCTCTGCTGGCGGCCAACATGAAATATGATGTTAATGTGGCTTTTTCACTAATAAGTGAACAGGTCGTGTCTCGTATCGATAGCAAGTAAGCTCAAACAAAGGAATGAAAAGCCATGGCTAAAATAGCAGATGTGGTCAAACTGAAATCCGGCTACGCGAATTTTGTAGTGCTGAAAAGCGACTTTGAGGAGATTCAGATGAATGCCGACCGAATGGCCATGTACCGGCCGACCAAGGCTCACCGCGTGGCGTTCGAACGAATTTGTCGAGGGCTCTATCAGCCCAACGACAAGAAGTTCTATCTGCTGAGCGGCTCTTATGAAACCGGTAAATCACACCTGTGCCTTATGACGGCGAATGTCTTGAGCCGGTCGAGTGGGGACCCGGAGATTGCCGGATTTTACGAGAACTACGCCAGGCTCGATCCTGAGAAGGCCAAGTTGCTCAAAAATTGGCAGGTTGGTCTGGGTTATGAGGTTCCCCGCCCAGCGGGATCTTCGACAGGGTTCAAAGGTTCAACGCGCAGCGCAGGCGCTTGCGCAGCGTGAGGTTTTAACCCCTGAATCTCGATTTTATCGGGAAACCTTGAACCCAAATCTTGAGTTAGAAACGCAC
>JAFDDR010000070.1 GCA_019310785.1 Deltaproteobacteria bacterium
CCCCCGCCTGATTCGGGACAGGTCGGCGTCAATCTGCGGGATCACTTGTTCCCGCCTTCTAAGGCGGGACGCGTAATCCTTTGATTTCCTTGATCTTGTAAAAAATATCTCATTCCTGAATTGGAAACTTAATAGTGCCCTTATTTCATTAATGGATGGGCACTATTTAGCCTTCATCTTCGATTTCAGACAGTTTGTGTCTGGTAAATCTCAATAGCTGTAACAATACCATGGCACCTGCAGGAGGTGCCCAGGAGCCACTTTCCCCTCTCAGATTCACTGAGGCGCTCTGCCAATCCGGTCAAAGCCCTGAGTTTATACCCCCCTAAACCCGGCGCGAGCTGGTGACTTCTTATCACATGGGTCTTGAAACCCGGCAATCTAACGTGGCCCAAAAGATCATGCAGTGGATTGTCCCGCCTTTCTCCCGTAACGGTACAATATTCCGGCTCCGGGCAATCATCGGGACACTCGAAGTCGGCATAGCTGACAAGGAGAGAGCCCTCGCTTCCCTGCCAGGTGAAAGGCAACAAGGGCTTTATCTCATCCGGCACATCAATCATATTGATTAGGCGGGAACTTTCCAAATATCTTTTTACCCATACATAGGCCAGATGCAACGGAATAGCCGGGACAATAATATTGGAAGGGTTTAGGAGATGGTAATACTTTACCAGGAAAAGGGTTCCATCATAAACGATCCTTTTTACAGGGAGGTCCTCCAATTGGGAGAGGCTTTTTTTGTCCAAGTCCACAATAAAAAGCGGCGCTTTCGACTCATTGCTGAGCAACCGGGCCGCACGGCCTCCGAAATGGCCCGCGCCTATAATAAGAATCGCGTCTTCAGGAATTTCCTCCGGGATATGTTTGTCATAAAGATCTCTCATGTATGGATATAAACCAAAGCTGTAATTGTTTTCGGGTTCAGTGTTTCCCCGCCCAGCGGGGAACCTGTGAACGCCTGCCAGAAACTGATGGGTATGTCAGAGCAGGCCGTAAGCCGGGTTCTGTTTCCCGAAGCAGTCACCCGCTTTCGGGACAATGGCCATTCATCTAGCCTCGATGTTGCCATCGAGATCAAGCGACCTACCCGGGAACCGGGGCGGACCACCCCATACGTTCCCCTATTTGGTCTTGCTCCAGGCGGGGTTTGCCAAGCTCCCCCGGTCACCCGGGGGACTGGTGAGCTCTTACCTCACCCTTTCACCCTTACTCCCGCCGACATACCCAAAGTCGGCAGGGGCGGTCTCCTTTCTGTGGCACTTTCCTTCCCGTCACCGGGACTGGACGTTACCCAGCACCTCGCCCTGTGGAGCCCGGACTTTCCTCTCCCCTGTCATAACGACTGGGCAGCGGCCATTTGCCCTACTCTAACATACCCGAATAAAAATCCTGGCCCAGCCTCCGGCCCATAGGGCCTACGGCCCGGAGGGAGGACCAGGGTTTGGTTTTACCCCATAGAGGATTTGCTTCGTTGGAATTTCATTGACTTATTGAAATTCCAAATATCAAATCCCAAATATCAAATGGTTCGACAGACTCACCATCCTGAGCGAAGTCGAAGGACAAATTCCAATGACCAAAATTCGAAAATCCAAACAATGTCCTATTCTGGAAGGTTTTGGTCATTGGAGATTGAAATTTGAGATTTATTTGTAATTTGGTGCTTGTAGTTTGTATTTTTACACACAAAAAGCCAAGGCAGAGCCAGAACGCTATCCCTTCCCATTTTCTCCAACCGCCGCATCATTCTTGAAACTTTCATCTTCTCCCCAATAGATAATGCGTATGCAATTTGGGCAGGTCATCAGTTTATCGCCTCGAATCACTTCATTGAACTGTTGCGGTGGAATATCCAGGTGGCATGCCTGGCACACACCCTTAATAACCGGGCTGACAACTGATCCGCCCTTTCGCTCCCTTATAAAATCGTACCTTTTTAATAGATTCTCGTCAATAGTCTGGCCCAGGCTTATCCTCTCCATCCCAAGCCGTTTTGATTCCTGTTCCAATTCCTTCATTTCTTCCATAATTTCACCACGATCTTTTTCAACATCGCTTCTGAGCTTTTCCAGCTTTGCCTTGCTCTCAACATATCCTGCTTCCAACACCTCAATCCCTTCCATTATATCGAGTGCTTTGTCTTCGGAAAGAGACTGTATCCTTTTCAAATCATCAAGTTCCTTCAGGGCCGCGGTATATTCCTTGTTTGATTTTATATTGCTCAACTTGTTGTTACTCTTTTCTATTCGGCTATCGATGTCTTCAATTTCCCCGTCAATCTTGCGGCCTTCCTGTTTGTAAGCCTCAAGCCGCTCTAACTCCTCCTCAAGCTTGTTTTCGAAAGCGATCAATCCTTCCTCAAGCCTTCGGATCTTGATCGGGCCCTTCTCCTTTTTATCCCGGACATCCGATATTCGTGAATCACAATTCTGAAGGTCTATCAACCTCTTAATTTGTACTTTCAATTCATTCACCTCAAGTAATTGTCGATTGGCTATTGTATATTGAATATTATTTTTGCGTATTTTGTGCTTGCCCGCCGTCCTTTTGGCGGGCCTTTTCTTGCCCTGTTAAATGCCTTTGTGATTTTATTTAACCGGGGTGCGGCTATATTCAATCTTCAGTCGAGAATCTTCAATATTCCTATCCATGTCCCATGGGATCGGTTTCGTCCTCGTCAACTTCAATAGCCACTTCCCACCCCCACTCTGTCACCATGGCGCGTAAACGTTCTGCAAAGGCTCCAAAGGCCGTTTTTTCCGTATGAAAATGTCCTGCGTCAATTAGGGCGATTCCTAAAGACTCGGCCTCCAATGCATGATGATGACCTATATCCCCGGTCACAAGGAGATCCGCCCTTTTTTTAGAGGCAAGGTAAACCAGACTTCCACCGGAGCCCCCGACAACGGCAACCCGCCGGACCTGCTCGTCTTCCCTACCCACGATCTTCACCTGCTCGGCACCAAATACTCTTTTAACTTTTTCTACCAAAACCGAGAGCCTTACTGCCGCCGGCAAATCTCCGATTCTTCCTAATCCCGCATACTCGGCCTCGTCCTTTTTCTCCAAAACCTCGATATGTTGAAGTTCCAAAAGATCTGCTAAAATATCGTTGATGCCGCCCTTGGCCATGTCCAGATTAGTATGGGCAGTGATCACTGAAACCCCACTTTTTACCGCTTCTACAATCACATCTCCGGGATGCGTATTAATATCCAACCGCGAGAGGGGCTTAAAAATCAAAGGGTGATGTGTAAACAGGAGCTGGGCATTTCGCCTTTCGGCGGACCTCAAGGCCTTGAGCGTGGGATCAAGGGAAAGGAAAATCTTTGTAATCTCCTGAGAATAAGAACCCACCTGGAGGCCTGGATTGTCCCATGTCTCAGCCAAAACGGTTGGGGCAATGTTCTCCAACCGCTCCAAAATATCTTTTATCTTCGGTACCATGAAAGGCTCAGAACCACAAAAATTTAAAGGGCACACCATCTAACGGTGCACCCTTTCCTGTATTACTGCTTATGTCCGGTAAAACTCTTTTAATTGGTGGGCCCACCTGGGTTCGAACCAGGGACCTACCGGTTATGAGCCGGTGGCTCTTCCAGCTGAGCTATGGGCCCCCAAACCAGACCTTATACAAAAATAGAATGCGCACCCAAGACAAATTTGTCAAGAAAAAATCTCACTTAGGCATCCCTGCTTTCCACAAAGCTCTTCAACTTCCTGCTTCTGCTGGGATGCCTCAATTTTCTAAGCGCCTTTGCCTCTATCTGTCTGATACGCTCCCTCGTAACACTAAAATCACGTCCAACCTCTTCTAATGTATGGTCAGCTTTTTCACCGATGCCGAATCTCATCCTGAGGACCTTCTCCTCTCTCGGAGTTAGTGTCCTTAATACCCTTCTTGTTTGTTCCGACAGGCCGAAGTTGACAACGGCATCTCCGGGAGAGAGCACCTTTTTGTCCTCTATGAAATCACCAAGATGGCTGTCTTCCTCTTCTCCTATGGGAGTTTCGAGAGAGATGGGTTCCTTGGCGATCTTTAGCACTTTCCTGACCTTCTCTAAAGGAAATTCCATTTTCCCAGCAATTTCCTCCGGTGTCGGCTCCCGCCCGTGCTCCTGGACGAGGTAACGGGAGGTCCGTATAAGCTTATTTATCGTCTCAATCATATGCACTGGAATACGGATGGTCCTTGCCTGATCCGCGATGGCCCTTGTGATCGCCTGCCTGATCCACCAGGTCGCATAGGTGCTGAACTTATAACCCCTCTGATATTCAAACTTGTCCACGGCCTTCATCAAACCGATATTACCTTCCTGGATAAGGTCAAGGAACTGGAGACCTCGATTCGTATATTTCTTGGCAATACTGACAACCAGCCTCAGGTTGGCTTGTATTAATTCTGATTTGGCCATCTTTGCCTTCTCTACACTCCCTTCTATCTTCCTTAATATGGCATTCAACTGCCTGGGAGTCATGTTGGTCCTCTCTTTTAAATGCTTGATGACTTTCTGGGCATTATCCACCCTGCTTTTCAACGCTATGAGTTCACTTTTGGTTAAACCGATGGGAGAGATCACTTGGTCATCCTGCGCGGACTTTGGGATCCTGGCGTAGCACTTCTTCACGTAGGAAATCGGCCTGCCACCTGCCTGCAACATACATTCGGCAATATCTTTTTCGGCTTTTTCAATATCGTCCATAAGGTCCCTGAATCTTTCTACCATCAATTCAAGCTGATTTTTTTCCAGACTGAACGAATTTACTAACGCCTTGATCTTGGCCTGATCCTTTTTGATCTGGGCCCTAAGTTTTTTCTTTTTTGTCTCGGAACACCCCCGCTTGGATACGTCTCGCCTTTTGTGGCAGATTCCTTCATGTAATTCGGCGATTCTCTCAATCAGGATTATGAGAGATTCCTTCCTCTCGCCCAAATGCATATAACTGTCATCGTCTTCCAGATCATTAATCACTTCTTTCAATTTAATTTCACTGTTCTTGAGTTCCTCTCCCAGTTCAATGATATGTTCAATGCCCACGCACGAATCCAACAGGGCGGCCAAGGCATTATCTTCGCCGGCCTCGATCCTTTTGGCTATCTCCACCTCCCCCTCTCTGCTGAGCAGTGAGATACACCCCATCTCCTTCAAGTACATTTTTACGGGATCAGAGACACGGGAAGTTGTATCGGCGATCTCCACAAGGAAATTTTCTTTCTCTGACTGTTTTTGCTCCTTTTTCTTCAACTTCCGGGCTTTTTCTTTCTCGGCCTTGGATGCCTCATCTATTACCATGATATCCAGTTCTTCAAACATCATAATGAGGTCATCGAAATGCTCTCCAGGGGATACGATCTCGTCCGACAGGTCGTCATTCAGCTCCGTAAATGTAATGTATCCCTTATTTTTCCCAATATCGATTAAACGCCTTAAATTACCTATGTCGGTATTCTTGGTCATTATGCGTTTCCTCCTGAAAGCTTATCTTTTAAGAACTTATCGGTCCTTGAGTCTTCAGTTTGGTTAGTTGTACCAGACGTTCCATATCTCCACGCTCCTTCGCCCTTTGAAAGGATACGGATATCTTTGCCTGATATACTTCTTCCTCAAACTCGACAACAGCCTGTTCAACATCCTGTTCCGAGCAAACAAAGGGGCGGTGAAGGACCTCCCGGAACTGCTCACAGGCTGGTTCACTATCGAGAATGTCTAATAATTTTTCGGGTGAAAAAGGGACTTCCTGACTAAATTCAGCAAAAATCGTGTCAACAATCTTCACGACCACCGGATCGGAAAGGAGAATTCGACACTCACAGGCCATGAGCCTTGAAACGGTCTCGGGATAATGAACCAGGAGGTTTAGCAACTGGAGATCGGTAAGACTCTTTTGTGCCTTTTTGCCGGTCGTCATTTGTTCATTTATCTTCCTTTCAAATGCGTCTCCCGAAGTCTTTTTCATAAATCTTGCCAATTCGGACAAAACCGCATCTTCCTTGACCCCGATTCTTCCCGCTAAACGTCTCACGTATAATGAACGCAAGGTGAAATCACGGACCTCCGACAGGACAGGAAGAATCTCCTTTAAGGCTCGAACTCTTGCCTCGTCTGAATCTCTTTCTGTGAATCTCTGCTCCACAAAAAAATCAAGCATGGGGGCAGCATGATCAACTATTTCCAAAAATCCGTCTAACCCGTTTTCGTTCACGAAAGTGTCGGGGTCATGACCCTCCGGCAAGACAACGGCCTTTGCAGAAAGCCCCTCATTTGAAAAAACGGGAAGGCTTCTCAAGGCCGCTGCCTTACCTGCTTCATCAGCGTCAAATACAATTACTGCCTCATCCGCGTACCCCTTAAGTTTTCGAACATGTCTTGAGGTCAGGGCCGTCCCGAGGGTAGCCACAACCTCGTTTAGGCCATGATTATTAAGTGAAAGGCAATCCATGTACCCTTCAACGATCACCGCCCTGCCCTTTTCCCTGATCGCCTTATGGGAGGCATGCAACCCGTAAAGGGTTTCACCCTTATGGAATAGGGGGGTTTCCGGCGTATTCAGGTATTTGGGCAAAGAATCATCCAGCACTCTGCCTCCGAAACCAACCGCCTGTAGCCTCAGATTAAATATCGGAAATATGATCCTGTTTCTGAAACGATCGTAATGTCCTCCGCTTTTCCTCGGAATAATCAGGCCTGCCTGAACAGCCAAATTCAGGTCCACATGCTCATGCTTCAAGATTCCAACCAGGCCATCCCATTCATCCGGTGCATAGCCAATTCGGAATTCCGAGATCGTATCTTTCCGAAGCAAACGCCGGTTCAGATATGCCCTGGCGGATTTTCCCTTTCCGGAATGTCCCAGTGCCCTTTCAAAATAGACTACGGCTTTTTCGTTTAATCTGAACAGGGCCTCTCTTTGAGAGGCCCTTTCTCTCTCTTTGGAAGCGGAAAATCCTTCCGAAATCGTCACATTGTATCTTTCCGCCAGGTCCCTCAATGCCTCGGGAAAGGTAGAGCTGTGGTACTCCATCCAGAATGAAAAAACATCCCCACCCTTTTTGCATCCAAAGCAATGAAACGTCTGTCTTTCAGGGCTTACCGTAAAGGAAGGATCTTTTTCAGCATGAAAAGGGCATAGTCCCACATAGTTTCGGCCCGCTTTTTTTAGCTTCACAAACTGGCCGATGAGCTCCACAATGTCAGCCGTCCTTCTGATCTCTTCCCTGGCAGATTGATAAGAAGTCATGTGCTGGGTGCCCTATGGATTGAATATTGACTATTGAAACTGATTTCTCGTTGTTTGTTGTTCGTTACTCGTTACTGGTTGCTCGTTATGGATAATTTTTGTAACTGGTTGTCAGGTTCACGGTTCAAGGTTCACGGTTGGTTGCCTTATCTTCATACTGGTCTATGTTCATCGTTTTTTAACCTTCAACTATGAACCCTTGAACCGTGAACCTGAGCAGTTACAAAAAATATAATTATTTATTACTTAATGCCAAGGCATCGGTACGATTCAGGATAGTTCCACAACCGTTATAGCATCCCCGCCGGATTTTAGATCCGCGCTGCTGATACTTTTCACAAAGCTAATCCCTTTCAGATGCTCGCGAATAGCTCTCCTCAGCCTTCCAGTCCCGAATCCGTGAATGATCCTCAGGGTCAATTCTCCGTCAACCAGGGCCCGGTCAATTGTCTTGTCAATCAAAGGGATTGCATCGTCAACCCTGTAACCGATGACATTCAGTTCCCTGGAAGGCAAGCCCTTAAAACCCCATGAAACGGGTCTGACCACTTCATCCGGACCGGGTTCTTTCACCCCTTTCACAATTTCGAGGTCCTGAATCTCGGCAGACATTTTGACCTGTCCCAGCATGAGCTGGGCGCGGCCGCTTGAAACATCTATTGACAGGACGGTCCCTTTCTGTTTGAGCTTTGTGTGGTAGACCATCTGCCCTTTTTTTATCTGCTTGAGCCCGGCAGGAGATGTCTCAATTCTCTCCGGTTCCAGTTGCTCCATCAATCTGCGAGCGACCTCACCATACCTCTTAGTAACATAGGCCTGAGACTGTTCCCTGTTCTTTTTCAGCAAATTGATTGCCTGCCTCAGTTCCTCCCTGGCCTCTTTTATGGCGGCCTCAGCCTCGACCCTCCTTTCTTCAATCAGGGTTCTTTTCTCGACCTCCAGGCTGGTCAGCCTGTTCTTCATCTCTTTTTCAGCATCCTGATACGCTCTCTTAGCCTCTTCAGCCTCTCTTTTCTCCCGTTCTGTCTCCAACTTCAGATGGTTCAATTTCTCTATAAGCCGGTTCAGGCGGATTTCATCCTGATCCAGGTAAGCCTTAGCCCTGTCAAGGATATCGGCCGGAACCCCCACATCCCGGGCAATTTCCAATGCATGGCTGATCCCGGGAGATCCGTATTCCAGCCTGAACGTGGGACAATTTCTTTTAAAATCAAATTCAACAGCGGCATTTAAGGCCCTTGGATTTAACAATCCATAGGATTTTAACCGGTTGAGATGGGTGGACACGGCCACGAATGTCCCTCTTCTGCAAAGAGAATCGAACACGGCCATGGCAAGGGCCACTCCCTCATCCGGATCAGTCCCCATGCCCGGTTCATCAATAATGGCAAGGCTCTTCTGATCCGCATGTTCCGTAAGGTATTTCAAATGCGCCGCATGAGCTGAAAAGGTGCTGCGCCCTGCCTGAATATCCTGGTCATCGCCAATGTCCGCCATGATCAGATTGAAAACGGGAAAACGGCTCCCTTCATCAGCGGGAACGTGGATGCCTGCCTGCGCCATGAGACACATCAACCCAAGCGTCTTCAGTGCCACGGTCTTTCCGCCTCTGTTCGGACCGGAGATGATCAACCCGTTCCGATCGCCATCTATCAATATGTCCACAGACACGGGAAGTTCAGCGCGTTCGCCACGATCCCGGGCTTCAATGGCTAATGCCATAAGGATCGGGTTCCTGGCCCCTATCAGTTCAATCCCTCCCTCTTCGTCCACCTCCGGTGCCACACATGACTGGCTCTCGCTGAACCTTGCCCTGGCATAAAGCCCGTCAAGCCTGCTGATCAGGGCCTGACAATTATCAAGATCATGGGAAAAATCACTGACCATGCAGGTCAAACCGGTCAGTATCCGAAATTCCTCTGCCTTTTCCTCCTGGGCCAGTTCACCCATCCGGTTATTGTCCTGAATTACATCCACAGGTTCCAAAAAGCAGGTAGACCGGGTTTTGGAATAGCCATGAATAATTCCCCGTAGCCACGATTTCTTATCGGTCCTCAAGGAAATCACATACCGGCCGTCTCGAACCGTCACTAAATTATCCTGCCCATCACCTGAGATCCCCGGGGATTCCTTGATACGCTGTAATTCTTTCTCAAGGTCCGACCTCAGCCGGAATTTTTTGCCCCTGATCTTCTTTATGACAGGACTGGCAGAATCCTTGAGTGCACCGCTTAAAGAAATCGTGTCCCTTATGGCCTTTATTAATGCGCTGCAGTCGGCCATATCCTTCACAAGGCCATATATCCCCGGACACAGGGACCGATTGGAGCCCAGGAAGTTTTTGGACTGCCGGCTTGCCTGGGCAAGCCCTAAAACACACAAGAATTCTTTGGATTCCAGACATGCTCCTTCGGCTCTGGATTTTTTTAGAATCGCCGATATGTCCGTAACTTCCGAAAAAGAGACAAAACCCTTCACCTTCAGAAGAAGTTTCAGTTCCGAAACCAGTCTAAGTTCATTGTCAATGTATTTTGCGTCATTCGATGGTTTAAGGGATAGGCAATTTGATTGACCCAGCTGACAGGAAGCGTAATGGGACAAAATATGCAACAGGCGATGGTATTCAAGAACCTGGTATGTGTGTTCGATCATGCAGGCTCTGTCAATAAGTGTTAGTTTTTAACTCAGCAGTCTTCCGGCTATCTCGCTTACTTCTTTGCCCTGTGCCTGTCCTGACATCCTGGCCATGGCTGCCTTCATGACCTTTCCCATGTCCCTGGGACTTGTGGCCGACAGCTCAGAAATAACCTCCCGTAACGTTTCTTCAATTTCCTCGGGGGTCAATTGCCTGGGCAGGTACTCATAATAAATTTCGATCTCCTGCTCTTCCTTGGCGGCCAGTTCCTCACGCTCCCCATTCCTGAATTCCTTAACCGCTTCCTTACCTTTTCGAATTAAAGAGGAAACAACTGCTTCAATTTCCTTGTCCTCTAATTCACGCCTCTTTTCGATCTGCATATTTTTCAGGGCAGTCTTGAGCATCCTTAGACAGGAAACCCGGATGCTGTCCCTTGCCTTCATGGCATCCTTGAGATCTTCATTTATCTTTTGATTCAGCGACATAGCTCAAGCAGGAGTAAAGGTTCATGGTATTAATAAAGGAAATTCCCATTGCCAGGCAGGTTGGGATATATTCATATGCTAATTGTTAAAATTAAACATTTCATTATATTCAATCTTTAAAAAATGTCAACAAAAAAAATTACACTCGTTTTCCGCCCTTTGCAACCTTTATAGCCTCAGCCAAATCAAGGCTTCCATCATAAAGGGCCCTTCCCGTGATCATTCCGATAATCCCGTCCTTTGCAAGCGGCAGTATGTCTAAGACATCAGATAGCCCTGAAATCCCTCCGGACGCTATCACTGGGATATCGACAGCCTTGGCCAGCGCCCTTGTGGCCTCCACATTCGGACCCGTCCTCATTCCGTCCCTGTGAATATCAGTGTAATTGATTGCCGCGATTCCTAACCCCTCAAACCGTTTCGCCAATTCCAAAGGCGTCAGATCGACCTCCTCTGTCCATCCCTCCACTGCAACGCGGTCTTTTTTAACATCTACCCCCAAAATGATCTTCCCGGGGAACCTGTCACACGCCTTTTTAACAAATTCGGGGTCCTTGTGGGCAACGGTCCCCAAGATCAAATAACCGAGTCCAAGGCCAAAATATGCCTCGAGCGTAGCCATATCCCGTACACCACCCCCTAATTGTACAGGGATAGGAATCGCCCGAAGGATTCTTTTTATTGCATCTTTGTTGACCGGCTTTCCCTGGATTGCGCCATCCAGGTCCACCATGTGAAGTCTTTCAGCGCCCTCTTTATACCATTTCACTGCCATCTCTTCAGGGACGTCTGAAAACACGGTCTCATCGGCCATCCTGCCCTGTTTGAGCCTGACGCAGCGTCCGCCTTTAAGATCAATAGCTGGGATAACAATCATAAGTACCCGTTAGTAGAGTAACGGAATATCCAAATCCCAAGCATCAAATTCCAAATAAATCCCAATATCCAATGACCAAAACTGACTTGGTTCCCACCCGCGCTCCCTAACATTACGGCGGACAGACTGGGAGAGTTCGTTCCTTGTGTTGGGATAAGGATTCCCAAAACATGTTTGGAATTTTGAATTTCGGTCATTGGAATTTGTTTGTTATTTGGGATTTGTTATTTGGGATTTCCACTGATTCCACTGCCCTGTGAACGCTTACCAATTTAGTTATCACCCTCTTCAGTCTTCTCTGCCGATTTTTCCGCCTCTTTTACGGGCGCACCCGGCATTTGTGCCAGCAGTTTCTCAAGCCCGATCATGGCCAGCTTTTCTGCCGTCATCCACCGCCCCCCGCCTTTAACAAAGGTCGATAAATCAAAAAGATTCTCGGACAACGACCGCTGGGTCTTGTCATATTTGGATTTCCAGAGAATCGCCCCGTCTGAAGGCCTTATAAGATGCAGATTAAAGGCCACTGAAGCAGGGCGTTTAACTGCGTAATCTCCGCCCTCTCTCTCCCGCCACCGGTAAAGATAGCCCCCCAGGACAGCATCTGCACTGAAGGACCGGCCCACTGCTTGAGCTACCCTTACGGGGGTCATACCCACATTTCGATCCGAATCAACAAGCTTTGAAAAGACCCCCCTGGCCTGACCGGGAGACACCAACCCAAACCTTTGATCATCCACGAGCCTGTTGAATAAAACATCTGTCATGTGTTGGGCAACGCCCTTGGGCACCGGTTCTGCCATAAACACGCTACCGGATATGGGATCTCGAACCACATCAGCCTTATCTCCCTGTTGCATGGCGGGCAGGAAACCCACGACAACCACCTTGTTTATCGCGGGGATTGCCCTCTCCTCTCCGGTAGCAGGCACTTTTTTATGATAACAGCCCCCGTTCAGGAGGAAGCAGGGCACAATCCCAAGCCATAAAATCAGTCGGAACTTCCCGAAACGCCTCTTGTACATGATTACCCCCCCTTATGCTATAAAAGCCCTTTTGTAGAGGGCACGTTACCGTTCAACCGATTTTCAAGACCACTGGCCTGATCCAGGGCCCTGGCAAATGCCTTGAAAATGGCCTCTGAAATATGGTGGGGCTCGTCCCCGGAAAGGAGATCCACGTGCATGGTGATTCCGGAGGTTGTTACTAATGCACGAAAAAATTCCTTGATCAGACCCACATCAAATGTCCCTGTAGTACGTTTGGTCAGGGATACCCGGTAGCAAAGAACCGGGCGGTTGCAAATATCCATGACGATCCTGGCCAAGGACTCATCCATTGGAACAATCGCCTCGCCATACCGCCTGATTCCCTTTTTTTCATTAAGGGCCTTTTTTATGGCCAAGCCCAAACAAATGCCAAGGTCTTCAACCGTGTGGTGGTCATCAACCTCAGTATCCCCTCTGGCACTCAACTCCAGGTCCATGAAACCATGGGCCGCCAGAAGACTCAGCATGTGATCCATAAAAGGGATCCCGGTATCCACCTTAGCCTTACCCGTACCGTCGAGGTCCAGTTCAAGGCGAATTTCCGTCTCCTTGGTCTTTCTGTCTATCCTTGCCTGTCGCCCCATTATATCCCCTGTTTTTTCAGAAAAAAATGGTGGAGATGAGGGGATTCGAACCCCTGACCTGTACGTTGCGAACGTACCGCTCTCCCACCTGAGCTACACCCCCACTGGCCTTACGGCTTTTGGCTTTGGGGATATCCTCATTTTGTATCCCCAATGTGTTATTTGCCCAAACACACTATAAGACCCTTGCCTTTTAAAATCAAGCATGTTCTTCCCTGGAATTCCGATATAAGGATTAAACGAGAAACAGTGTTGCCGAAAGAACACCCGGCAGTCCGGATCAAGAATTTTCAGTTAGAGGCTGATCCGTGTATTTAGCATAGACCTGTTCTCGGGTGATATTGAGTTCTTTTGCAATGTCGTGAACAGGGACATTGGCCAACATGAAGACTTCATGGGATGGAAAGATCCCAAAGTACTGATCCAGGAACACAATCAGCTTGTTTCGGTTAAGGACCTTCAGCTTTCGCCGGTACATTTGCCACGTGCTGTATTGACCCAGGGCTACCAATTGCAATTGTTCTTCCTGCCATTTTAAGAA
>JAFDDR010000270.1 GCA_019310785.1 Deltaproteobacteria bacterium
GCCTGTCTCGATAGAATCTGTGGAAACGTGTACTGGATCAGGGATTCCAAAGTTTCTTCGTCGATACGCTCTATTTTATAATTAGTAGCACTCATGTTTTAATCAATTGTTGATGTGTCCCCGAGGTAAGCCTTGATTACCTGCGGGTGATTCTGGACAAAATCGGGAGATCCCTCTGCCAGTTTGACCCCGAAGTCAAGCACCATTATTTTCTTGGAAATACTCATCACGACTGACATGTCATGTTCCACAAGGATCATAGTCTGATTCCATGACTTATTCAACTCGACCAGAAACCGGACCATGTCCTCCTTTTCCTCAAGCGTCATTCCTGCGAAGGGTTCGTCAAGCACCAAAAGCTTGGGCTCCAGCGCAAGTGCCCGGCCTAATTCAACACGCTTTCGCATGCCGTAAGGCAGAGAACCCACAAGCTGTTTACGAAGCGATTGTATTTCGAGAAAATCGATTAATTCTTCTAAGATCTCCCTGTGACGGATTTCTTCTTTTCGAACGGATTTTGAGAAGATGGATGCCAATCCCACATTATATTTACAATGAACATGACGGGCAAGCAACATGTTGGACAGGACCGTCATGCCCGGGAAAAGCTCGATATTTTGATAGGTCCTGCCGATACCAAGCTTAGTCAGGTGATGGGTAGAGTGATGGGTGACGTCCTCCCCGTTGAAAAATATCTGCCCGTGCTGCGGATTATAATAACCGGTAATGCAGTTCAACAGGCTGGTCTTGCCTGCGCCATTCGGTCCGATTATGGCGACAAGTTCCCCTGTGCGCACGGTAAGATCAATATTATTGAGGGCAGTAATCCCACCGAACTTCAATTTAAGGCGCTTCACCTTTAACTCGGCCCGCCTGTCCTCGGGCCGGGCAGAGGCGAAGATACTCGGTTCACCTCGAAATGCCTTCATTTTAGGATCTTAACCCTCTCTTTTCCCGGACCCCAGAAGTTAGTGAGGGGAGTGTAAGTGCCGTCCTCGTTGATCTTGACGATCCTTGCTTTCCATGAGCCGCTGTGGTCGGTATTGGTGTAAGTGACATTGGGCATGAGACCGCCGAAATCTTCATTCCTGAAGGTCTGAAGGGCCTGGTTGATGGTCTGGCTGTCTATCTTGCCGAATTTCTCGTTTGCCCTCTGGAAGCCCCTTTCCATGATCATGCCGATGACTACCCCTTCCCAGTAAGAGGCATCAAACGATGACACGGTTTTATACCTTTTCCACAGTTCCTCCATCATTTTTATCCCCGGGGTCCCGTCAACGGGAAGACCTCCGACAAACTGCATATGCATACGGTCACGGATCAGGCCTTTTCCGCGTTTGAAGAAGTTGGGGTCGGTGGATGTCCAGGTTCCGAAGAAGGGGACGTCGTATTTGACGCGATCAGCAGATTCCAACGCCATAAGTATCGCAGATGGCAGACACTGCATGAAGATGTACTCCGCTCCCTTTTGTTTCAACCTGAGGAGTTCCGTGTTGAGATCCAGGGTCTTTGGAGGAAACTGTTCGATCGAGACAATATTGATGTTATTTTTGGCGGCATATTCCTTGCTTGCGCCGTGAATGGATTTCCCGTAAGCATTGTTGTAGGTGAGGAGACCGACTTTGGGGGCCGCACTCCCCTTATGGATATTCTTGATATATTCCAGCACGGCATAACTGTCCATGGTATAAGCGCCGTAAGGGAGATATGCATAATCAACGGGTGGTTTAAGGATACCCTGATATGTGGAGAAATTGATGTTTGGTGTCTTGTATTTCTGGATAATAGGTTTTGCCATGATACCGGAACCGGCGTCCCAGGTAGCAATGATGTCCATCTTATCTGCGGTACAGAACTTTTTGACGAATTTAATGGCTTCAGGGACTTTGTAGGCGTGATCAACTATGGTTAAATTGATTTTATTCCCGCCAATTCCACCTTTTACCTCATTGACATAGCGGAAGTAGTCCTGAAGCCCTTTGGCGTGGAATTGACCCCACGTAGAGGCCGGCCCCGTCAGGTTGATAACAGCTCCGACCTTAATATCTTTTGCCGAAACTCCGGAGACAACGCCTGTTGTGAGAAGTCCTGCTATCGCTATTACGAATACTGCCGACATAAAGATCTTACGCATGGTTTTTCCTCCTTAAAATTAAATTATTTAGGTTAATCTGTCTCGTCTCAAGCCTCCAATCCCGCTAAAAGTTACACTCAAACTCCTCAACTATAAAGTGAATTTTTTGAATTTAATGCATTCTTTTACTTATTGTCAAGGATTATCATGTAACTTAAAATAGATGGACTCGTAGAAAGTCAATCAACAGGCCGCGGGCGGTTAAGCCCCGGCCTGGGGTATGGGTGGAACCATTTGAATTCACTTCAAATGGCGGGGGAGGGGTAGCCCTCCTCCGCCGAGTAAAAAGTCGCAGAGCGACTTTTTACGAGGTTATCAAAATGAGTTTAAAAAATGGTTGCTGAAAAATCTTGACACAGCCCGAATGGGGTGTTATCTGTGCCCCTGAATGAATAATCATTCATAAATGAGATGTAACTGCTCAGGTTCAACGTTCAGGGGTTCACGGTTCAAGGTTGGTTTGATGAAAGACAGGTCCGATTTTAAACCGAATGCAGAATTCATCCGGTTCATGCAGCACGCCAGGCGCTAATGCACACAAATCCGGAGCGAATTTTAGGTCCCTGGGGAAATATGAAGAAAATCGCAAAGCGATTAACCGTGAACCTTGAACCGTGAACCTTACAACCTGAATACGATAAATATCGATATAGGACCATGGGTAAAAGGAAAAATAACAAAAAATATCACAAAATAATTGAGGCGGCCACCAAGGTCTTTGCGAAAAAGGGTTTCTATAAGGCTAAGATATCCGAAATCGCCAGGGAGGCCGAGGTGGCGGACGGGACAATCTATATCTACTTTGAGAACAAGGATGATATCCTTATCTGCCTTTTCGAAGAACAGATGAAGGCCGTGCTGGATAACATGGTAATCCGGATATCGGAGGAAGATGATCCCGTAAAGAAGCTTGAAAAATTTGCACTGGCACATTTGCAACTCGTTGAGCAGAATAAGAACATGGCTGAAATCATTCAGGTAGAGGTGCGGCAAAGCAGCAAATTCATGAAGGAATACAGAAATGAACCATTTGTCCAGTATCTCGAATTGATTGCCGATATTATCAGGCAGGGCCAGAAAGAGGGCCTTTTTAGGAAGGAAATTATTCCGGGCGTGGCCAAAAGGGCCTTTTTTGGGGCCTTAGATGAAATGTCCAGGTTCTGGGTATTGTCAAGCCGCAGGCAATATGATATCAAAACCGCTGCGCAACAGATAAGTGGCTATTTTTTGGATGGGATAAAGGCATAGCGCATGGCGTAAGG
>JAFDDR010000071.1 GCA_019310785.1 Deltaproteobacteria bacterium
GCCATGTTAGTCTCTCCTCATCTTTTTGAGGCCAGGAGGCTCTCGGAAAACCTCCATTATACACCGTAAAACAGGTAGATCATTCCTATCATTACCACAATGAAGACAATGCTGATCAGAAGACCCGCCTTCATAAAATCTGTGCTCCGATAACGGCCCGGCCCCATATAAAGGGCATTGACCTGGTGTGTTGGCAACATAAATGAATTGCTGGTGGCAAGCCCCACAACAAGGGCAGCCATGCGCGGGTCGGTATTTGCCGCTATTGCCATATTCACAACCAGGGGCACAAGCAGGACCGTGGCGCCAACGTTCGATATGACGAGTGTAAAAATAGTGGATAGAACACCGATTACAGTCAAAAGGACAATCGGCTGCACTGTCCCGATAGTATGCAGTACAGCATGGGCAATCCATGCGGCAGTGCCTGTCTTCTCGGTTGCAATGCCCAGTGGAATCAGGCCGGCTAACAGAAAAATTGTACGCCAATCGACGGCGGTATAAGCCTCATCGATACTGAGAACGCGGGTGATCACCATGCCAAGGGCACCGGTCATGAGACTTACAGAGAGCTGGATTTTGAAGGCCATAATCATTGTGAGGGCGACCGCAAGCCATAGCCCGGCCCATCTTGCCTTCTCGGGACGCATCATCTCCACATCTATGGGAGTTGTAAAAAGGAGACTTTTTTCTTCTTGAAGTAACCTGAACCTCCGCCAGGTGCCTTGAATAAGGATGGCATCGCCAACGGCGAGCACGAGATCTCCGATCTCTGCCTTATACGTTTCCCCCTGGCGGTAGATCGCTAAGGGCGTAACACGAAAGCGGTCCTGCAAATTTACCTGGTTCAAGGTCTTACCGACCAGAGGGGATCGCGGGGCCACAACCGCTTCCACAGTGCCTGAAATGCTTTCAGACACATCATTCTTAAAGACCTCCAGATCGTCCTTGATGGTCATCCCCTCTTCTTCCGCCATACGCCGGGCGTCCTTTTCCTGGCCATACACCAAAAGATCTATGTCTGATCGCACCTCCTCTTCAGGGGTGGGAGAAAGGAGCTTGAAATCCGGTGGTTCAATAATACCCACAACATTAACAAGGTAACGCCGCTTGAGGTCTTCCACGAGGACAGGCTCCCGGTAGTGGGTAAAATCCAAAGGGGTATGAATTTCGTAAGGCTCTCCAACTTCCTCCATCACATGTTGCAGTTCAGGCGCCGGTCCTTCACCGGCGGATTCAACTGTACCCTTGGGCAGGACAAACCTGCCGAACAGGATAAAACAGGCAATACCGCTCAACACCAATGCCAGGCCAATGGGGGTCACGTCAAACAGGTGAAACGGCTTGAGATTAAATGGTTCCAGAAGGTCATTGAGGAGAATCAGGGGACTGCAGCCCACCAGGGTAATAGTCCCGCCAAGGATGGCGGAAAATCCGATAGGCATCAAGAGCTTGCTCAGGGAAATTTTAAGCGTCTTGCTGACACGCTGTATGGCCGGAAGAAACAGGGCCGCGGCCCCGATATTTTGCATAAAACTCGATATTACAGCCACGGTAAGGGAAATGGCAATAATGACACGGGATTCACTCCTGCCCGCGACGCGAAGCACCGGTTTTACCAGGCGGTTGATAAGCCCTGTCTTGTCGAGCCCGGCGCCTATAATAATTACAGCGATAATAGAAATTACCGCATTACTGGCGAAACCGATAAACGCCTCCTTTGGTGTTACAAGATGAAGCAATGGCAGCGTCACCATCATAAGGATGGCAACAACGTCAACACGTATCCATTCGGCAATAAAAAGAAAAATGGCTATGCCGATCATTATCATCACGAGGATCATCTCGGTAGTCATTGGCTCCATAAGTCGATTCCCTTACATGTCTTAATAATTTGCTATTTTTCGACCAGATTAATCAGTATGAATTAAGGGTTGTTCTCTATTACTCACCGTGAGTAAGGGGCATTCCAGATTCCCTGCTACTTTTCCTACCCAATGGCCGCGCCGGAACTGGCCTGATTCGGGCAAGTCCCTGTCACTTCCCCATATGAGGGCCTGAAAAGGGGGCTTCCCTGCCAGAAACTTCAACAGTTCCTCCGCCATATCGCCAATGCGTAGCGCAGTGCTCACAGAAATGCCCTCCCTGGCAAATTGAACGGACAAGGAGGTCATGGCCTTGCCCATTCGTTCCTCAAGGTGCATTATAGAATTTCTCTTGGAACCCAAAAAAGATCTGTCGAGGAAGGCCATTTCCACAAGCATAAGAAGGGTCACTTCCGAGTCCATTCGGATGGCCAGTTCGCGGGTATAGGTAATTGCCTCGTCAAAAATCTCTTCGTTTTCAAAAACAGCCAGAATTCTCTGAAACATGTCCAAGCCTCATTTCCTTAAAGATCCAAGCAAGAGGCATGCCATATAACATTTTGGTCTAACAGCATTAAATTATTACTGATTTATGAAATTACCAGGGCACGGAAAAGGGAAGGTTTTGTTGCATTATGCAATTAGGGTGGAGATTGCCCTGCTCAGACAGGTGCAAATAAAGGCTGAACTCATGTGTTGCAGAAAGCAATATATGAGTTGCATAAGCGAATGCTTTATTCCAGGTCGTATTTCTTTATTTTGCGCCAAAGGGAGGCCCTGTCAATACCCAGGATTTCGGCCGTGCGTTTCCGTACGCCCCCCGTGCGCTTAAGAACATGACGAATATAATCCTGTTCAATCTCTTCAAGGGTCAGGAAATCTCCGCCAGGCCTCTGATAAGAATACAATTCGAGGTCTGTAAGATCATGAGGGAGATCTCTGGCCCGGATGGTCTGGTCCTGGCAGATGGCCACTGCTCGTTCGATAATGTTTTCAAGCTCGCGTACGTTGCCGGGAAAGGCATATGCTTCCAACACTGTCATTGCATCAAGGGAGATCCCCCTTATTTTCTTGTTCGTACGACGTCGAAATTTCCCCAGCAGGTGATAGGCAAGCAGCCGGATGTCTTCTTTGCGCTCACGAAGCGGCGGAAGTTCAATATTTACAACATTTAGTCGGAAAAAAAGATCCTGCCTGAATAGGGCCGCATCTACCGCGGCTCTCAAGTCTTTTGACGTAGAGGCAACAATCCTTACATCAAAAGGTACCGGCCTGTTGCCGCCAACCCGGTACAGTTCCCTCTCCTGAATTACCCGGAGCAGTTTCACCTGCATTGTGCCTATCATTTCTCCGACTTCGTCTAAGAAAACAGTCCCGCCGTCGGCGGTCTCCAAAAGCCCTGCCTTCCGGTTTGCTGCGCCGGTAAATGCCTCCTTTTCATGCCCAAAGAGCTCATTGGCAATGAGATCCTCGCTGAAAGCCCCACAGTTAAAGGCCACAAAAGGCCCGTCAGCCCGAAGGCTCATTGCATGAACAGCGCGTGCTACAAGCTCTTTGCCGGTTCCTGATTCGCCTGTAACGAGCACGTTGCAGTCCGACGGTCCAATCTGACGGATGACTTCTTCAACCTGGCTGATCTTTGGACTTTTTCCAATTATGACCGGATAATTCGCAATAGAACGAGGATCTTTTCCCTGTCGGAAACCTTCTTCCCTTAAATGTTTCTGTTCCAGGGCCTCACGGACAAGGGCGCGCACCTGGTTCGGGGTAAAAGGCTTGGCAAGGTAATAGAAAGCGCCCAGTTTTGTGGCTTCAACAGCTCCGTCCAGGCTGGCATAACCGGTAATAAGGATTACCTGAATTCCAGGGACAAGGCACTTTGCCCTGTTGAGCAACGAGAGGCCATCCATATAGGGCATCCTGAGGTCGCTGATAATCAGGTCGCAAGGTTGTCCTTCCAGGCGCTCAAGCGCCCTTACAGGGTTTTTAAAGGTAGATACGCTGTGACCTGCCTTTTCAAGAATACGTCGAAGGTTCTTGAGGGTCAGGTGATCGTCATCAACGACCATAATACGACCTTTATTTTCGCATTTATCCATTACTTTTTCCCAATATATCTGCTCAACATCTACGGATGATCGAATCAGACTGTTTTCATCATTTGATAAAAAGTCCCTATATGAGAGAAAAATATAGAAGATTTTGCTTTGTGTGTCAAAATCAAAGAATATCTGCTCAATATTTGGGAAACTCAAATTTATGTAGACATCTCTCGAATAACGACAGGCGTTCCGCCACAAAAACATTAAACATAACTTCCGGCACCATACCATAAGCATACCTGAAAGACCCCTTGTATTTTTTCCCCTTAAAGAAACGCCTTTTACGAAATATTATATGCACTCTACTTTACTCATGAGTAAAATAGTGTTATTAGGATTTTGCTATGCCGGGAATCTATAAAAGCCACCTGAAAAAATCAATTTCTCACCAGATACCATCCATAGATTTTGACCTGCGCCAGTTGGAGATCTTCCGTAGGGTAGTCGAACTTGAGAGTTTCTCAAAAGCTGCTGCTGCGGTTTTTCTGGCCCAGGCCTCTGTCAGCGAAAGAATCGCCAACCTTGAAAACATGGTTGGGACAAGACTACTTGATCGCCTTGGCAGACAGGTTGTTCCGACTAAGGCAGGAGAACTCCTTTATAAGCACGCAGTCTTATTGCTGGATATGAAAAAGACCGCGTCCCTGGAAATGCAGGAGTTTCTCGGCATAAAACGAGGGGAGATTCTCATTGGTGGAAGCACAATTCCCGGGGAATATATTCTTCCGAAAGTCATTGGACGTTTTCGGGAAAAATATCCTCACGTGTCAGCAATGTTGACAATTGCCGACACCGGTGAAATAGAGAGGCTTGTTCTTGAGGGCGCTCTTGATTTAGGAGTCATAGGGTCCAGGAGTACGCATAGGAGTCTCATACAGCACGAACTCTGGAAAGACGAACTTGTTTTGGCCGTTCCTGTCCAACACCGATTGGCCAGAAAGAAAGTAGTTTCACTTGAAGAACTTATCGAGGAGCCTTTCATCTTGAGAGAGGTCGGTTCGGGAACGTTAAGGATCATGGAGGACTATCTCCAGGGTTCCAGGTCAAGGGGAAGCAGTTCCTTGAATGTGGTGTCGCGTCTCGGCACATCTACTGCGGTCAAAGAGGGCATAAAGGCAGGGCTCGGAATTTCCATTCTGTCTTCAAGGGCAGTGGAAACCGAGATCAAGGTAGGGATACTAAAGGCCCTGAAAGTGAAGGGGCTGTCCATGTCCCGCAGTTTTTACTTAATCAGGGATAAAAGGAGAATTGCTTCTCCCCTGTGCCAGGCCATGCTTGATTTCCTGCTCGTGACTTCGTATGAAGGAAAAGGTGTGAAATGAAAAAACTATAAAGATCTTACGCCTAAACCCTTATGGTTCATCCGGTTAATGAGTACAGCGAAACTGTTCAGGTATGAAGTTGGCACATGGGAAGGTTGAAGCAGTCTTTTCTTCGAAGGCCTTACAGCAGTCACTACAAAAAGACCGCTTCAACCTTCAACCTCGTAATCACGTGTTATCTTGAGGCGTACTCATTAATCGGATGAACCACCCTTATGGCCGGGATATTTTGGAGTTAATCCGTAAGGATTTTATTACATTGAATTTGTGTCTTTGTGAAAATATTCGTGAGTGGTAAAAATGATAGAAGAATTATTGGATTACAGGGGTGACTGCTGAAAGGCTTACCAGGACGTAGGTCTATGTCTCAGGATATTACCCCCGGGCGAATCCTTTGAGTTCATCCTCGAAAAGGAAAAACTCGAAAATATCAGAAAAGTGGTCTCTCATAACGGCGGAGAAGTGATCTCGGAGACCTTTATAGAAAACGACGTTCAGCTTAAGGTAAAAAAGGTTTCCAGGACGGACAGGCTGTTATAGGAGCATGGCCGAACATGCTTGATGACGTGAGGTGGGTATGACAGAGACGAACCAGCTCCGACCCGGAGAATGGCCTGACCCGAACGGGGTCTCCCTGAGGGGCCTGTATGTGATCGGCGCAATGGCTACCACGATCGGAATAATCGTGGTATTTGTCCTCAATGTGGCCACGCCCATGGATTTTGTTCTCAATCAATTAACTGAGTTGACCCGGAAGCAGGGGGGCATATTCGGATTTGAACTGGCCAAGCGCCTGCTCGGGCTCCTTATCATGATTTCGGCTATTTGCTCCCTGGCCCTCTTAGTGATCCACCAGCTTTTGCGGCCTGTTGCCGGCTGCCTGACCCAGGTACGGGCAGGAAAGGAACCACAGGCAGGCCTTGCCGAAAGGGCACGGCACAGGCTAATTAACCTGCCTTTTGTCTTTATTCCCTTCAACTTGGCCATGTGGATGTTGATCCCTGCCCTGATCTTTATTTCCGCTCATCTCATAGGACGGATGAGCCTGCACACAGCGGTGGTCCTCTCGGTCCGGGCCAGTATGGTAGGGCTGATCTCTTCTGCCATTGCTTTTTTCAGGATCGAATCCTATTGTCGTCGGCAACTTATTCCCTTCTTTTTTCCCCATGGACGCCTGGCCCTGCTAAAGGGAGCGGCCCGAATCTCCATTTCCCGGCGCATCAGGATGTTTTACAGACTCGGAAGCCTGGTGCCATTGACAATACTCATGGTCACCCTGCTTACTCTTCAATGGGAGGTGGACTCGGCGATTATCTCTGCGGAAGAGTATGGCCGGGGGCTAATCACTTTCACTTTAATACTGTGCGGATTTGTCTTCTTCAGCGGCGGGGTGCTCAACAGATTAGTGAGCAGGTCCATTGTGGATCCTATTGATAATATGCTGAACACGATAGATAGGATACAGGATGGTAACTACAATACCCGCATCAAGGTAGTAAGCAATGACGAGATCGGGATCTTAGGCGACGCCGGCAATGCAATGATCAAGGGTTTAGCCGAACGGGAGGTGCTCAGGGCCACCTTTGGCAGGTATGTGACACCCGAAATCCGCGATGAAATCCTCGCAGGCCGCATACCCTTGGAAGGTGACCGCCGGGAGGCCACGGTGTTGTTTGCCGACCTAAGAAATTTCACACCTTTTGTTGAAAACAATCCACCCGAAAAGGTCATCGCGGGCATGCGGGCCTATTTCACTGCCATGCACCGGGCCATTCGCCGACACAAAGGCCTGGTGCTCCAGTTTGTAGGCGATGAGATAGAAGCCGTATTCGGTATACCCGTGCACTTTCCCGATCATGCGGACGCTGCAGTGCGGGCCGCCTTGGACATGCGCAGGGAATTGGATGAACTGAACTCGGAACGATCGGCCCGGGGAAGGCCCTCCTTTGCCCATGGAATCGGCATTCACTCAGGGAAGGTCTTAGCCGGAAATTCAGGAAGCGAGGAGCAGTCGGCCTATGCCCTCATAGGCAATACTGTCAACGTGGCCTCGCGCATTCAGAATCTCACCAAGGAACTGGGGTGTGACATATTAGTTAGCCAGGAGACAGTGGAGCGGCTTGAAGACTCATTTCAAATGGATAAACAGCCGCCCCGCCTCGTCAAGGGATACTCCAAGCCGGTCATTGTTCACCGCATTCTCTGATGATACCCTCCTTATAGACCTGATCGGATTTTTCTATACATAACAGTTTTTGCTATCGTATTTTCCAGTTTGACAAATCGGAATAGCCCGTCTATCATTCCTCCACTTATCCTTGAAATATTCTCATAAGGAGTTCTTCCGTGTATCAATTTTTCGGTTTTACGTGACATATCTTTTCCGCTTCTACCCGGGTCTGGTAGGCACAGGGTCACGAAAAATCAAATTTCATCCCTTTTATAATCATCATTTTTAATTTTTTTCGTCTGACTCATTTGCCTTTAAACCTGCCTCAGCCATGGAAGTAGGCAGGAGTTAGCAGTATATGATGACTTGCAGTCAACCAAATTCTGCAACAGGAGATTATAAATGACAACATTTAAAAACTTTTTTGCAACCCGCTGGGGAATTGTAAGTGTGGGGGCCTTTATTGGAGTACTTGCCGCGCTCTTGCAGAAATTGGGCAATCCCGGAAACATGGGGATCTGCGTTGCCTGCTTTGAGAGGGATATCGCAGGGGCGCTGGGGCTTCATCGTGCAGGCGTTGTCCAGTACATGCGGCCTGAGATTATTGGATTCGTTTTAGGCTCTTTAATTGCAGCATATGCTTTTAAAGAGTTCCGTCCACGAGTGGGCTCAGCTCCTATTGTGAGATTCGTTTTAGGGGCATTCGCCATGATTGGGGCATTAGTCTTTTTAGGATGCCCGTGGCGGGCCCTGTTGCGTTTTGCGGCCGGTGACGGAAATGCCATTTTCGGTCTGCTCGGGCTGATTGTCGGCATCTGGATCGGCACCCTTTTCCTCAAAGGCGGATATAACTTAGGGCGTACTGAAAAGACATATACCTCCGTAGGATGGTTATTGCCTTTGATCATGTTAGGCTTGTTCATACTGATGCTCATCTTTCCCCAAGTTGAGGGAGAGGCCAAAAGCGGTGTCCTGTTTTATAGTCTTAAAGGCCCGGGCGCCATGCATGCAGCCCTGATTATTTCCCTGATTGTGGGCCTTGCCATAGGGTTTCTGGCCCAGAGAAGCCGTTTCTGTACAATGGGCGCCTTCCGGGACCTGATCCTTTTTCGGCAGGCACATCTCTTTCTGGGACTCCTCGCCTTAGTGGTTTTTGCCTTTGTCACAAACCTTATCGTAGGACAATTTCATCCAGGTTTTGCCCAGCAGCCGGTGGCCCATACTATGGCTATCTGGAACTTTGGAGGTATGGTCGTGGCTGGCTTGGCCTTTGCCTTAGCCGGGGGATGTCCCGGTCGCCAACTCTTCTTAGCCGGAGAGGGCGATGGGGATGCCGCAGTCTTTGTCCTGGGTATGATAGTTGGAGCCGGATTTGCCCACAACTTCGGTCTGGCAAGTTCGCCGAAAGGAGTGGGGCCCAATGGAATTGCAGCCGTGATCATAGGTCTCCTTGTCTGTTTGTTTATTGGCTTCACCATGAGAAAAAAGATTGCCTAAGGGAGGGATAAAAATGAGTACAGTCGTTGATGCACGAGGACTTTCCTGCCCCCAGCCTGTCCTTATGACCATGGACGAGATTGAAAAGGTGAATAACGGGGAGATTCAGGTGCTGGTGGACACGGACACCTCTAAGGAGAACGTGAGCCGTGCAGCCGAGAGTAAAGGGTGGCAGGTGAAAGATGTTCAGGAAGAAGGTGAGGGATACAATATTACCATTTCAAAGGATTAATAACCTTGGGATTCTTAAAACTTTTCAAACGAAATCAATCCGGAACGGATTCGAAGAACCTGAACGTAGATCGCGGGATACTGGTATTTGAAAACACCAGCGAGGTGATCAGGGCCGAGAATGTCCTCAAAGCGGGGGGATGGAAAATCCGAGTTATGGGTCCTCCACCTGAAATCCGAACAGGCTGCGACTTAGTCATCGAGTTTCCCCTTATTGAAGAGCTGAATATGCTTAGGACACTTAGGGAAGCAGGGGTCAATCCCCTGGAGATGGTCCCGGTCAGCAGCCCCCTGCTGCAACCCGTAAATCTCTTTCAGACTAAGGATTTTGGCCGGTTCCTGATGGTCCGCGCGGCCAACATGAAACTGACCGTTGATAAAAAGACGCTGACCATTGTGAACGTCTCGGGAGGCGGGTGTCCGGATGTCCCCTATCTTGCGCAAGAGATGGTCGGAAAATCCCTGGCCCAAGCGCCGAGCCCCCGGGAAATCGGCCACACTCTATGTGGCTACGCACTTCAGTTAGCCTACGAGGAGATGATACGTCGATGTTAGCCATAATAGGTACCGTGCCTGATCAGGATTTTCCCCTCGTCGAAGGGGATGTCGTTCTGGTAGATGATGAGATATTTATACGGGGAAAGAGAGTTTCCGTTAACCGAGGGACCCCTGCCCTGTTGGCATCGGCAATCAAGACATGCGAAGTACTTGATATACCCGGTCCGTTCGGATATCTTGTAGGAGACATTGGACGGGGAGACGGGAGCCGGCGACTTTATGAACATCTGACCCGGAATCTGGGAAAATGTAATTTTAATACGATTGCGTTTCATTATCTTCAACCCGACGTGGACTGGCACAACAGGGTCCTGTTCGCTGTGGAAGAAATGTCACAACGGCCCGTATTAATAGCGGATGCGGGATTTATGTATGCGGCCAAGATGAGCGGGCAGTCTTCCCAATATGATCTTTTCACTCCCGATGTTGGGGAACTGGCCTTTTTGGCGGATGAAGAGGCACCCCACCCCTTTTACACAAGAGGATTTATCCTGCATGAAGAAAACCAGATACCAGAACTGATATCCCGGGCCTACCGGCACCGGAATGCAGCCCGATGCCTTCTGGTCAAGGGTGAAAAAGACTACGTGGCCGACAGCGATGGTATCAGGGCCGTTGTCGATCATCCGTCGGAGGAGGCAATGGAGGCAATGGGTGGCACCGGTGACACGGTGACCGGTATTGCAGCGGCCCTGATAGAGTCTGGCATGCCTGTCCATGATGCGGCCGTCGCTGCCATAAGGGCCAATCGTTTAGCCGGATCATATGCAAAACCCACGCCCGCCACGCAGGTTAAGGAGATCGTAGAGCATGTAGCCGGGGCACTGGAAGAGATTCTCCATAAAAACGGGGTAATTCATGAGCAAATCTGTGCCTGAAAAAAGGAAACATATCCGGCCGGAAATGACTGTTCTGGATGTAGTCTCCAAATACAGGCAAACGGAGGCCGTTTTTAAACAATACGACCAACAGGCCGGCGAATGCATCTGCTGCCAGGCACTTTTTGAATCTTTACAGGGCGTGGCAGCAAGGTATAAGCTTGACCTGGAAGAGCTGCTAACTGACTTAGAGACCGCTGTTAATATGCTTTGAGGATAAAATAACATGACCAATCCAAAAGCGCTTCGCTTAACCGAAACGGTTGCCGGGTCCGGGTGAGCCTCAAAATTACCTCCAGGGGACCTGGACAGGGCACTGTGTGGCATTGAATTCCCAACAGATTCAAACGTGATCGTTGGGCTTGACAGGGCCGACGACGCCGGGGTTTATAAAGTCACAGACGATATAGCCATTATCCAGACCGTGGATTTTTTCACTCCTATTGTGGATGATCCCTACTGGTTTGGCCAGATTGCAGCGGCCAATGCCTTGAGTGATGTCTATGCCATGGGCGGAATCCCTAAGACCGCTATGAATCTTGTGGCCTTTCCACTCAAGGATATGGATATATCAGTCCTCCGTCAGATTATCCAGGGTGGATTGGACAAAATGAATGAGGCGGGTGTCGTTCTAATTGGTGGACACAGCGTGGAGGACAAGGAACTGAAATATGGTTTATCCGTAACAGGGTTTATTCATCCGGATCGCGTACTTACAAAGAAAAACCTCAAGGAAGGAGATCGCCTGATACTGACTAAAGCCTTAGGTACGGGCATAATAAACACCGCCATTAAGGGCGGCCTTGCCTCTACGGAGATCATCGAAATGGTCACCCGGCTCATGGCAACCCTTAATAAAAATGCGGCGGAAATTATGGAAAATTACCCTGTCCATGCCTGCACGGATATTACGGGTTTTGGTCTTCTTGGTCATATCGCAGAGATGATTATAGCCTCTCCATTCGGGATCAGGCTTGCAAGCAAAAGCATCCCCATAATCCCCGGGACTCTTGATTATGCCGGTATGGGTCTTGTCCCGTCAGGCACTTACAATAATCGCGAATTCCGCGAATGCATGGTGGAGTTCGCATCTTCTGTAGATCGTATCAGCCAGGATGTTTTTTTTGATGCCCAGACATCAGGCGGATTGCTGATTTGTGTGGAAAGAGACATGGCCAATGATCTCCTGCAGGAATTAATGGAAAATGGCATAAAGGATGCAGCCATTATTGGTGAGGTGTTGACCGAACCAAAAGGAAAGATAATTGTTAAGTAGGCAGGAGGGCAGCCCACCGTAGCTGCCCGTCCGGGCTGATATTGCACAACGCAATGAAGCAATAATGTTAATGAAAATGATTTGAGTGTAACTTTTTGTGTGCATTCTCTCTCACCTGCCTGCCGGTAGACAGGTAGCGTAGCGCAGGGTTTTAGCCCTGCATCAAAATGGCAGAGCTAAAGCTCTGCGCTACGAAAAACCATTACACCCAAATGATTTCGAAAACATTCTCTTGAAAGCTATAATAAGATCACAAGGAGAACCAAATGACCAAAGAAATAGACTGCCGGGGGCTTGCCTGCCCTGCCCCGGTATTGCAGACAAAGCAAGCATTAGAAAAAGAACAACCAAACGCCATTAAAGTCGTAGTGGACAACGAAGCCTCAAAACAAAACGTCTCCCGCTTTATGGAGTCACAGAATCTTGAAGTCACTGTGCTACAGGAAGGAGCAGACTTTCATGTAATCGGCAAAATCGATGAAGGCACTGTTCCTGAAACGCCCGTGGCTGAAAAACCTGAAGCCGGACACAAAAAGATCATGGTCATGGTGGCAAATGACCGCATGGGTCACGGGGATGATGAATTAGGCGAAAAGCTGATGGTTAGCTTCCTTAAGACTTTAAAAGAAATGGGAGAGGAACTGTGGCGTCTCGTGTTCGTTAATAACGGCGTAAAGTTAACCATTAAGGATTCAGACGTTTTGCCGGTTATACAGGAACTTGAAAATGATGGGATTCACATCTTAGTCTGCGGCACCTGTCTTACACATTTTGACCTGCTGGATCAAAAACAGGCAGGTGAAACGACCAATATGCTTGACATTGTTACGGCCATGCAGTTGGCTGATAAGGTCATTAATATTTGACATAGCCATTACGACCCTGCCTTCGCTGTTTACTGTTTTCTGTCTTCTGATTTAAGCTTTCCGTCCTCTTTACCCCGTTAAATGTCTCTGCCTTTCGACTTCGCTCAAGGCCGTGAGCCTGTCAAATGGTACTTCTATTTAACTGGGGCGTCCTCTGGTTACTGTCTTCTTCTACGAATCTTCCTCCTGAATCCGGCAAGGCCGATAAGACCGGAGCCCAATAGAAGCATGCTGGTTGGTTCGGGGACGGGGGCTGAGTGCGTGGTAACAAAAACTGATCGATTGCTCATCCAATCACAGCTTGGGTCAGCGGGAAACTGTCTTGCTTGAATAAAAAGGGCATATTCCCCTCCATCCTCGAAAAGATCCCCGGTATATGTGAAGGAATATTGATCAA
>JAFDDR010000271.1 GCA_019310785.1 Deltaproteobacteria bacterium
GTGGTCAAGAAGGCCGTAGAGTCGTCCTACAACTACTACAAAATCGAACCGCAAAAAATTGGTGACCGTCTGGGCATTGTTGTCTTCTCCCTGGTCTTTTATGTAATCTACACACTATGGTACGGTTTTGCCGTTATGTTCATGTTTGAGGGATGGGGCATGAAGCTGGAACACTGATTGATTGACTATTGAAGATTGGAAATTGGAAATAACATCTGGTTACCGGGTGATGTTATAGTGTAAAACCCTTCTTGCGAAAGGCTAAAGGCAACCAGCAACCTCCTGTTGCCTTTAGCCTTTTTTTTAGGTATCTTATACCCAGGTTAAGCGGTTCAACGTTCACGGTTCAGGGGTTACAACCTTTGAACCATTGAACCGTGAACCGCTCATTTAAGGTTATATTATTATGGGTCGTATGATTGATATTTTGAAGGGCTTGTTTCCGAGGAAGCAGGATCGAGAATCATTCGATGTAGAAGATCTTCGTACTGCCTTCAAGGCCCGATACCATCAATTCAAACTCCTCCTGAATGCCAACAACAAGGCCCTCGAGATCATGGCGGAAATGGAAGAGGCCCTGCGTGGAGGCCAGCCTTTTGGCATGACCTTTGTGCAGGCACGCCTAACCGGCGTATCTACCAGCGTCTGGCAGATCATCAAAAATCTGAACGATCTTTCCCCGGGAAAATATGAGGACCTCTACGGGCAATTCAAAGAGATCCGGGAAAAAATCAATCAGTATGTTCAACGCAAAAGCCTTGAAGAGGAGGGGCCCCTGGTCCTCCCTCTTGAGTCGGTGGATAAAGACATGGCGGACCAGGTGGGCAGCAAGGTGGCTAACCTGGGAGAGATCAGGAACAGGATTCAACTGAGAGTCTCCAATGGCTTTGCCATAACTGCCGGCGCCTATCAGCGGTTCATGAAACAGAATGATCTCCAGGCGGAAATCGATCGACTCATTCAGGCGACCGACGTGGACCACCTCGATCAGTTTTTCAAACTCAGCGCACACATTCAACAACTGATTATTCGATCACCCCTTCCGGAGGACCTTGAAGCTGCTATTAACGAACAGTATCGACTGCTGGAAGAGGAGGACGGCAAAGGGATCACTGTTGCCATGCGGAGCAGCGCCTTAGGCGAAGACCTTGCGGAAACAACCTTTGCAGGCCAGTACCGTTCGGAACTCAATGTAAGCAGTGAAAATATTGCCCAGGCTTACAAGGAGATCGTGGCCAGCAAGTACGGCCTGCCGGGCATGACCTACCGGCTGAACCGCGGCATCCGGGATGAAGATGTCGCCATGTGTGTAGGATGCATGACTATGGTGGATGCGGTTGCAGGCGGCGTTACATATTCGGCCAATCCTGTCAACATCCGGGACAATTCGGTCTTAGTCAATGCAGTTTGGGGGCTGCCGAAGTCGGTTGTGGATGGAAATACGCCTTCGGATCTTTTCGTCGTCTCTCGCGGCGAGCCAATGACGATCCTCGAAAAGGAGATCCCCGCCAAAACCCATAAGTATGCTTGTTATCCCGATGAAGGTCTGTGCAGAATAGACATTACCGGCGACAAAAGCAGGCAGGCATCTCTGAAGGATGAACAGGTCCTTGAACTTGCAAAAATGGCTGTCAGGCTTGAAGCACACTACGGCGGGCCACAGGATATCGAGTGGGCCGTCAGGGCAGACGGTTCGATCGTCCTTCTTCAATGCCGACCCCTGGAACAGAAAGGTGCATCTAATCAAGACCGTGACTCTGACATGTTCAATGATCTGCCACCATTCCTGACGGGAGGGGTTACGGCAAGCCCGGGTGTGGCGGCAGGCCCGGTCTTTATTGTGAAGAAGGAGATTGACACCCTTCAGTTTCCCAGGGGGGGAGTCCTGGTAACGGTCCAGTCTCTACCGCGATGGGCCATGCTTTTGAATCGAGCGGCCGCGGTCGTTACCGAGCAGGGAAGCATGGCCGGGCATCTTGCCAATGTGGCAAGAGAATTCGGTGTTCCCGCGCTTTTCGGAATAAAAAATGCGGCGCAACAGCTAAAAAACGGGCAACCGGTCACTGTGGATGCAGATTGTCAGAGAATCTATGAAGGGCGTATTGATGTCCTGCTTGAGAGGCAGAAAAGCCCGAAGAATCTCATGGAGGGGAGTCCCGTATATGAGGCCCTCAAAGGGGCCGGCAAACACATCATCCCATTAAGACTGCTGGACCCCTATTCGCCCCGGTTCACACCCAAGAACTGCCGGACTTTTCATGATATCACTCGCTTTTGCCACGAAAAGGTTGTGCATGAGATGTTTCAGTTCGGCAGGGAACATCATTTTCCCGAAAGGTCCAGCAAACAGCTTCATTTTAAAGTACCCCTGAAATGGTGGGTACTGAACCTGGACGACGGGTTCCGGAATGAGGTTACAGGCAAATATGTCAAGCTGGACAACATTGTTTCCATCCCCATGCTGGCACTGTGGGAGGGGATTACCGCGGTTCCATGGGAGGGACCGCCGCCCGTTGATGGAAAGGGTTTTATGTCGATTATGTTCCAGGCTACTACAAATACCGCCTTAAATACGGGTGTACGTTCAGAATATGCCGCCAGGAACTACTTTATGATTTCCAAAAACTACTGCAGCCTGAGTTCCAGACTCGGATTTCATTTCTCTACCGTGGAGGCATTGGTTAGTGACAGGCCCGGGGAAAATTACATAAGCTTCCAGTTCAAGGGTGGGGCCGCTGATGATCTTCGGAAGCAAAAAAGGGTCTTCTTTGTGGGGGATATCCTGGAAGAATACGGTTTCAGCGTGGAGGTAAAGGAAGACCATTTAGCGGCCCGTATAGAGGGCCATGAAAAGGATTTCATGATAGACCGTTTGAAAATAATTGGTTATATGACGATCCATACAAGACAGATTGATATGATCATGTCCAATCAGTCTAAAGTGAACTACTATCGGACAAAAATCACTAAAGACATCAATAAAATAATTGGCCCCACATGAGAACCCGCCCTTTACAATACGGCTCAATATCCAGGGCTTTCACCACCACACCAACCCCCACATTTCAAAAAACTTTTTTCCCGTCGGATCCGGATTAATCAAATCGCACGTGTCATCCGCATGCGGCGGTTTTTCCTTGACCTTGTGAAATATTTCTCGTATCCATTCAGGGCATAGACGGTACAGGCCAGACACTCAGTACGCTTGGCGTTTTCGGACGGATGCGAACTGAATAAGGACTAAAAGGAGGAAAAATGTTCTTTAAAACCAAAGGATTCCAGCTCTGCCTGGCATTTGCACTCGGTATAGTGGTTCTGCTTTTACCCAGGCCGGAGGGAACCAAATTCAAGATAA
>JAFDDR010000272.1 GCA_019310785.1 Deltaproteobacteria bacterium
GCAAAAACTTATAGATGCCGGTTTTCCCAAGGATGCCGTGACAGTAAAAATACAGGAACAAAAGAAAGGTGTTTGCAGGGATATTATACAGGAGGCCAAACGCGGGTATGATGCGGTGGCAATTGGTAGAAAAGGGATGAGCAAATTAAAGGACCTTGTCCTTGGCGGTGTTGCAACCAGACTCCTTGAGAAATTAGAGTTTGTTCCCCTCTTTGTGGTCGGCAGATGCCAGCCTCCCATGAAAATTCTTTTGGCCCTTGATAGCTCTGAAGCATCCGCACGCATCGTGGATTATGTGGGTACCACATTATCCGGCTGCCACATTATCCGGCTGCGATTGCAATGTGACCCTGACCCATGTGATAAGGGGTGAGGAAAGGGAGACCGTCGAAAAGGCCAGCAAAAGGATAAATCCCGTGTTTAATATGGCCAAAAGCCATTTGACTCACTCGGGTTTTAAACCGAGCCGGATAAGCACAAAAATCATCACGGGCGTATTGAGCCGGGCCGGTGCAATCGTGCATGAAGCGGAAGATGGTGGCTATTGCACTATTGTGGTTGGGAGAAAAGGGGTATCCAAAGCGAGCGACGACTTTTTTATCGGAAGGGTCAGCAACAAGGTCGTTCAGATGGGCCGGGAAAAAGTGGTCTGGGTGGTGAGCTGAAGAGATCAGAAAATGCTATTTGATAGGGAATACATATCCGTCAAATTCAGCCGGTCAAAACTCAAGCAAAGAAACAGGGAACTATCTGTTCTCCTTGAAATGAGCAATTTTCTGGCCTCACGCATGGACCCGGGGAGGCTTCTTAATGGGGCGCTGTCCAAGGTGCTGAAATATTTTGACCTGGAGGCCGGAAGAATATACCTCATGGATGATGGGGGACGGAGGGTTCCGGCCTGGGACTTGCGATTGTAAAGGAAATTGCAAAAAGCCATCAGGGTCGGGTATGGGTGGAAACTGCCACTCAGAAAGGAACGACGTTCCATATATCCATTTCAAAGGTGTTGGAGGTGACAGGATAACATCCAACAACAAAATTGAAAGGGAGGGTTATTATGACTAAATTTAAAAAGCTCTTGTTCCCAATCGATTTTTCAGACGTCTCCCCGAAAATAGCTCCCTGGGCACTTACGGTAGCCCAAAAATTTTCCGCGGAAATCCATTTGCTTTTTGTCGCACGCCGGCTTGAACACCTGGCGAGCCTTAACGTGGCACAGGTATCCATCGAGGACTTTGAGAATGAAGTCATCAGGGGTGCGGAGACAAAGATGGAGGAGTTCGCAAACAAGAATTTCCAGGCTTATTCGGACTATAAGACCAGGGTCGTGCTTGGAGATGCGGCTGAAGAAATCCTCAACTACGTGGAATCAGAAAAAATTGACCTGATTGTCATCGGCACCCACGGCAGGAAAGGGATGGAGAGGATCTTGTTCGGAGGAGCGTCAGGCCTGCCTTCCGGTTCTTAGGGCTTGCTCTTTTGATCCTATTTTTGTATAAAAAGGCAATTTTTTTGGAAAAGGAATTCACAATATTAATAGCGGATCGAAATCGCCATGTGAGAGAACTCTTAAAGCGTGAGATGATGGCGGAAGGCTACAGGGTCCGGCTGGCGAAAAATGGCCGGGAAGTCCTGGAACAAGTGTATGACCACGAACCACTCGACCTCCTGATCTTAGACCTTGATTTGCCGGATGCTGGCGAAATGCCTATATTAGACAGCATTGAGGACCGAATTCCGACATTGCCGGTCGTGGTTCACACTTTTCTCTCAGACTATGCTAACTACCCTGTTGTTTTAAGTACTGCCGTGTTTGTAGAAAAGAAGGGAAGTAGCATTGAAACACTCAAGAAAGTGGTGTTTGAGGTGCTCCACAAGTCTAATCCCAAACGCACGAATATCTCGGAATAGACCACTACCTGCCTAAAACAAATAAATTTCTTAGTAAAAATAAAATAATCAGTACCACGGGAATCTTGATATGGATGATCAAAGTGAGCAAAAAAATGCAAATTACCACCATTCGCTGAGAAGAAATATGCTCCTGACCGTTATCATTGTCTCTATTACACCAATGATCTTGGTCAGCGCCCTTCTCCTCTACCAGTTCAGGATGTCTTACCGGGAAAAGGTCTACGCCCACCTCGAAACCTTAGTTAAAAAACACAAAAGAGGTATTGATAACTTCTTAAAGGAAAAACTGGCTGATATCCGGTTTATGGCAGACACCTTTACTCTTGAGGAACTGAGTGATGAATCTTTCCTGCTGGACCGGTTGGAAAGCCTGCAAACAGAATTCGGCCCGGTTTTTGTGGATTTAGGGGTAATCAAAGGCAATGGAGTGCAGGTGGCTTATGCCGGGCCGTTCAAATTAGGTAAGGCCCTGTATTCCGAGGCGGACTGGTTTCAAAAGGCTAAGGAAGAAAGGTACGTCATCAGTGATGTTTTTTTAGGTCTTCGCGGGCTCCCTCATTTTATTATAGCGGTAAGAGAAAATTCCAATGGAGTGCCATGGATATTGAGAGCGACCATCAATTTTGTGGCCTTTAACGATCTTGTTCAGAACATTCGCATCGGAGAGACCGGATTTGCGTTTATCTTGAATAGAAAAGGGGAATTCCAGACAAAGACGCTCATTAATGTGTTGCCGGACAAAGGGCCTTGTGCTGATTTTGTGGAGACAGGGAAGAATATTCAAGACAGGATATGCATTACGGAAAAGGCAGATGAATCCGGGAACAAAAACCTATACGTCACAGCCTCTTTGAAAGACGGTGACTGGTTTCTTGTCTTCAGGCAAAGGACCTCGGATGCCTTTGCTGATTTCCGAAATGCAATGAAGGTGGCCATTGTCATTATCGTGTTAGGGGGTCTCGCCATTACCACTATGGCATTTTTTCTGACCAACCGGATGGTCGGCAGGATTGCGGATGCAGACAAGGAAAAGGAGGTAATGAATGAGCAGATCGTGGAAACCGGCAAATTGGCATCCGTGGGAGAATTGGCGGCCGGAATAGCCCATGAAATAAACAATCCGGTTGCTATCATGGTCGAAGAAGCAGGGTGGATCGGAGATTTACTGGAAGAGGAAGAGTTCCAGGAGAGCGAAAATCTGACTGAATTCGCAAGGGCATTAGAGCAGATCCGGACCCAGGGCAGACGGTGTAAAGAGATCACCCACAAGCTGCTCAGTTTTGCAAGAAAGACGGACTCGCGGATCCAGGATGTCCGGGTCGATGACCTGATTGAGGAATTGGTCGCGCTCTCCTCCCAAAAGGCAAAATATGCCAACGTGACGATCAATAATGATATTCAACCGGACCTGCCCGCGCTGAAGGTCTCTCAGACGGAGTTGCAGCAGGTCTTTCTCAACCTGATTAATAATGCACTTGATGCCATGGAAAAGAAGGGCGGCACCCTGAACATATCAAGCCAGGCCGAGGATAACCTTGTCGTTGTTGAAGTGGAGGATAACGGCCCGGGGATACCTGAGGCCAATATCGCGCGAATATTTGACCCTTTTTTTACGACAAAACCGGTTGGAAAAGGCTCGGGTTTGGGGTTGTCTATCTGTTATGGTATTATAAAGAAAATGGGAGGCGAAATTGAAGTCCGCAGCACTTTAGGTAAGGGGACTACCTTTCGGGTCACTATTCCCCTACCGGAAGATAAGGAAACGAAAAGCAAGGATTCGGCCGGAACTGAGGATACTGCATCGAGCGCTTAGATTTTTTTGGTAGGAGAATAGCATATGGCTATAGCAAACGTGCTTCTTGCGTCTGTTCAGAAGAGATTTAAATATCACATCCGCCTTTAGCGGGCAGGAGGCATTAGATACGCTTGAAAAGAATCGGAGCATTGAGGTCGTTATTCTCGATGTCAAAATGCCCGGCATGGACGGAATCGAAGCCCTGGGGGAGATCAAAAGGAGATCCCCCCTCGTGGAGGTGATCATGCTCACGGCCCATGCCACAGTGGAAACAGCCATTGAAGGGATGAGATTGGGCGCCTTTGATTACCTTATGAAGCCATGTGATATGGATCTGCTTGTTTCAAAGGTAAAGGAAGCGACTGCGAGAAAGAGGCGGCATGAAAACAGGATCATTGAAGCGCAGGTGAAAAAGGATGGTGCAGGCCGGTACGCATAGGGGAAATATCATGCCCGAAAAGGAAAACGTTCAGAATGACAATATCAAGGTCCTTCTTGTAGACGATGAAAAAGGGTTTGCAAATATCCTCACCAAAAGACTTAACAAGAGGAATATGGATGTAACCCCGGTTTACACTGGCATCGAGGCCGTTCAGATTATTAGAAAGCAGGATTTTGACGTGGCGGTTCTTGACCTTAAGATGGAAGACATGGACGGAATTGAGGTCCTTAAAATATTCAGAAAAGCATACCCTGAAATGGCCGTGATCATGCTCACGGGCCATGGTTCGGAGCAGGCAGCCAAGGAAGGAATTGAATTCGGTGCATTCGATTATCTGACAAAACCTTGTGAACTTGAAGACCTTATTGAAAAAATTCATGAGGCCATAGCCAAAGGGAGGTAAAAGAAGTGGATGCATTTAAGATCCTTTTCGTTGACGATGAAATCGATTTTTTAGAGACACTGATGAAGCGCATGAAAAAGCGGGGAGTGAGTGTTTCCGGGGTCGGCAGCGGAGAGGATGCGCTCAAATTCCTGGATGACAAATCTGCAGATGTGGTGGTCCTGGATGTAAAGATGCCCGGAATGGACGGCATTGAAACGCTGAGAAAAATTAAAAACCGTTATCCGTTGATCGAAGTGATCATGCTGACCGGTCATGCAAGCATGGAGGTAGGCATAAAAGGGATGGAATTAGGGGCTTTTGACTACCTTATGAAGCCCGTAGATATCGATGAGCTTTTATACAAGGTTCAGGATGCTTACAAAAAAATGGCAATTCACGAAAAGAAAATATTAAGGGGGTGATTAAATCAATAAGAATTGATCATGGTGGAGGTTCTGGCCGGATGTCACATGGAAAACTCTAACTGATAAGGAGCCGAATCAAAATGAATTTCTTTAGACAATGGGGAGAATTTATGATGATGGGTGCAAGGGCCCACGCAAAGTGGGAACTTGCCATGTCCAACAATATATTTCGTGACAAAAAGCGGATGATCATACTCGGCCTTCTTACCGTTCCCATAATATTGGGGGGCATTGCCTTTGCCGAGCAGATCGGCGGCGCCCTGCCCGAATTGTTAGGCGGTAAAAAGGCCTACAGCCCGGCCTTTTATTCTACAGGGATATTTATCGTCTCCATCCTTATCGGCCTTGGTGCAGGCCTGATTACCGGCTGTATCGGCGCGGGCGGGGGGTTTATCATCGCCCCGGCCCTGATGAGTGCAGGCATCAAAGGTATTCTGGCCGTGGGTACGGATTTGTTTCACATCTTTGCCAAGGCCATAATGGGGAGCGTGATCCACCGGAAATTAGGAAATGTCTCTGTACCCTTAGCCCTGGTCTTCCTGATCGGTGCCATCATAGGAGCGACAGCAGGCGGACTTATTAATCGCGTCCTTTATGAGATCAATCCCGTGCTGAGTGACGCCTTTATTACTACCGTTTACTCCCTTATGTTGGGTTTCTTAGGGATTTATGCCATGACCGACTTTCTCAGGGCGAGGAAGGCTGAAAAGGGTGTCGATGCGCCCCATGGCGGCGGGGACGCGCACGGCGGAAAAGATGAAGGAGCGGACATGGGAAATCTGCCGAAAAAGCTCCAGGCCATGAAGATTCCCCCAATGGTAAAATTTGATTATGACTTCACCCCTGGTGGTCGGAGCATTTCCTGGTTGTTCCTGGTGCTCAGCGGCGCGCTTGTCGGGCTTGCGGCAGGTATTATGGGGGTTGGCGGCGGTTTTCTGACCTTCCCTATTTTCGTCTATATGTTAGGTGTCTCTTCCATGACCACGGTAGGGACTGATATCTTCCAGATCATATTCACGGCAGGCTACGCAGCAATAAGCCAGTACGCCATCTTCGGCTTTATATTCTATACATTAGCCATGGGTATGCTTTTGGGATCATTGGTCGGCATCCAGATCGGTGCCATGGTCACAAAGGTGGTAAAGGGTATCACGATACGCGGCTTTTACGCCATGGCGGTCCTGGCAGGTTTCGTCAACCGTATCTTTGCGCTGCCGGCCAAATTGGGCGAAATGGATGTCATTCCCATATCCAAACAGACCGGCGCCGTCCTGGAAACCATCGGGGTCTGGGCCTTTTTTATTGTAATCGCCGGATTCAGCGTCTGGGTGATTGGAACCTTCTTGAAAAATATAGGAGTCCTTAAGGGAGAGGAGGCGATATCATGATTGCACAGAAAAAAGAGTTCTATGGCGGCGTGGGAATGTTAGCGGCGTTTGTCGTCGTCCTTATCATCATATTTTCCCCTGTTTTCGAGGGCCAGAACGGTCTGGAATACTTGGACGCCCTGTACAACTCCATATCCAAGGGCTCGGCCTACTATATTCCGAAGGTTAAGGAACAAACAGATATGTTTAAGGGAAAATCCATAAGCGTGACCCTGGCCATGACGAACAAAGCCCAGGCTCAACAGACGGCCCCGCTTTTTGAGGCCGGTGGAGCTAATGTCACCGTTAAAGGGGCTGAACTAAAAGTCACCGGAGACCTGGGCAAGGTCCTTGAAAATTGTCTTGCCGATTCGGACGCCATGTACAAAAATGAGGGACAGAAGGTCTCTAAAAAATACGGCTATGACGAAAGGCGGGTCCTTTTTAACTGGTGGGAGGCCGCCAAGGCAATGGATAAAGATTTGAAAAAGCAGAAATTATTCAAAGAGGCCAAGGTCATTGCTTTGGTGGTCAAGAAGGCCGTAGAGTCGTCCTACAACTACTACAAAATCGAACCGCAAAAAATTGGTGACCGTCTGGGCATTGTTGTCTTCTCCCTGGTCTTTTATGTAATCTACACA
>JAFDDR010000072.1 GCA_019310785.1 Deltaproteobacteria bacterium
TGCTCATCCAATCACAGCTTGGGTCAGCGGGAAACTGTCTTGCTTGAATAAAAAGGGCATATTCCCCTCCATCCTCGAAAAGATCCCCGGTATATGTGAAGGAATATTGATCAATGAAGTTGTCTGAATAATATTGTATCTCGAAATATATGGGATATCCGGTGTCATCTAATGGATAAATATAAACCCTGTAATAATCGGCATCAGCAACAGGCTCCCATGAGATAGTCGGATAAAGTAAATGTTGGACTCCTCATATTTGTACCATGCCCATAGAGTTCTTCTATTCCTAAATCGCCTTCATATGCAGCATCATTACTATAGATTCCATAATGGCCCCCATTTGGAGCATGTCCATATGACCACCCCCCCCCGTAATAATATTATCTCCGTGGTTCGGATTAGTGCCATTCATGGCAACTTCTCCAGTGTCATAAACAAAAGTTGTTGCTTGAACATTTGAAATTGCAAAACAAACAACGATCACTAACAGAACGCACAAAATAAGATGTCTCATGATATTCCCTCCTTAATTGTTTTAAAAAATGAAATAAAACCACAAAAACATTTCCTGTTTGAATGGCTGAGCCCGATTCAATCTGTAAAGCCTTGCCCTCAACTCCCTGTCATACGACAGGGTTAGCTTTCTTGGGCCTTTCCTTCCCGCTCCCAACAGGACACACCAACTCCTGTCAGGAGCAAGGCGGGCAGCATTTGAGATTTTTCTCCATGGGCGATCCTCCTGATTTTTGGGTTTGTTTAAATGATTGAAAAAATTTGTGAATATGGAAGTAATATTAGCAAACCCTGTGCCAGAACTCCCACTGTGCATGAATTTTATTTCCCTGTATTTTCAAATAGTTGTCTCCCCGAAACCCACGAAAAATATGTGTAAAAAAATACCACTTTTATGGATAATTCTTTGCCACTTTGTGGTAAAAGATTACATACAATAAAATCGCTTCACAATTTTATATTCTGTTGACAAATATCATGCTTTCATGCCATAGTTATTTCTCAACACATGACATGATGTGAAAGGCAGGTGATTGCGTTGGCTTTAATAAAGCAAATTGGGAGTAGCGGACAGATATCTCTTGGAAAAGAATATGCGGGCAGGAATGTTTTAATAGAAAAAATGGATGAGGGCGTTTGGATTATCAAAACAGGGCAATTCATACCTGACAATGAAAAATGGATGCATCAGCCTCATGTTTCTAATGACATTGATAAGGCTATTGCCTGGGCCAAACAGAACCCGCCAAAAGAGACCGATCTGAATCATCTTGAGGAACAAGACCGATCTGAATCATCTTGAGGAACAATTGAAGAATGAGCCAGGCGCTTAAACTGGATCTGAATAATCCGGTGTTCCAGAAACAGCTATTTGATCTTGCAAAAGAGAAACAACTGAGTGTGCTCAAAACCTTACGCAAGCTGTCAAACATGATCTGGAACCAGGTATACCAGGATCAAGGCCTTAAGTGGGAACTTGTGTATTCGCGCACTGGCCCCAACGGGAAGCGTCTTTACAGCTTGCGGATTGGCACGGGTTTCAGGGCGGTCGCCTATCGGGATGGTCAATGGTTGAGGTTACTTTCTTTGCACCCGGATCATGATTCGGCTTATAAGAGAAATTAGACATAGGGTGGAGCGATTATCTATCCATAAAATGTCCCTAAAAAATATCCCTTGAATTTGGGTTTATATTTTGGTATGAATATTGAAATTGACTATCTTGTAAAAGGTCCCTCCCATTTGTCATTTCGAGCGAAGCGAGAAATCTTTAACGTGTAACCAATTGAAAATATAAGATTTCTCCCTATGGTCGAAATGACAGGCTTATTGAAAACGGCTTTTTACGAGTCCATCAAGATTGACAAACTCGTAAAAAGTCAGAAAGTATCCGTTTTCGTCATTCCCGCGAAGGCGGGAATCCAGGAAAATCAATCACTTCTGGACTCCCGCCTTCGCGGGAGTGACGGCCTTGGAGACTTTTTACGAGATCATCAAGATTGCTTAACGCTTTTAAATAACATCTGTGGCAGATTCAAAAAAGGGAAGAAAAGATATGCTGACTCAAACAAAAATTCAGATTGACAAAAGTGATTATGAATTCATCAAGAGAATTCATAAGAAACTAAATTACAGAAGCCTGAGCCAATATATGCGAGAGGCGATCCAGGCCAAGATAAAGGTAGATCGCAAAAGGCTTCGCGAGATGAAAAGGACAACCGCGATGGAGATGATCGGGAAGGCATCGCATGACAACCTCTTTGAATCTTTGGAAGGTGATGATTTTGAAAACAGGTGAGATCTACTGGGTGAATCTTGATCCAACCATAGGAGATGAAATTAAGAAGAAACGACCTGTCGTAATCCTGAACGCCGGACATCAAAAAAATCTAAACCTTGCTATTGTTGTTCCCATCACCGGATGGAATTCCCAATGGGACAAAAACCCGTTTTTCGTCTGTCTGGAACCCAACTCAATCAGTGGACTTAAAAAGAAGTCAGTTGTTGATTGTTTTCAGATCAGGGCCGTCAGTCATAAGAGGGTTACAGAAAAAATCGGGGACATTTCAAAAGATGATATGGCTTTCATCAAACAGGCCATTGCACTGATTTTAGACATTGACCCGGAAGACTGTGTTGGAGATCAGTCCTTAACTTTATCTTAAGGAGTTCTAAGCCATGTCAAATGAGGCATCCTTTCTCACAATCACCGTTGATAAGAGCCATCTTATCACCATCGGTGAGCGGCTTTACGAACAGAGCATAGAGCTGATCAGGGAGCTGGTCAATAATGGTTACGACGCTGACGCGACGCGTGTGGACGTGACTGTATCAGACAAAGAGATCATTGTCGCAGATAACGGTGAGGGGATGGATATCGAGGGACTCAAGCAGTACTTCAGTGTCGGGTCCGATGAAAAGCTTATAAATCCTAAATCCCCCAGATTTAGGCGAGACAGGATCGGCCAGTTCGGCATCGGCAAGTTTGCGAGTCTGGCCGCTGCTTCTCGCTTTGAGGTCACCACGCAGAAAGAAGATTTCGCGGCCCGGGTAGTCTTCGACAAGGTCCGCTGGATTGAGGAGGGCGACTCATGGAAAATCCCCCTTACTCTCCTGGATCGGGATGCCAAAAGAGGGGATGGAACGACCGTTCGCCTTGTGGATCTTAAAAGGGCCTTTAAGCCGGAGGATGTAACGCAGAAAATTGCCGAGGGTGTTCCCATTCGCGCTAAGGATTTTTCCGTGTACGTAAATGGCTACAGGGTAATTGCCAGGACACTGACAGGAAACCGCATTCCGGTTATGGACGGTACAAAATACGGCATTATACACGGAGAAATCGTTATCCTCCCTGCTTATCGCGCCTCAAAGGAGGACATGGGTATCGAGATTAAGGTAAAGGGTGTGACTGTCCGGCGAGAGCTATTCGAGATGGCTTCCTGGGGAAAAGCAGCAACACGCATCAGGGGGGAGATCAATGCCGACTTCCTCCCCCTGACGAGTGACCGATCGGGATTTATAGAGGATTCCCCTGAATACAAATCATTTCTCAAGGCCATGGAGAAAACCATTGCCGAGGTCCGCAGGGCTTACAATCAATTGGCCTCTGAGGGCGAAAACAGAAAGGTTAGCCGCGCCCTTAAAGAAGCCTTGCAGCGCGTACACCAGGCCCTATTGCAGAACCCGGAGTTTTCCCCATTCGGCGTTGTTCCTTTAGCAGAAGAAGGAACGCGAGGTACGGGGGAAACGGGTGTAGAAACGACTCCCAAAGAAAGAGAAGAAAGCGGGGTTCATGTAGAAGACATAGGAGATGTTCCTTCATCTGATTCAGATGAGGTTGATACTTCATCAGAGGCAGGCAGCGAAAAACCCAAAAAAGGGAAAAAACCTTCTCTCAAGATCGCAACCCCGAACGCGGTGGTGAAAAGGCTCAAGTTCGGCGACGCCGGGGTGACCTGCTGCCTGGATCACCTTGGAGACAATGGGCCGGAGTGCATGACCGAAGGAACGATCATCTATATCAATAGGGATCACCCCTTGTACAGGCGGGAGTCTAAGAAAAAAGAGGCTCACATACTGAATATCGCTCGTCTCATCACCCAGGAGATATCACTGATGAAAGACCCGGGGAATCCCCGTGAGGCATACAATCGACAATCCAGACTACTTCGGGATGCCTTCAAAGAGAGCGATGATAAATCCGCAAAACCTAAAAAAAACAGAAAAGGGAGAGGTCGAAATTAATTCCCTTTTTTCCCCATCGGTCATGGCCAGACCTTTGGTCTTCTCCATGACGATGTCAAGCGTGCTTCTTATCTCCGCCATGATATTCCCCTTCAGTTATTGGCAAATGGCTATATCTATATACAACGTCCTGGAAAAATTACCAAAGAGATTGCATCGGCTTTCTTCGATCGCCTCGCAATCATCAATATGCAATCTTCAATAGTCATTTTTGAATTGCCTTTCCCAATTCTTCCATAACCAGGTCATGGATCCTGGGCCTGAAGGCCTTGATTTTTTCATTGTTTCGGGTGGGATGCACACGGTTCGTAAGGAAAATGACAATGATGTCCCTGTCAAGGTCCATCCACACGGATGTGCCGGTAAAGCCAAGGTGTCCTACGCTGTTGGCTGAAAAATACTTACCCGAACTGGAACCTTCAGGGGACGGCGTATCCCATCCTAAGGCCCAGGTGCTCCCTTTTACAAGGTCCTGACGAGTAAAAAATTCCCTGACCGTTTCCCGCTTTAGATAATCCCCCCTCTCTCCATGATAATGTCCTCTCAAGAGGTTAACCAGGGCATACACATCTTCTGCCGTACCGAATAATCCCGCATGGCCCGAATAACCGCCAAGAGCGTATGCGTTCTCATCATGCACATAGCCCGAAACAATTTTCTTGCGCCAGGGGCAGTCTTCTGTGGCGGCGAATTGATCTTCCATGAATCCCGCGTGTGGAACACTGGTGCTGAAAAAGGTATTTTTCAGTAACAGGGGAGCGTAAAAATATTTTTCAAGATACTCAGGCAAAGACATCCCTGCCCTTTCCTCAATAACCCACTCTAAGATCATAAACCCGAGATCGCTATAGAGTGTCTCATCTCCCGGACGATAAACCAACGGCATATTTAGCAGTAGCTCTCTCAATGACTCTTTTCTATTCTCGACTTCAAGGCGCTCAAGCTCTAAATAAAAAGGTTTCCAGTCAACAAAACCTGCACAGTGGTTCAAGAGCAGGCGGGGTGTCAGTATTCTCTTATCTTTTGGCATGTCACGGGACAGGAGACTCTCGAGTGTTTGATCAAGATCTATCTCTCCTTCATCTATCAACTTCATGATTGCAAGCGTGGTACTTAGAGGCTTGGTCAGTGATGCCAGATCAAAAATAGTCCCCCTGGTCATGGAAGCAGCCTGAGGGCTTAAGGAACGATTGCCAACTTCTTCAAATATCGCAATCCCGCCCCCCTGGGCCACAAGGAGCACTGCCCCCGGATAGACCCCTTCACGAACGCCATCCGTAAGAAGCCCTTGTATCCAATCCTTTCTTTCTTCGTCCATCTACAACAACCTGAAGGCCCCCTCACAGCAGTCATCTCCTGCTGCAAGGCATTTATCGATTGTAAATTCCATTCTGCCTTTTTTCACGCCTAAAACCGCCCTGAACATTTCCCTGTCCATTGCCATCAATGCTTCGCAAACCGGTCTATACGTATTTTCGATGCCAAAAGGACAGCTATATCCTGTCCAATAGGCAACGCCGTCCTGCATTTCCACTTCCGAGGGAAGGCCATTGACGTTGCACATCTCCACAAATGCCTTTACGGCCTCATCAAGACCGCCCGGCTTCCATTTTTCCTTGAGACCCAGCCCCACTTCAAACCCGTATTTACCGTAAACTTTCCTTATAACAGGCAATACCCGGACCCCTAATTTTTCATAAAGGGCCACACACAACTTGCCCTGGAGCCTCTGCATATCCGTCCTTTGGTTGTTCATGATATTGTCTTCTCCTGCCTTTAAAATCCCCCCATCCCCCCTTTAATAAATATTAGGGTCCAGAGGGCTCGGCTTTGGTTATCCCTATAGAAGATTTGCTTTATTGGAATTTCATTGGTTTATTGAAATTCCAAATATCAAACCACAAATAACAAAAAAATTCCAATAACCAAAATTCGAAAATCCAAACAATGTCTTGTCCTGGAAGGTTTTGGTCATTGAATATTGGAGTTTGAGATTTATTTGTAATTTGGTGCTTGGAATTTGTATTTTTAGACAAAAAACTCCAAGGCGGAGTCATCCAGCTCTGACCCGGCTTAGCGGACTAGATTTTCAATGTAAGAATAAACCCCTTGGAAACTATCTCTTATTATGATAATACCCACAAACCTCGTTTGGTTCGATTCTTGAGCTGTCATTGCCTTTTAACACCGGTAAATACGCTCCGCCAAAAAAGGGCCGAAACCATCTTTTGATGCACTCATGCCGGCGGGCACAGTGGCCCGCCCTACGTAGGGTATTTAAATTTCGATATTAAATTCAAATGGAGTATACACCGAAGATCCATGACTAACAACGACAATAAACATCGACTGGCATTTAAAGACAAAGAAATAATACTTCTCGGCACTGCCCATGTGTCAAAGGAAAGCGCCGATCTTGTGGCCCGGGTCATTGAAGAAGAAAAGCCTGATACAGTAGCAATTGAGCTCTGTGAGTCAAGATACCAGGCTCTCACACAAAAAAATAAATGGCAGGATACCGATCTCATCAAGGTGATCAAAGAAAAAAAGGCCTTTTTACTCCTTTCAAATCTCATGTTGGCCTCTTTCCAGAAAAAGATCGGGCAGAAATTAGGCATAAAACCCGGCGAGGAAATGCTTCGGGCCATAGAAGCTGCAAAGTCGGTTGATGCCCACGTACATTTGGCCGACCGTAACATACGTATTACGCTATCCAGGACCTGGCGTCTCATGGGGCTTTGGACCAAGATAAAATTGCTGGCCCAGTTTGTTGCTTCCATGGGAGGAGGGATTGACGATATCACGGAAGAAGACATCGAAAAAATGAAGAAGAAGGATGTCCTTGAAACCCTTCTCTCGGAAATCGGCCAGAAGCTTCCCGAACTGCAGCATATCCTGATTGACGAAAGGGACCAGTACCTTGTCCATAAAATAAGGACTGCGCCGGGCAAAAGAATTGTGGCAGTAGTGGGGGCCGGACATGTTCCCGGAATTCAGAAATACCTGAATGAGGAAATAGACATGGATGCTCTGGATCAGATGCCTCCCAAGGGCAGGCTTTCCGGTATCTTGAAATGGGGTATACCCGCCCTCATTATCGGTCTGATTGTTGCCGGGTTTTTTTTCGCAGGAAGCTCCGGCGGTGTCCACATGATCAAATGGTGGGTCCTGGCCAATGCAGTTTTTGCAGGCCTTGGCGCTGCAATTGCATTGGGTCATCCGCTGACGGTTCTATCTGCGATTGCGGCCGCTCCCCTCACATCCCTCAATCCGATGATAGCGGCGGGCTGGGTATCCGGACTCGTGGAGACCCTCATAGGAACACCCAAGGTAAAGGATTTTGAGAGTCTGCCTGATGACATCGTATCCGCAAGGGGATTCTGGACCAACAAGATCACAAAGATCTTGTTGGTGGTTGTATTTACAAATATTGGAAGTTCCATAGGGACATTTGTGGCCCTACCTATGATGATCAAGGTATTTACATGAGCTTCGACCTCATTTTGCGTAGGAGGCATAGGCCTCGTCAATTCTCTGCCCTATATATGAAATCATTGATTCGTCATATTCGATGAGATCAAAGCAGTAGCCGTCTTCTCCAAGCAGACCTTCGGGAACGAGGTCCCCCTCCTCATCCGGATCTGTAATCATGTCCCCGTAAAAGCATATTGAGAGCCATCTGTTTTCAGGATCATCATCTATGATATCCGCCATGACAAACAGGGGCCACTTCTTCTCACCCTGAGTATCCACGGTTGCCCTTAAAGAATGACTCACCCCGGGTCGTGAATTAAAGCTGAGGATCGCACCCTCCTTTTCTGCAATCTGGTCTCTAAGTTTGACAAAAGCGCTTTTCAAGTTTTGTGGGTCCGTTGTCCAGCCTTCAAGCAGATTCAATATTTCATTCTCTTCCTTTTCATTCGCAAACATGTTTTCCTCCTTTTTCAAAGGTCTCTTTCACGGAGCAAGAAGCACCTTGTCTTCGAAGTGTTCCAGCAATGCCTCAGAAAGTGTTTCCACAGATTTCTCATCTTCGAACTCCACCATAAGCTCACCTTTTTCGCCAACTACAAGCTTTCCGTGCTGTTCAACAACTTCGGCAATTTCCGGCGGTTCCACCGTCCACCAGCCTCTTGTCCTGAGAAGCAACTCTTTGCCCTTCAACCTCCTCGGGGTCACCAGGTCTATGCTTCTAAACCATGCATCCCAACCGATCTGCGCCGGGGCCTTAAGTACCGGGGTTACGGGGTCATGATAGATTCGGCAACGACCGAACAACCTTAGCCGGATCATGATAATATCTCCTTTATACAGACCTCGTAAAAACTATTTATTTAGTGACTGCAATGCCCATAGTTTTTAGGACATTGCTCAAAAATCGGACATCAGGTCGGTCTGGGTTATGAGGTTCAGGGTTCAACGGTTCAAAGGTTTTAACCCCTAAACGGTGAACCCTGAACCTTGAACCCAAATCTTGAGTTGGAAACGCAACCTTTTGTCCAAAATATTATCCCAATATCAGCTAAAATTTTCGAGGTCTGTTATTAAATCTCTCAGTCGTTTATCATCGGACAAAAACTTTCCGGGGACCTCAATGCCCGCATGACCCAGGGCCCATGCAAGACAATATGAGTAAAGCCCTGCCACTGCATCATCACCCATATCCAAGTCCTGAGTGGCTGCATGAGACCATGTCCGCTCGAAAAGACCCCTTGCCTTCTCCCGCGCCTGCCGGAGTCTGATGTCGAGAGACGATATTCCCACCTGTTCAAGCAATTTCCGCTGGGCCGCCTCCATCCGCGAAAACACCCCGCGCATCTTCTGTACGGAAGGATCGCGACCCCATTCGTCAATCTCACTCATCAAGGACTCCTATTCTGCCTTTTGGTTTTACTGTTCTAATTGACTGAAAAATGCCTTGCCATTCGAAGCTTTCTTGCATACCGATATGTCATTTTCCCTATCATTCCCGCGAAGGCGGGAATCCACGAAATGATTTTGACTGGACTCCCGCCTTCGCGGGAGTGACGGAATGCAATAGCTCAGCAATATAACCAGATGATATTCCAAGATGCCGTCATGTCAATAATAAAAAGGCCGCCTAAAAAACTTTCACTCCTAACGAGAACCTGCCGCCCATGCCTGGAAAAGCGGATAGGTCCTTTTATGCTTGATTTCGTGTTTAACCATTGGCATGTCTCTCAAGAATGTTTATATTCTTATTACTAAAATGAAGAAATTTCCTGGACAGGACACCATGTATCGTCGTCAGTTTATAAAAAAACTTTTTGAATGGAGCAAGGCCGCCTTTGCATTAGGTCTTCTCCCCTCTATTGGATTCCCCAATAGCGGAAATGCGTTGGAAAATATCGGGCCAATGAACACACAGCTTAAAGGACTCAATCTCAGGGAAATTGCGCGCAGGAAGCTTCATCACGGTAATGGCCGGTTCGTAAACCCGTTCAGCGAAACAACCCACGGAAGGTTCTGGAAGGTCCTTTCCTGGAAACTGTTTCATGAAAATCGCTTCAGGACTCATTATGATCAGGAGCCCATTATGCCGGTATCAATAGACTGGGGACCGATCAGGCGTCATAACGGCCTGTCGGTTACATTTCTAAAACATGCCGGTGTGATGATCAAGGACCTGGACCGATATGTGCTCGTTGATCCCGTGTTTTTCGATCTCTTCTGGTTTATCAAAGACTTTACTCCTTTTGAATTTGATATCAAAGAAATGCCCAAACCTGACCACGTCCTGATTACCCATGGTCATTACGACCATCTGGACAAACATTCCCTTGCTTCATTAGAGAAAGACACCCATGTAATCACACCTCGCGGATACGATGGAGTCTTTGATGACCTGGAAATGAATAAAAGGACCCAATTGGACTGGTTTGATACGTACACACAGGAAAAACTGGAAATCACGCTGCTCCCCTGTAATCACTGGACCATGCGTAACCCCCTTACAGGACCGAACCGGTCTTTATGGGGATCATTTCTGATCAGGACCGCCAGAGGACCCACAATCTTCATTGGCGGGGACTCGGCCTATTTTGATGGTTTTCGTGAGATCGGAAAGGAATTTTCCATTGACCTGGCAATACTCAACCTCGGGGCCTATGAACCCCGCTGGTTCATGGGATCCAGTCACATGAACCCTGCTGAAACGGTAAAAGCATTTCAAGAACTTCGCGCAGAGAACCTGCTCATAGTTCACTGGGGGACCTTCCGTTTGGGAGATGAACCTGTCCATTTTCCGCCCATTGACCTGGCACGTGAATTGGAAAAGCAGGGACTCTCGGACCGCCTTGTGAATCTGAACCACGGCCAGACATTGTATTTCGATCACAGGGCTAAACTTTGACGAACTCGTAAAAAGTCAAGGATTCCCTTTTAGCGTCATTCCCCGCACAAACCAGCGGGAAATCCAGTCTTTTAGAAACTTATGACTGGCCTGAAGCCCGGTTGTAGTTTATCCCGCACTTGATGCGGGTCCGGGGTGACGGCTTTTTACCAGTGCCTCACTGCTCTTTTTTGAGCCAGTTGAAGAAATTGCTTATCATTACCTTTTTACCTTTAATGGTCGCTTGATCGTCATATCCGCCTACAACGATCTCAGCCTTTGAAACGTTGAATTTTTCCATGGCTTCGCACAGGCCGGATAATTCCCTTTTTTCGTTGTTCTGGTTGAGATCCCAGCAGACATTGATTAATTTATCTATTTTGGTCCCCTTTCTTATAAGGAAATCAACATCCCCTTTCCCTTTCCAATAAAAAACATCTTCCCCTTTTCTCCTCAAGGCCAGGTAGGTCACATTTTCAAACAGTCGTCCGATGTTTTCGGAGAATCGGAAGGACACGGCATTATATAGCCCGGGGTCAATGGCATAGACTTTATACGGATTGGCCTTTTGTTCGGTAAAGGAGTAGGAGAAATAATCAATTGTTTGCACTAAAAAGACTTCACGCGCGTATTCCAGAAATTTGTTGGCCGTGGGCTGAGAGATTTTTTGCCTTTTTTCCGCCTGATATCCGGAAAAATATGTTGCCACATTGGCATATAAGTTCAGGCAAAATTCCTTCAGTTTCATTATATCCCGGACCCTGTATCGCTGAATAATATCCTTTTCAATAACCGCGGTGTAATAATCTTTCAGGATTTGCATCTTGTCTTTTTCTTCTTCCGTCAAAACCACCTGTGGGAAACCACCAAAACGAATATATTGATTAAATAGGTTGCGCAGGGCCGGGGAGCCTTTTCCCTGTGATTTATCTATCAGGTTTTCCCTGTTTCTGAATACCAGGAACTCTTGAAAACTCAAGGGGAATACTTCACTGGAAACGATTCTTCCGGTCAAAGAGGCGCCGTACTCTCTGGACAGAAGTTTCGATGATGAACCGGTTATATAGAACTTTACGTCTTTTTCCCTATCGTACAGCCCGCGGACAAATCTTTCCCATCCGGGCACCAGTTGAACTTCGTCCAACACAACATATGTCCGTCCTTCGGGATTAAGTCGCTCAAGATAAAGGTCATGAATTCGCAGTAAAAACTCCACCGTCAAATACGGGATAAAGGTTGGTTCCTCAAAATTTACATAAAGGATATTTTTCCGCGGCACTCCCTCATCAATCAGTTTTTCTAAAACCTGCAGAAGAATAGTCGACTTGCCGGCCCTCCTTACACCGGCTACTACGGACGCCTCTTTGAGCTTCCTCTGATGATATAGCTCCTGAGCATAATGCTTTCGATAGATGCCGGTAGGACGGTCCTGGCTCCAAAAATTCCAGTATTCCAGGACCTCTATTAGTTGCGAATCTTTCATAATAATACCAAAAGATAATTTAGCATAAGATGCCACGATACTAAACTATCTTTTAGTCTTTTGTCAAGCAAAATAACCTTGATAGTGAAACACCGGTGCCCAATTTACCTTCGCTAATTTCAAATTATCTATTCTTTCCCCCTATATATACAAATACACTCCGCGCCTTCTTGAACCATGGATTAGAACCGAGCCTTCGACTCAGTTCTAATCCTTATCTTGTTCGGTCTTTTAATCTGCATTCAGATTCTTCAAGATCTTTTTTGCCAATGGTTCTTTGACTTCATTGTGTCGGGGGACAGCTTCTGTCGCTCCGTTCTTAGGATTGATCCAAAGTGAATGTGAGGCTCCTTCTCTTTTCAGGTAACAACCCGCGATTCTCAATCTGCGCTCTAAGTCTCGTCGGTTCATCCGATCAGCACCTTATCCTGGATAGCGTCATCTGGTAACCCCCGAAGAATATCAGCTTTGCGATCCTCCAAGATCAACTCAATGGCCTGTCGCAGATTAGCCTTGGTTTCCTCTATCGTCTCGCCCTGTCCATTGGCGCCGGGCACCTCCGGGCAGATAGCCCAAAAGCCTCCCTCAGGTGCAGATTCTATGATTGCTGTGAATTCTGCCTTCATTATTATCTCCTATCGTTTGTTGTTGACCGAACGAGGCTGTCGAAAAACCTTTTTGCAGCATGGTTTTTCTGGCAGCACGAAAATTATTTTAAGACATTATATTCTACCCTGAGCGAAGAAGTATCCTGAAAACACACAGAAACAAAAATAAATGCCTTCAGAATGGCTAATCAGGCGATTGTAGCGGATATATGGCCTGGTTCCCTGATTGTCCTTACGCAATGGCATAGCTTTTTCCGAAATTGGCAATCTTTTCAATATTATGGACCAGACAGTAAAGCATCCATTGTATATTTACCTTGATCCGGCCACGCAAGGTAAACCGGTCCATTCTCTTGCATGTGCGAATATTGCCAAGCACCGTTCTACAATGCCTGATCGTTTGCTGTAGGTACGGCGAACCCCTTAGCCCGCGATCTTTATTGTCATTGAATATCTTACGCCGCTCTATTCCTCAGATCATGATATGATGCAGGAGGCCGGGAATGTCTAATCTTGCTGTTCCGGGCATGGTGCCGATATATAACCAGAAACCCTGTCATGTCCTCCAGTTATCTTAAGTGGTGCACTTTGAACTTGAATTCACCGCTCAACGACGCCGCTTGTCGGCACCCGCTGCAGTGCCTTGTTCGCCTTTCTCTTGTTTGAAGCTGTTAACGCAGGCCTTCAGCTTAGCTGCCAGGGTTTTCCATTGATATTCTGTAGCCGTCGCAGTGACAAGGTACACTTTCCCTTCCCCAAGTTCAGCCTTGGCATACCAGTGCAGATTGCGGCCTTTGAGCATGCCCGAGTATTCCCACACTACGGATGCCTGAGTAATCTTCTCGCTCAGGACAGTGAACTTGAGGCCCTTGAACTGCTGCTTCGACAAGTCTGCATACTCATTTATAGTCCCGTTGTACGGTTGGATCATAACGCCAACGTTGGGGGCAAAGGTTTTGGATGCGGGCAAGAACATCATGACGGCCTGGTAGGACGCGGCGTCCGTTGTCCCTTCGAGAGGTGCTATCGAGAAACCGTTGACGTTGAAGTGCAGCCTGGCTTCTGATTCTTCTGCTGCTACGCACGCGAGGGTGAAGAGAGCGAGGAGAAGCAGTAATATTGTCTTTTTCATGTCATTATCCTTTCTTACGGTTGAAGTCACCTTCTGCTGTGAAGCGCAGCGAAACACCGGAAGGTGGACTGACGGGTTGGGCGGCCTCAAAATGCAAATAGCCGTTGTAAAATGGAAATAACCTCTAACTGGGTTGACGTTTACACAAAAAACGCTCCTTTTCGACTTTTCCGTTGATTATATTCTTGTCCTGTTCTACCGGCTATTAATTGTATAGATTTGGGGATCGTATCTCTCTCTCCGTTATCCGAGACCATAAGATGTATATGGTTTGATGTAACCATATAATTCAAGATGCTCAGCCCATACCTCTTTTTTGCTTCAAATAGCCATTTGATCCAAAGGCGCCTATCTCGGCCAAATTTTAAAAGAAACTCTTTCTTATGACATCTATGGGTG
>JAFDDR010000073.1 GCA_019310785.1 Deltaproteobacteria bacterium
GCCGAGTTATAGGACCTTGTCCTGTAAGCGGAAAACTGAGGGATGGCGATCGCCGCCAGAATGCCGATAATGGCGATAACGATCATCAACTCAATCAATGTAAAACCTGATTCCTTCTTGTTGGTCAATTTTGTTAACATTTTATCCTCCTGAAATTATTAGTTTCTGATCATGATCAAAATCCAAATACGACCTAAACCTGAATTTGTACCTCCTTTCCTCAAATTATTCTCTTAAGAAAACTGTGCCTTTTATATATACAAATACCATGCCAAAATGCCAAATTTCCCAATCCGGCGATACAATCCTCTTTCTTTACAAAGAGTTAGACATTGTCTTTTTTCAGTGGTCATGAAATACGCCGGTTTTATTCACTGTCTCCGCTTATATTTTGACATTTTTTGTAACATATGTGCCAATTTTTGTCAATTATTTGTCTTGATAGGAGCGCAAAAAGGCATAAAAAGTAAAATTAATGCACTCGTAAAAAATCAACAAACCCCTTTTAGTGTCATTCCGGCGAAAGCCGGAATCCAGTATTTCCAAAGCCTTATGGCTAATCTGGACCCCGGCTTTCGCCTGCTGGGTGACGACTTTTTAGGAGTCCATCAAAGCTGACACGGGATATAGATACTTCCCTTGATCTTTTCATCACAGCCCCAATTTGTCCAACCGATATCTCAAAGATCTCATACTGATGCCCAAAAGCTCTGCAGCCCTTTGCCTGGATCCGTACGCCAGTTCCATGGCCTTAAGAATATAGTCCCTTTCAATGTCGGCCATGACCCCGTCGAGTTCAATGCCCTCCGGCCCCAAATCAGACCGTCGTCTGCTTCCTTTATCCGAACCTTGTCTAAAATTGGAAAGGGTGAGGCTTTCGGGCAAAACAATATTGGATGTCTCAAGGGCAACGCTTCGCTCTATGATATTTTCCAGCTCCCTTACATTGCCGGGAAAGGAATACTGCCCAAGAATATCCATGGCATAGGCAGATACCTTCCTGATCTCTTTACCCATTTCACGGGAGTATTTCTCGAGAAAATTTTGTGCTAATAAAGGCAGGTCCCCGTCTCTTTCCCTTAACAGGGGGAGAGCAATGTTTATAACATTGAGCCTGAAATAGAGATCTTCCCTGAAATTCTTGTTAATAACCTCTTTTTCCAGGTCTTTATTGGTGGCGGATATGAATCGAACGTCAACATTCTTCTCGTCAGTACCTCCTACGGCAGTGAATGTTCTCTCCTGAATCACCCTTAAAAGCTTCACCTGGATGGAGGGGCTAAGTTCCCCCACCTCATCTAAAAAAACCGTTCCCCCGTCAGCCACATCAAACAGGCCCTCCTTGTCCTGGGTAGCACCGGTAAAGGCCCCCTTTTTATATCCGAACAGCTCGCTTTCTATCAGGTTTTCAGGAATTCCCGCACAGTTAATAATCACAAAGGGCTTTTCTCGCCTCTCGCTTGAATGGTGGATTGCCCTTGCTACCAGTTCTTTGCCTGTCCCGCTGTCCGCTGAAATAAGGATATTTGTCTTTGTCTCGGCAACCCTCCTTATCAGGCCATAGACCTTCTTCATCTGAGGGCTTTCCCCAATTAGATAACCGAAGTGATAACGACTATTCAGGTAGTCTTCCTCGCCTGAATCAGCCGGTTTTGTGGAACTGATCGCCTGTTTGACAATCTTTTTGAACTCCCTCACCTTAAAGGGTTTGGGAATGTAGTCGTAAGCCCCTTCCCTCATGGCCTCAACAGCAGTCTCGGCAGTGGCAAATGCCGAAATCAGAACGATCACCGTTTCCGGATTCACTGATTTTGCCTTTTTCAGGACCCCGATACCATCAATGTCCTTCATTCTGATATCGGTAATAATTAGATTAAATTTTTTTCTATCTAAGACTTCGCAGGCATTCTCACCATTTTCTGCAAGCGTCACGTTGTAACCTTCCCGGGTCAACATGATCTCCAGAAACTCGCGCATGCTTTTTTCATCATCGACCACGAGGATATCAGGCATCTTTTTCCCAGACAATCTTTCCCCCAACCATTGTCAGTTCATTCCTGCCTTTAAGGGTCATTCCGATGAAGGGAGAATTCCTGCTTCTTGAAAGGATATCTTCCCCTCTCAACTCATATTCATATTCCGGATCGATCAGGGCCAGATCGGCACTCGCGCCTATCTCCAAACGTCCACCCGGCGTCCCGAGGATCTTAGCAGGATTTAGGGATAATTTGCCAATGGCCTCCGGCAACTCCAGTACACCGCTTCGCACCAACTCAAGCGTAAGCGGCAAGGCCGTCTCCAGCCCAATTACTCCGAAGGCGGCCTTGTCAAACTCCAGTTCCTTTTCAAGGGGACTGTGAGGGGCATGGTCTGTGGCAATAGAGTCTATGACACCCTCGCTCAAACCCTTTTTAATTGCCTCTACGTCGTCCGGCGTTCTTAAAGGGGGATTCATCTTTGAATTGGTATCATATCCCACAACCTTACTATGATCCAGACTGAAATAGTGGGGCGCTGTTTCCGCTGTAACAGGTATTCCTTTTTCCTTGGCCCTTCTGATTAATTCAACTGCTCCCGCAGTGCTCACGTGTGCGATATGAACCGGGCAACCCGTAAGATTGGAAAGGGATACCTCCCGAAAAACCATGATCTCCTCACTCGCTGCAGGAATCCCCGGAAGGCCGATCCTGGTTGAGACAACGCCCTCATGCATCACGCCTCCATTTGACAAATTACGATCTTCTGAGTGGGATATGACCATCAGACCGTGATAGTTGGCATATTCAAGTGCCCTCCTCATCAACTCACTGTTTGCCACAGAAAATCCGTCGTCAGATACGGCCACGGCACCCGCTTCTTTGAGGTCCCCGAATTCGGTAAGCGTCGCCCCTTTCTGTCCCATTGTAATGGCAGCAATCGGATATATTCTCGAGAACCCTGCCCGCCTGGCCTGCTCTAAGATAAACTCCGTCACAGACCGGCAATCATTCGGAGGCACGGTATTGGGCATGCATGCCAAAGCGGTGAAACCTCCCTTTGCCCCGGCCTTTCCCCCTGAGGCGATCGTCTCTTTATACTCATGACCTGGTTCCCTCAAATGAACGTGCATATCGATTAGACCCGGGACAACCAACCTATTGGATGCATTGATAATCCTCGATTGGGGACCTTTTCCCCTAAATTCACCCCAAGGCAAAATCTTTTTGATTTTGCCCTTTTCAATGATCAAATCAAGCTCTTCTTGAACACCTTTCACCGGGTCAACTACCACACCGGACTGAATCCACGTTATCACTCCTTTGACCCTCCCATTAACAGATACATTACCGCCATGCGCACGGCAACCCCGTTGGTCACCTGGTCAAGGATGACCGAATTAGGTCCGTCTGCCACATCATCAGTGATTTCCACGCCACGGTTTATTGGACCGGGATGCATCACGATCACATCTTTTTTTGCCTGTTTCAGGACTTCCCGGTTTAGTCCGAAAAAAGCAGCGTATTCTCTGAGACCCGGGAACAGGGCCTTGCTTTGTCTTTCCAACTGGATCCGAAGCATCATGACCACATCCTTCCCTTTGACCGCTTCTGCCGGATCATGAACCACCTGGACGCCGAAATCTTCGATACCTGGCGGTATCATGGTGGGGGGCCCGGAAACCGTTACCTTGGCCCCCATTTTGGTTAATCCTATGATATCGGATCTGGCTACTCGGCTATGGGAGATATCGCCAATAATTGCGACCTTCAATCCCTCGATCTTTCCCTTTTTTTCCCTGATCGTAAACAAATCGAGCAAGGCCTGGGTCGGATGCTCGTTTATCCCGTCACCGGCATTTATAATACCCGCTTTTACCTCCCGTGCCAGAAGTTGAGGCGCTCCGCTTGAGGAATGCCTGAGAACAATAAGATCGGGGTTCATGGCCTGAAGATTTCGGGCAGTGTCAATAAGCGTTTCCCCTTTCACCATGCTGCTTGTTGAAACAGACAGGCTGACAGTATCCGCACTCAGCCTCTTGGCCGCCATTTCAAAAGAGGTACGGGTCCTGGTACTTGGTTCGTAAAAAAAATTAACCACGCTTTTGCCCCTCAGGGTGGGGACCTTTTTAATGTCCCTTGTGGAAATTTCTTTTAAGGATTCGGCCGTATCCAGGATCAATTTTATGTCAATGACGGACAATTGCCCCATTCCAAAAAGGTCTTTATGGCCGAATTTACTCACCTGAAGCTCCTTGCAAAAAAAACCTCCTTGCCAGTAAACCGGCAAGGAGGTTCTTGTTGTTCCGACTGAATTCCATCATAGTCCAAATATGTTCCTTGAGATTAATAACCGTTTCATAGAGATTAATACAACTTAAAAAACAAAAATGCAACCCTCACTATTCTTTCTCCACGGCAGTATCATTCGATGCATCAGAACGGGGTTTGGCGGCCTTGGGCACCTTTGGTTTCTTCGCCTTCTTTCTGCCCGACTTTTTGCCCTCATCAACGGATAAAAGTTGAACAATAGAAACGGGTGCCCCGTCTCCTTTTCGTGTTCCTTTCTTGACAATTCTGAGATACCCGCCCTGTCTGTCAAGATACCGGTCTTTCACTTCATCAAACAGCCTGTGGGTTACACCTTTATCCTGAATATAGGCTAAGGCCTGACGTCTGGCATGAAGATCGCCCCGTTTGGCTAATGTGATCAGTTTTTCGGCCACAGGGCGCAGTGCTTTCGCCTTTGCATCGGTTGTTACAATTTGTTCATGTTTGAATAGGGAAGTCACCATATTCCTCAGCAAAGCTTTACGGTGACTTGTATTGCGGCCTAATTGGCTCCCAGACTTCCTGTGCCTCATTTATCCGTACCCACTTCCTTCCCCTCTTCCCCTTCTTCATCAGACTTCTCGGCAGGGGGAAAATTCTCTAATTTCATCCCTAAAGAAAGATCCATCTCTTCAAGGATGGATTTGATTTCATTCAAAGACTTCCTTCCAAAATTCTTTGTCTTAAGCATCTCAGATTCTGTCTTCTGAACCAGTTCGCCAATCAGAGTTATATTTGCGTTTTTCAGGCAATTGGCTGAACGTACAGACAATTCAAGCTCTGATACGGGCCTGAAGAGGTTTTCGTTCATTTTCTCTTCTTTTTCCTCTTCTTCTTCCTCCACAGGCTCCGGTTCCTCTTCAAAATTAATAAAAGGGGTCATCTGCTCTTTGAGGATCTTGGCCGCATAGGCGAGCGCATCCTCGGGTAAAACAGTTCCGTCGGTCCAGATTTCTAAGGTCAGCTTATCATAATCCGTAACCTGTCCCACCCTGGCGTTCGTCACCGCATGGTTAACTTTCACAATCGGTGAAAAAATCGCATCTATGGGGATGGTTCCGATTGGCTGATCTTTTGATTTGTTTCTTTCAGCAGGTACATAGCCCTTTCCTGTTTTAACGGCCATCTCCCAATTCAGCTTTGCTTCCTTGTTGAGGGTCGCTATATGATGATCCGGATCCAGGATTTCCACCAGATCACCAGTCTCTATGTCCCCATCCTTAACCTCTCCTGATCCTTCTTTAGACACATGGATGACCGCCTCTTCGGCATCAATAATCTTTAGCTTAATCTCTTTCAGGTTCAATATAATATCCGTCACATCTTCCAAGACCCCGGGTATGGTGGAAAATTCATGACGCACACCGTCAAACTTTACTGAAACGATTGCCGCTCCCTGAAGGGATGAAAGCAGAATTCGCCTCAACGAATTGCCGATCGTGACCCCAAGGCCCCTTTCCAGCGGCTCACATATGAATTTTCCATAAAAATTCGTATATTTTGCCTGATCGATCTCGATTCGTTTGGGCTTAATTAACTCACGCCAGTTTTTGCTCTTTAAATCTACCAAAGAAGCCTCCCCCCGTTCAATTGACGATTTTCGATTGGCGATTGATAATTCTCGATATTCCATCTTCAACAGTCAATCGATTCCCCTTTCTCTATTTTGAGTACAATTCGATGATGAGCTGCTCCTGAATAGGCATGGTGAGATCCTCTCGATTGGGAAGTGCCTTTAATATGCCCCTGAATTTCCCCTTTTCCACTTCAATCCAATCCGGGATACCCCTCCGTACAACCGTCCCCATACCCTCCAGAATCTGGGCTACCTTACGGCTTTTTTCTTTAACCTCAACTACATCTTGCGGTTTAACCTGGTAAGAGGGAATGTTAACCTTCCTGTTGTTCACCAAAAAATGGTTATGCCTGACTAACTGTCTTGCCTGGTTTCTCGAATTGACAAAACCCATTCTGTAGACCACATTATCCAAACGGCATTCAAGTAAAAGCAGGAGGTTTGTGCCTGTAATACCTTTCTGTCTCTCAGCCCGGAAGTAATAGCCTCTGAACTGCTTTTCCAGAAGCCCATAGATTCTCTTTACTTTCTGCTTCTCTCTCAGCTGGACCCTGTAGTCTGAATACTTCCCTCCTCGACTTCGTCTCTGGCCATGCTGTCCTGGAGCATAGGCCCTTCTCTCAAAAGCACACTTGTCACCGTAGCAACGGTCACCCTTTAAGAACAGTTTGATGTTCTCCCGTCGGCATAATCTACATGTTGAGCCGGTATATCTGGCCAAAATAGCCCCTCCTTAAATAAGTGATCTGAAGTGCCTAAAATTAATTTTAGTCCTTACTCTTCCACTCTTAAATAAACTAACAACCATGCCATTATCCCTCAACATTTTTTTAAAAACTTTAGATCACTTTAGGCACTTAAGTTCTCTTTAGCTCACTTCTTTTATACTCTTCGTCTCTTCGGAGGGCGGCACCCGTTATGTGGTATTGGGGTTACATCTCTGATAAGGCTTACGCTAAAGCCTTCTATCTGAAGTGCGCGAAGCGCTGCTTCCCTTCCGACGCCCGGTCCTTTAACTCTCACTTCAGCCAATTTCATTCCCTGATCCATGGCCTGCCGGACAGCATCCTTAGCAGCTAATTGGGCCGCAAAAGGGGTACTCTTACGCGATCCCTTAAACCCTGCCCTGCCTGCACTTGACTGGGCAATAACATTCCCGTCGTGATCCGTGACGGTCACGATCGTGTTATTAAAGCTGGACTGTATATGAACTATTCCAGTGGGAACGTTTTTCTTTTCCTTCTTGGCCTTCCCTCTTTTTTTCGCGGTTTTTGCCATCCTCTTTCCTCAAATTATCAAATCACTTCTCGATTTAATTACCAATTTTTTTTCTCCTTGACATGACGGACCGGCGAGGACCTTTTCTCGTCCTGGCATTCGTACTGGTTCTCTGCCCCCTGACCGGAAGGCCTCTTCTATGCCTCAGTCCGCGATATGCACCCAAATCCATTAATCTCTTTATATTCATGGAAATATCTCGCCTGAGGTCCCCTTCCACTTTATGCTTCTCGTCAATAACCTTCCGGATTCCGGTAACTTGCTCAGGGGTCAGGTCATCTGATTTGGTGCCCCAGTCTATGCCCGCCTCTGTTAAAATTTTCTGAGCAGAACTCCTGCCGATGCCATAGATATAAGTCAAGGCAATTTCTATTCTCTTACCCCTTGGTAGGTCAACACCCGCAATTCTTGCCAATCTTTAACTCCTTTTGGTTAAATTAGTTTTCTATTACTTATCTGTAGTCAATGACAAAGAATCAACCCTGCCGCTGCTTATGACGAGGGTTCTCGCAGATCACGCGCACGACTCCTTTTCGCCTTATGATTTTGCATTTATTGCACATCTTCTTGACTGAAGGCCTTACTTTCATGGTCCAAATCCCTCCATTTAATTTCACGCTGACATGCTGAAATTAATCAATTATTAGCCCGATATACGATTCTTCCCCTGCTTAAATCGTATGGAGATAACTCTATTAGCACCTTATCACCCGGAAGTATCTTTATGAAATGCTTTCTCATCTTACCGGAAATATGGCCCAGAACACGGTGACCATTTTCAAGTTCGACTCTGAACATGGCATTGGGCAAAGTTTCAATTACAACCCCTTCAACTTCAAGAGCCTCTTCTTTCGCCATATCCTTTTTCCCCGCCAGGCAACCCCTACCGTTTCAAACAAAAACCACACCCGGCTACCTTGCCTTTCCAAATCCCTTCTTCATAAAACCTTCATAGTGCCTCGTCAGCATATGTGATTCGATCTGATTGGTAGTATCCATTGCCACACCCACCACAATCAGCAACGCGGTCCCGCCGAAATAGAATGGCACATTCAGCTTATAGATCAGAATTTGTGGCAAAACGCAAATGGCCGAGACATAAACAGCGCCAAAAAATGTAATCCTTGTTAAAACCCGATCAATATATTCTGCAGAATTCTTGCCCGGCCTGATTCCGGGAATAAACCCCCCATATCTTTTCATATTATCGGCCACATCAACCGGATTGAAATGAACAGCCGTATAAAAATAACAGAAAAAGAAAATAAAAATAACATAAACCAGGTTATAAACTACATGTCCCGGCGACAAGAAAGTAACAACGTATTGAAGCCATGGCATTTCCTTTACATTCAAAAAGTTGGCTATAGTAGCAGGAAACATGATGATGGAAGAAGCAAAAATCGGTGGAATCACGCCGGCAGTGTTGACTTTCAAAGGCAGATGCGTACTTTGCCCTCCATACATTCTACGCCCCACCACCCTCTTGGCATACTGAACCGGTATCCGTCTTTGTCCGCGTTCAACGAAGACAATCACGCCGATGACCGCTATCATAAGGGCAACAATCAGGGCCATAAAAAACGGGGTTACCTCACCTGTCCCCATCAGCCTGAAAGAATTACCCACGGCCAAAGGAAACCGGGCCACGATACCGGCAAAAATGATGAGTGAAATCCCGTTACCAATACCTCTTTCTGTGATCTGTTCCCCTAACCACATCAAAAAGGCCGTACCGGCAGTCAGGGTAATTACCGTAAGAAGCCTGAAGCCCCAGCCACCGAACGGGACAACCATGGCCCCCCCGGGGCTGGACATGTTTTCAAGACCCACCGCAATACCAAACCCCTGGATAACACTCAAAAGGACCGTGCCGTAACGGGTATACTGGGTGATCTTCTTGCGCCCTTGTTCGCCTTCCTTTTTCAGTTTTTCAAGATATGGTATTACGACCGTCAAAAGCTCCAAAATAATGGAGGCACTGATATACGGCATAATACCGAGCGCCATAACCGACATCTGGCTTAGGGCACCGCCCGAAAACATGTCAAAAAGGCCAAAAAGCGTCCCTTGTTTGGAGCTAAAAAAGGCAGAAAGAGCAGCCGAGTCTATACCTGGAGTTGGGATATGACATCCGAGCCGGTAAACGGCAAGCATAAAAAGAGTAAAGAGTATCTTCTTTTTTAGTTCCGGTATTTTGGGAATATTTTGAAAGCCGCCAATCATGAACTTAGCTCTGCCTCACGCCTTAAATCATATGATTTCAACCGTGCCACCAAGGGCCTCAATCTTTTCCTTAGCGCTGTTGCTTACCTTGTGGACTTTGATAAAAACCGGGAAAGCAACCTCTCCATTACCGAGCAGCTTGATACCGTCTTCCGGTTTCTTGACCAGACCGGCCTTCTTAAGTGTCTCTGTATCAAGGCTGGCTTTTGGCTCAAATCGGTTGAGATCCTTAATGTTGATAATGTTGTAGCGTTTTTTGAATATGTTCGTAAAACCACGCTTGGGCAAACGTCTTTGCAGAGGCATCTGCCCTCCCTCAAAGCCGGTACGCGGGCCTCCACCGGAACGTGACTTCTGCCCTTTATGCCCTCGACATGATGTCTTCCCGTGTCCTGAGCCCGGTCCCCTTCCGACCCTCTTCCTTGTCTTTCTGGAACCATCAGAGGGCGAAAGCTCATGAATTTTCATAGCCATATCCCCATAAAACCTCAATCAATACTAACAAGAAATGAAACCTTCCGGATCATTCCCCTTATGACCGGCGTATTCTTCAACTCCACTGTCTTGTTCAGCTTGGTAAGGCCCAGGCCCCTCAAGGTCTGGCGAATCTTTTTGTTCTTGCCTATTCCGCTCTTAGCAAGAGTTACCTTAATTGTCTCAGTCATAGCTAAATTCTATAAAACCTTTCAATTCATAAAATCGCTTCAGCGATTTTATCAAGTTAACAATTCCTCAACCGTCTTGCCCCTGCGGCGGGCAAATTCTTCGGGAGTCCGTAATGAGCGCAGACCGCTTATTGTCGCCTTTACAATATTATGGGGATTGTGCGAACCCAGGCACTTTGTAAGTATGTTCTGGACTCCGGCCGCCTCCAAAACTGCCCGAACAGCTCCCCCTGCAATCAAACCGGTACCGGGTCCGGCAGGTTTAAGAAGGACACGACCGGCGCCCGACTGCCCGATCACCTCATGTGGAATGGTCATGTTATAAAGAGGGACCTGCCCCATGTCCCTTTTTGCCTTATCAACACCTTTCCTGATAGCATCAGGGACCTGGTTTGCCTTTCCAAGCCCACTTCCGACCGTACCTTTCCCGTCTCCAACAATAACAATGGCGCTGAAGCTGAATCGCCGGCCCCCTTTAACGACTTTTGCCACCCGGTTGATATGAACCACCTTCTCGATTAGCTGATCTTCATCCGCTTCCTTAAACAATGGATCTCTCCCATATTTTTCACTTCGCCGCTGGTGGGCGAGTTTCGAGTTATATCCTCTTTCTCTCCGTTTCAGATCACCAGTCCATGCTCACGTGCAGCCGCAGAAAGGGCCTTTACGCGACCATGATATAAAAAACCGTTGCGATCAAAGACAACCTTCTTGATCCCCAATTCAAGCGCACGTTCAGCAATGGCAGCGCCAACCATTGCAGCCCCTTCTTTGTTACCGCCATTTTTTCCGATCTTTGGGCCAAGATCCTTTGACAATGTAGACACTGATGCCAAAGTTCTCCCGGCAGAATCATCTATGATCTGGGTATAAATATGTCTGGAACTCCTGAAAACACATAAACGGGGTTTTTCAGGGGTACCGCGAACCTTTTTCCGCACCCTTTTCTTCCTTCTTAACCTTGCTTCCGCCCTGCTAACGGCACCCATGCCAGCAACCTCTTTACGTCTCTTAATTTCTATAACTTATGTAAATTACTAATGATTTTTGATATTTATTGACTTTACGGCACACATGGAAGAATGGAATCGAGGGTCACAAAAGGGGAAAAAGATTAAATTTGATCTCTTTTGTTCCTTTAAGCCCATTATTCCAGTATTCCGTCCTTTCAATATTCCAATTGGGGCGAAGCCCCTAAGTTCTCCCTTATATTGTTGCACCTGTTTTACCCGCCTTCCTCCGGATCATCTCATCGGCATACTTTATTCCTTTGCCCTTGTATGGTTCCGGTTTTCTAAAGCCCCGGATCTTTGCAGCGGTCTTGCCTAAAAGTTCTTTGTCCATTCCATTCAAAATGACTTTTGTCTTTTCTATCTTGGCTTCTATTCCATCAGGCAGCTCAAAGTCTATGGGGTGTGAATATCCTAAGTTAAAAATGGCTGTCCTGCCCTTCAACTCAGCCCGATATCCCACGCCGACAATCTCAAGTACCCTTTCAAAACCTCTTGTGACACCGGTCACCATGTTATCAATCAAAATCCTGAAAAGACCGTGGAGAGACGCACACTCTCTTGTTTCATCGGCAACCGACACAATAACACTGTCACCATCCATATCCACCTGGACCTTGGGGTGGACCTTTCGACTGAGTTCGCCCTTTGGTCCCTTTACTTTAAGGAGATCTCCCTCAAGTTTGATCTCAACATCTTTTGGTATCAAAATAGGCTTTTTGCCTATACGTGACATAAAAAACCCCCATAAAATCGCAAAAACACTTACCACACTGAACAGAGTATCTCTCCGCCAGACCGATTTTTTCTGGCCTGTGCATCCGCCATAAGGCCTTTTGATGTGGAGACGACATTGATTCCATATCCATTTAACACTTTCGGAATCTCGTCATATCCTTTATAGACCCGGCAGCTTGGCTTGCTTACCCTCATAAGGCCACCAATCACGGAATTCCCTTCTTCATCATACTTCAAAAATATTCTTATATGCCTGTGCCGCCCATCGGAAATAATCTTAAAATTTTTGACATAACCTTCGGATTTCAGAACCTTGGCTAAATTGATCTTCAATTTCGAACTGGGAATATCTACCAGGTCGTGCGAAGCCCGAAAGGCATTTCTGATTCTTGTCAACATATCGGCAATCGGATCAGTCATCGTCATTTGCTTTGCTCCATGTTACTTTGTATTGGGCATTTAAATACTAAACCGTAGGAATTAGGCATCGAATACCAAGCGGCTTAAACATTGCTTATTGCATACTCCCTGCCGCTTACTTCTCTTTACCAGCTTGACTTGACCACGCCGGGAATCGCACCTCTCGATGCCAACATCCTGAAACAAATACGGCAAATCCCAAATTTCCTGATAAAAGCCCTGCTCCGCCCACAAATAGGGCATCTGTTATATTGACGAGTTGAAAATTTCTGCTTCCGCCGGGCCTTAACAATAAGAGACTTTCTTGCCAAAATAACCCCCTCTTAATTCCGAAAAGGCATTCCCAAATGCCTTAATAAAAACAGACCTTCTGCATCAGTTTTTGCCGTTGTCACGATGGAAATATTCAGGCCTTTCACCTTGTCTAACTTGTCATAGTCAATCTCGGCGAAAATAATATGTTCCTTAATTCCTATAGTGCAGTTAGCCCGACCGTCAAAAATTTTGTCCGAGAGTCCTCTAAAATCCCTCACCCGGGCAAGGGCCACATTGAAAAGCTTGTCCATAAAATCAAACATCCTGTCACGTCGTAACGTCACCATACACCCGATAGGCATCCCTTCACGAAGTTTGAATCCGGCTATGGACCTTTTGGCTTTAGTCACAACTGCCCTTTGACCGGCTATCAGCGAAAGTTCCTCTACGCTGGGGTCAAGGACTTTGATATTTTGTATAGCTTCTCCCACGCCCATATTTATAAGACAACCGCTTTTATACGCGGGACAGCCATGATACTTTTATACCCGAACTCCTTAATCATAGCGGGTACTACTTCTTCGCGGTATTTATCTTTCAACCGAGACAACCTATCCTCCTCAACACATTGCTGTTCCGAGACCTTTGCAAAACGCCCCCTTTTGCCCAATTTCGCCGTCAAGCTCAAATTTCAATCCTCAAAATACTCGATGTATTCCTGCGGTTGAAATTTTCGTCTTCCTTGAACTTGACCAAAATTGAGCATTTTTCAAAGGTCTCGTTCCAATAATAGGGGTAATACAAGAGATAATCGACCAGTATATTATTTTCTTAAGTGCTAAACAGCCAATCTTCAATATTCAATAGTCAATCCCCTCATTCATCCATGGGTTCGCCGCACTTTTTGCAAACACGAACCTTTGAGCCATCCTCGAGTGTGCTATTGGCAATTCTCGTAGGCTCAGTGCATTTATTACAAACAATCATTACATTGGAAATATTCAGAGGCGCTTCCTTTTCTATAATTCCTCCCTGAGCAGTCTGCGCGCTTGGCCTCGCATGTTTCTTGACCATATTCACTTTTTCTACAATTACGCGCCCTTTCTCGGCGTCAACCTTCAAAACCGTGCCGATCTTGCCTCTCTCTTTCCCAACAATTACAATAACTTTGTCATTTTTTTTGATTTTAGGATATTTTTTCCGTGCTGTCATTGCCTTAAATGCCATCAAAGCACCTCCGGGGCCAACGAAATAATTTTCATAAAATTTTTGGCCCTTAATTCCCTTGCTACCGGCCCAAAAATCCTTGTCCCGATAGGCTCCCTTTGCTGGTTAATCAAAACGGCTGAGTTATCATCAAATTTAATATAGGACCCATCCGCCCTACGGATCTCTTTTGCCGTCCTGACGATTACGGCTCGAACAACATCACCCTTTTTGACCTTGGAATTAGGCATTGCCTCTTTCACCGTTACAACAATGACATCTCCGACACTGGCGTATCTCCTCTTGGATCCGCCTAATACTTTTATGCAGGAGAGCAATTTCGCCCCGGAATTATCCGCTACCCTTAATTTCGTTTGAGCCTGTATCATCTCAAAAGCTCCAATGAACTATTCCTATTTCCTGACAGGCGCCAAGATAAAAACTTTAGAAAGGCACAGTGCCGTTTCAGATTCAATCCCTATTTACAGGGAGTTGTGAAGAAAAAATACCATATTCGGACGGACACTATTTAGGCTTCTGCTTTGTTTTTCTGAACAATATTGGAAATCTGCCATCTTTTTCTCTTGCTGATAGGCCGGCTTTCAATTATTCGCACCTTGTCCCCGACCTGGCACATGTTCTGGGGATCATGGGCCATATATTTCTTACGTCTTTTGAGATACTTGTTGTAGGTACGATGTTTGGTTAACCGTTCCACTAAAACCAAAACCGTTTTATCCATCCCGTTTTTAAGAACGGTCCCTGTCAATTTTTTTCGCAATCCGCGCTCTGCCATTACAACCTCATACCATTTGCTTGCTCTTAAGATTTCAATTCTTTGAGCACGGTTTTCACACGTGCCAAATCTCTCTTTATTTTGGGAATCATAGCCGTGTTTCCTAATTGTCCCGTGGCCTTCTGGAATCTCAGATTAAACAACTCCTGAGCCTTTTCCTTTTCCTTTTCCATGAGCTCTTCTTTAGCCAGATCTCTCAATTGCTTTGCATTCATCAGCCTATGATCCCCTGGTTACAAATCGTGTGGCAAATGGCAATTTATGGCCGGCCAAACGAAATGCCTCCCCCGCCACATTCTCTTCCACGCCCTCTATTTCGTAAAGGATTCTCCCGGGCTTTACCACAGCCACCCAACCGTCAGGAGCACCTTTTCCTTTTCCCATTCTTGTTTCAGCAGGCTTTTTACCAACAGGTTTGTCCGGAAAAATCCGAATCCAGATCTTCCCCCCCCGCTTTACGTGTCTTGTTACAGCGATCCGGGCCGCTTCTATTTGCTGTGCGGACATATGCCCGCATTCAATGGCCTGTAGGCCATAATCGCCAAATTCCAGGCTACTGCCCCGAAAGGCCTTTCCCTTTGTACGACCCTTTTGCTTTTTACGATACTTGACTTTTTTTGGGCTCAACATAAACGGGTCCTATTCGTTTTTGTTTATTTCAGGCAAAATTTCACCTTTGAAAATAATCACTTTAACCCCAATCACTCCGTACGTCGTAAACGCCTCAGCAAATCCATAATCTATATCAGCCCTAATGGTGTGGAGAGGGACTCTCCCTTCACGATACCATTCACGACGAGCCATTTCAGCCCCACCCAGTCTGCCGCTGCACGCAATCTTGATGCCCTGCGCGCCAAACCTCAAGGCCGTACTAACACTCTTTTTCATCGCCCGCCTGAAAGCAATCCTTCGAACCAATTGCAGGGCCACGTTCTCAGCAACAAGTTGAGCTTCAACCTCAGCTTTTCTCACCTCTTGAATATCAATGATAACTTCCCGCTTGACCTCTTTTTCCAGGTCTTTTTTTAGTTTTTCAATCTCTATGCCCTTTTTCCCTATTACAATACCAGGTCTCGCTGTATGTATCCGAATTCGCACTTTATTAGCAGCCCTTTCAATCTCTATTCTTGCCACACCGGCCTGGAAAAGTCTCTTTTTTAAAAATTTCCTGATTTGATAGTCTTCTATGACGAAAGCACTGTATTCCTTTCCGGCAAACCACCTCGAATCCCAATTCCGATTGATTCCTAATCTAAAGCCGATCGGATGAACTTTTTGTCCCAATATACACCTCCAATGTGGTCAGATCGCAAATGCTTTGGTATGCCGAAAAGTGTTCCATATTCCGGGTTACTCCTCATCCAGAACAACAGTCAGGTGACTGCTTCTTTTTCTTATTTTTGTAGCACGTCCTTGAGCCCTTGGTCTGAACCTTTTCAAAGTTGGGCCTTCGTCTGCATACACTCGTTTGACTAAAAGGGCATCTACATCCACCCCTGAATTTTGCTCGGCATTGGCAACTGCCGAATTGATTAATTTTTTCAAAATTAGAGCCCCTTTCTGGGGCGCAAAGGATAGCATGTTTAATGCCTCCTCGACCTTCTTTCCCCGGACTTGATCCATGATCAAGCGAATCTTCCGAGGTGAAATCCTGACAAATTTTGCGACCGCGCTAGTTTCCATTTTAACTCTTCAGATCAGATTAAGCGATCAGGTATCAGCGATTAGCTGTCAGCAAAAAAAAGAAAAGAAACTCTCTTAGGGGTATACCCGGTTGCTCTTGCTGAAAGCTGACTGCCGACTGCTGAAAGCTAATGTTATTTTTTCTTGCCTTTCAATTTAGTCTTTTTGTCTCCGGCATGCCCGTAAAAAGTCCGGGTGGGGGCAAATTCACCAAGTTTGTGTCCCACCATGTCCTCGGTTACAAATACTGGCAGAAATTTCCTCCCGTTGTGGACCGCGAATGTCAGGCCGACAAACTCAGGAAGGATGGTTGATCTGCGGGACCAGGTCCGGATAATCTTTCTCCTCATTGTCTCCGCCGATTGCTCTACTTTTTTCAATAAATGCCCGTCAACAAAGGGTCCTTTTTTTAACGATCTTGGCAAGGCATTTCCTCCTGTTTCAAGTAATAAAATCGCTTCATGAGTTCATCACTACTTGTTTCGTCTCTTCACAATGAATTTGTCACTCGCCTTTTTGACCCTGGTCTTGTAACCCTTGGTCGGGACACCCCAGGGCGTCACGGGATGACGTCCACCAGAGGACTTCCCTTCTCCTCCACCGTGCGGGTGATCAACCGGGTTCATGGCAACCCCTCTTACACGCGGCCTTTTCCCCAACCACCGATTTCGGCCTGCTTTGCCGATGGATATATTTTCGTAATCCAGGTTACCGATCTGACCAATAGTGGCCTTGCAGTCCTGAAGGACCATTCGTACTTCGCCGGATGGAAGTTTAATCTGGGCGTACTTTCCTTCTTTGGCCATTAATTGAGCGTAACTTCCCGCACTCCTGGCCAGCTGTCCACCATGGCCAATATTCAGTTCAATGTTGTGAACATGTGTTCCCAGGGGAATATCCCTTAAAGGAACCGTATTCCCGGTTCTGATTTCCACACCTTTTCCGGATAATATCTGGTCTCCCACCTTAAGATTCCTGGGAGCCAGGATATACCTCTTTTCACCATCTACGTAATTCAAAAGGGCGATATTGGCGGAACGGTTCGGATCATATTCAATAGAAGCCACCCTCGCAGGGACGCCATCCTTATCCCTTTTAAAATCAATTATTCGATACATGCGTTTATGGCCGCTGCCCCTGTGTCTCACAGTAATTCGACCCTTGGAGTTCCTGCCACCAGTCTTTCTTAGGGGCCTGAGAAGACTTTTTTCAGGGCTTTTTCGCGTTATTTCTTCAAACGTTAAGCAACTCTGAAATCTTCTTCCCGGTGAAGTTGGCTTGTTCGTCTTGATTCCCATTATTCGATTCGCTTTCCAATAAAGCCGATACTTATTGAGCTATAATATTTTCAATTTTAATGTCTATAGCGGCAAAGCCGCGTTTCATAAAATCGCGAAGCGATTTTATCCCCTACATTCCCTCAAATATTTCAATATTTTCACCCGGCGCAAGCCTCACAATTGCTTTTTTCCAGTCAGGTCTTTTGCCAAAACTCCTTCCCATCCTGCGACGCTTTCCCCGCATATTCATGGTCTTCACGTCTAAGACCTTTGTCTTAAAAAGGGCCTCGACAGCCTGCTTTACTTCTATCTTATTTGCCCGTTTGTGCACCTTGAAGGATAACTGATTGGCCCCTTCTTTTAACAGACCCGATTTTTCCGTGACATGCGGCTCCTTGATGACCTGAAAAATGTCCACTATTAAACCAGTGCCTCCTGTATCTTTCCTATGGCCGACTGTTCCAGGAAAAGGTGATCATACTTCAAGATGTCATAGACATTAAGTCCTTGATATCGCATTACCTTTACCCATGGCACATTCCTGGATGATTTTTCCAGATTTACGGACTTACCCTGAGTCACGATCAGCGCCTTATTTATATCAAAGCCCTTCATAACCCCTACAAATTCCTTTGTCTTGATCTCCGGAAGCTCAAAATTATCAAGTACAATAAGCTGATCAGATTGCACCTTATCTGTTAAGGCCATTCGCAACGCGGCCTTTCTCACCTTTTTTGGCACCTTGTTAACATATTTATGCGGAGTCGGCCCGAAGGCAACGCCTCCCCCCCTTCTTATGGGAGAAGAAGCTGAACCGACCCTTGCGCGGCCGGTCCCTTTCTGGCGCCAGAGTTTTGTCCCTGAACCTTTCACCTCTGAACGGCCTTTCGCGGCAGCAGTTCCAGACCTGTGGCTGGCAAGCTGGCTAACCACAACCTGATGAAGTATATGCTTCTTTACGGGAACATCGAATATTTCATCACTAAGTTCTACTTCTGAGATCTTTTCATTTTTAAGATTGTATACATGTAAGACTGTCATCTCTCGCCTCTTGCAGTTCAACAGGCTACCTGATAAAAATAGGGTCTTCGTTATCAGTCGGAATCCTCGACAAAATATTATCTATGTAGTCTTTACTCAAATCCCTCATTCCCGCCGGCAGCGGGAACAAAACCATCATCTGAAAGCCTGTATAATCGTCCACCACATCAGACTAAGCGAACCTCAACCGGGCTGTTGGGACCTCCTGGCACGGCCCCCTTAACTAATACAACATCAATTTCAGGTCTTACGTCCACGACTTTGAGATTCTTGATTGTTACACGCTGATATCCCATCCTGCCGGGCAATTTTTTCCCTTTTTGAACCCGGCCAGGTGTGGCACTGCACCCGATTGATCCGGGAATTCTGTGTGAACGGGATCCATGGGTTTTTCTCCCGCCGGAAAACCCCCATCTCTTCATGACGCCGCTGAATCCTCTACCTTTGCTGATACCGCTCACATGAACCACATCGCCGACATTAAAGATGTCTGATTTGATTTCCTGGCCGACTTCAAAACTATCCGAATCCTCGACCTCAATTTCCCTAAGATGGGCAAAACAGCCTTCACCGGCAGACTTTAAATGACCCAACAGGGGCTTGTTCATTCGGCCTTCCTTCTGTGTTCCAAAGCCCACCTGGATTGCATTATAGCCCTCCTTCTTATTCGTCTTTTTTTGAATCACAACGCAGGGCCCGAGCTTTAAAACGCTCACAGGAACAGATTTCCCTTCATCAAGGAAATATCTTGTCATGCCTAATTTTTTACCAAAAAGCTTATTGACCATAAAATAGTAGCTCCAACTTGGTCATCATAGTCCTGCCCACCACGGGGTTATTATATAGAAAGATCCTTTTAAGCAGTACAGCCACACCAAATAAAACCGAAGTGCTATTTTATAACTTTATCTCCACGTCCACCCCGGCAGCTAAGTCAAGCTTCATAAGTGCATCAACGGTCTGCTGGGTAGGTTCCAGTATATCCAATAAACGCTTATGGGTTCGTATTTCAAACTGTTCTCTTGACTTCTTGTTAACATGAGGGGACCTCAGGACACAATATTTATTAATGTCTGTAGGGAGAGGAATCGGCCCTGCCACCCCGGCCCCCGTCTCCTTTGCCGTCTCCACGATCTCCATGGCCGATTGATCTAACAATTTATGATCATAAGCCTTCAAGCGGATCCGGATCTTCTGGTTAGTTATCATGTCCTTCTCCCCTATTCGATAATTTCGCTGATGACACCGGCACCAACCGTCCTTCCGCCCTCACGAATAGCAAACCGCAATTCCTTCTCCATTGCTATCGGCATGATTAAATTCACCTCCAGTGCAACATTGTCCCCGGGC
>JAFDDR010000273.1 GCA_019310785.1 Deltaproteobacteria bacterium
GCTTTTCATGCCCCAGTCAAGGTTATCCGTCCCTTTGATCCATCCTTTCTTAGCTCCTGCTTCTTCAGGTCCCATCTCGCTCACGTCTCTGGCCTCCAGAAGCCCTTGTGCATCTGCCATGTTCGTATCCTCCGAAAAAAATTAAAATAGTCGAAATCTCGTTGAATTGCGATAGGTTATTGTTAGGCCAACCGTCTCGTGTTGTCAAGCAGGATATAGAGTTGGGCCAATGTTTGGCTTAAAGTGATCAATTCCCCAGGTTTTCTCAATTTTTTGTTGACAATCTTTTTAGATAATGTGCTAATATTAAGAAAGTGGTTCTGTATACAGAATAATATATTTGTTCCATAATATTTCTGCTGCCATTGCGCTGGATTTCTTATAATCTAAATCCTCTTTTGAGTATTGCAAAAGGTGAAAAGGAGGTGATAAATCTAAAACGAAAGCAACTTGAACGAACACGATTTAACTTTTGAGGCAGCTTTTTCAACCGAGTAACTATAAGTGAAGGAGAACATTATGAAAGCATTGAGATGTTTTGTAGTAATTTCTTTATCTTTGATCTTGGTGTCCACAACTCTAACGATTACTTATGCAACCCCAAAAAAACCTATCGAACTAAGGTGGTGTACTTTTTTCCCACCCGCACATCCCCTGTACCCGATGTCCCAAAAGTGGGGTGGTGAAATCGAAAAACTTACCGGGGGCCAGGTAAAATTTACATACTTCCCCGGCGGAACGCTGCTCAAGGGGAATGAGATCTATGACGGGGTCCTGAAAGGAACCGCTGATATAGGGATGTCCTGCTTCGCCTACACACGGGGCCGCTTTCCCGCCATGGAGGCCGTTGATCTGCCCCTGGGGTATACCACTGGAACGGTGGCGAGCTATGTGATCAATGATTTTTATAGCAAGTTTAAGCCCAAAGAACTCGCAAACGTCAAGATGCTTTTCCTTCACGCCCATGGGGCAGGTATCCTCCATAGCAAAAAGCCCGTTTATAAGCTTGAAGATATGAAAGGGCTGAAAGTCCGCTCCACAGGCTTCAGCGCCAAAGTTGCAAAGGCCCTTGGTGCCGTTCCGGTGGCCATGCCCATGGGGGGGACCTATGAGGCCCTGCAAAAGGGTGTCGTGGAGGGTTCCTTTGCCCCTATCGAGGTCTTGAAGACATGGAAACAGGCCGAGGTTGTCAAGTACACAACAGAGTGCTATGGGGTGGGTTATACCACGGGATTCTTTGTGGCGATGAATCTCAAAAAATGGAACTCTTTGCCCAAAGATGTAAAAGAGGCCTTTGAAAGTGTCCGCACCAAATACATCACCGCATCCGGTGGCGTATGGGATGCCGGAGATGAATCCGGTCGAAAATATGGCCTGAGCCTTGGCAATAAGATCATCCCTCTCTCCGACGAGGAAAATGCCCGCTGGGCCAAAGCCATTCAGCCTGTGATCTCCGATTATGTAAAGAAAGCAGAGGGCAAGGGATTACCGGCGAAAGAGTATGTCAAGACTTTAAAGGCACTGATCGAGAAATACCAGAAACAATAAAAGGCCGAACAGAAAAAGGGGTTGCCGTATTGTATCAATATGGGCAGCCCCTGTCTTCCTCAATTAGGGGATGGTAAAATGTTGAGTTTTAGTAAAGGGATTAAAAACATATCCACCCTGTTGAATTTAATAGCGGGAGTTTTTCTGGTTGGCATGACCGGGCTTACCTGTGCTGACGTGGTTCTTCGGCTCTTCCGGTGCCCTATCCTTGGTACATACGAGATCGTGGAGTTTTTAGGTGCGACGGTAGCAGGATTTGCCTTGGGCTATACCACTCTAAAAAGGGGACATGTGGCTGTTTCTGTGCTGGTTATACATTTTTCTAAACGGGCACAGTCCATTCTTTTTATCCTCATCCAACTGTTAAGCATAGGCCTGTTTGGCTTATTATCCTTCGAATGCATCCGCTATGGAAATGACTTGAGATCCGCTGGCGAGGTTTCCCTGACCCTTGAATTGCCTCTTTTCCCGCTGCTCTACGGTCTTGCCTTTTCCACAATTGTCGTCTGTTTCGTCCTCCTGGTGGATCTATGGAAGGTGTTAACAGGTAAAGAAAAGGCGTGGTATATGTGGAAAGAGTAATTGTGCACCCGCTGGTCCCTTTTGGGGTTGTCCAAGGAGAGTTAATATGGATCCCACGACAATTGGCCTGATCGGATTGGTCGTTTTGATCATCTTTCTGTTCTCTCGCATGCCGGTAGGATTTGTGATGGCCCTTTTAGGATTCATTGGCTTTAGCCTTGTGGTGTCCGTAGAGAGCGGCCTTCGGATCATGACCAAGGATTTCTTCAGGATCTTTGGGTCCTATAACCTCACCGTTGTTCCCTTATTCATTTTTATGGGACAGATTGCATTCCATGCCGGTATAAGCCGCCGCCTCTTTGATACGGCCTATAAGTTTCTGGGCGCCCTTCCGGGGGGATTGGGTATTGCCACGATAGGGGCCTGTGCGGGCTTTGCATCCATCTGCGGTTCCACCAACGCCTCCGTCGCGACCATGACTACGGTAGCTCTACCTGAGATGAAGAGATACAAATATAGTCTTTCCCTGAGCACGGGGACTATTGCTGCAGGGGGTAGCCTTGGCGTCCTTATTCCTCCCAGCGTGATCTTTATTGTCTATGGGATCGCCACAGAGCAATCCATTGGAAGACTTTTTGCGGCAGGGATCTTGCCGGGCATACTCCTCGCCGCATGTTTCGCTGCAACCGTTTTCATCTGGGTCCGGATCAAGCCTGACGCCGCACCACGCGGTGCCAAAACAACTCTTAAGGAGAAATTCATCGCCCTAACAGGTATTGGAGAGACACTAATCCTTTTCCTGCTTGTCATGGGCGGGCTTTTCATTGGTTTTTTCACACCCACGGAAGCCGGCGCCATTGGTGCGGGCGGAGCTATCCTACTCGGTGTTATCCGCAGGAGGTTGAGCTGGCGCGGGTTTGTCCAGGCAGTGGTGGAAAGCACGAGAATTTCCTGTATGGTCCTGGTTATTGTGGCCGGAGCCATTGTATTCGGCCACTTTATGGCCATTACAAGGATTCCTTATATGGCGGCGGAGTGGGTGGGCAATCTTCCTCTGCCCAATTTTGCGATCATGCTGTTTATTGTATTCATCTATCTAATAGGGGGGTGTTTCATGGACTCCCTTGCCATGATTCTTTTGACGGTTCCGATCATATTCCCCCTGGTCATGGCCTTGGGTTTCGATCCCATCTGGTTTGGGGTGATTATCGTCCTGATCACGGAGATGGGCGTCATTACACCACCGGTGGGTATAAA
>JAFDDR010000004.1 GCA_019310785.1 Deltaproteobacteria bacterium
AAATGTCATGGCCTATCTGCCCATGGCATGGATCGGGGACCACATCTTTTCCTACGGACAGGCCATGGCCTCGGGATTTACCGTCAACTGCCCTGAAAGCACCGCTACAACCGTTCACGACCAGAAGGAGATCGGACCTACCCATATCTTTGCGCCCCCCCGTATATGGGAGAATATCCTGACCCAGATCATGATCAAGATTGAGGATTCAGCCTGGATTAAGCGAAAGGCATTTGACTACTTCATGAAGGTGGCCGGCCGGGTTGAGAAAAAGAGGATCGCCAATAAACAGGTTCCGATTGGTGATAACATTCTTTATCAATTAGGCCGGTTTTTAATTTACGGACCGCTGGTAGATAACCTCGGCATGAGCAAACTAAAGGTTGCTTACACTGCCGGCGAGGCCATCGGGCCTGAGATATTCGAGTTCTACAGGTCCCTCGGGATCAACCTGAAACAGCTCTACGGCATGACCGAGAGCTGTGCATATGTATCCATGCAAAAAGACGGGGAGATCGACAATGAGAGCGTGGGTCCCCCGGCCCCCGGGGTGGAGATAAAGATATCGGAAAGGGGCGAGGTTCTGTACAAAGGCCCCGGGAATTTCGTCGGCTACTTCAAGAACCCGGAGGCCACTGCCGAGACCATTGAAGACGGGTGGCTCCTTTCCGGTGATGCCGGTTACATGACGGAACAGGGGCATCTCAAGATTATAGACAGGGCCAAGGATGTGAGCAAATTGAATGACGGGACCATTTTCGCGCCCAAATATATAGAAAACAAGCTCAAATTCAGCCCGTATATCAAGGAAGCGGTGGCCCACGGAATGGATAGGGATTATGTAGGAGTGTTTATTGATATTGATTACGGTGCCGTGGCAAACTGGGCCGAAAGACGGCACATAGCCTTTACGAGTTACACGGATCTTGCCCAGAAGCCCCCTGTATATGAACTAATCCGTGAAGCAATTATTAAAGTCAACAAGAGCCTGTGCGATGATCCCAGGCTCAAGAATTCACAGATCAAAAGTTATCTCCTGTTTCACAAGGAACTGAACCCTGATGACGGTGAAATTACCCGCACCCGGAAGGTAAGGAGGAAGTTCATCGCAGAAAAATATGGCAACCTCATAGAGGCCCTTTACACACCAGGACAGGACAGTGTGGACGTGGAAGCCACATTTACTTACGAAGATGGCCGTACCACCACCATGAAGGCCAATCTTAAGGTCAGTGACGTTGAAACATTTTAATGGAGAAGAAAGGCCATGAATGAAAAAAAAGAACCCATACTTCGTGCGGAAAATATCAGCATTAGCTTTGGCGGCCTGAAGGCCTTGGATGATGTCAGTCTGGACATCTACCCTGGCGAGATTTTTGCCATTATAGGCCCGAACGGGGCCGGCAAGACAACCATGCTGAACGTGCTCAACGGGTTTTATAAACACGATGAGGGCAGACTCATTTTTGAAGGCAAAAAACGACCCAGAAGCATGAAACCTGACGCGATTGCGGCCATGGGAATCGCCAGAACATTTCAGAATCTGGCAATCTTCACCGGGATGTCCGCCCTTGGAAACATAATGGTGGGTCGGACAATGATGATGCATTCCAACATTTTGTCGGACAATGATGATGCATTCCAACATTTTTTCCCAGGCCCTCTACTGGGGATTCAGCCGGAACGAGGAGATCGAGCATAGAAAGGCCGTGGAGCGGATCATAGATTTTCTTCAGATCGAAAATATTCGAAGGACACCCGCCGGCATGCTCCCGTACGGACTGAGGAAAAGGGTTGAATTGGCAAGGGCCTTAGCCGCGGAGCCCAAGCTCCTTCTCTTAGATGAACCCATGGCAGGCATGAACCTTGAAGAGAAAGAGGACATCGCCAGGTTCGTTCTGGATGCCAATGAAGAATTGGGTTACACCATCGCCCTTATCGAGCATGATATGGGGGTGGTGATGGATATCTGCGACCGGATCATGGTCCTGGATTTCGGGAAAAAGATCGCAGAAGGGACCCCTGATGAGATTAAGGCAAATTCCAAGGTGATCAAGGCCTATTTAGGGGAGTCAGGATGATAAGGCACTTTAGATCACTTTAGTCACTTATCAATTATATCTTAAGGAGTATCTCTATGACCTTTTTCTTCGAAGTACTGATTACCGGGCTTATGGTGGGTATCATGTATTCCCTTATTGCCCTTGGCTTTGCCCTGATTTTCAAGGCGTCCGATGTCTTTAATATGGCCCAGGGCGCAATGAGCCTTTTTGCAGGCCTTGCCCTTGTCGGTTTCCTTGAGCAGTATATGCACCTGCCATTATGGCTTGCCCTCCTCTGTACTGTGGCTATCATGGCCATCTGGGCATACCTTATCGTATTTGTTATCCTTAAACCCCTTGTGAACCGTCCCCCGCTCATGCTCTTTATGGCCACATTCGGCGTCATGTACCTTATGGAGGGGATAGGACAGTCCATCTATGGAACCCAGGCAAAAGGTCTGAACATTGGTATCCCGGATAACTCCTTTGAAGTGGGCGGAATCTTTATGAGTTCCTTTGACCTGTTTTTTGCAGGTGTCGCAGCAGTACTCGTGGCCGCACTCATCTGGTTTTTTCAAAAGACAAGAAACGGGAGGGCCCTTCGGGCCGTGTCCGACGACCATGAAGCTGCCCTGTCCGTTGGCATCCCCCTTTTAAAGGCATGGTACTTAACATGGGTCATTGCAGGGGTGGTTGCCACTGTGGCGGGAGTGGCCTGGGGGACCCGTCTCGGGGTCCAGTTCAGCCTTTCTTATATCGCCTTTAAGGCATTGCCGGTGCTCATCATCGGCGGAATTGACAGTATCCCCGGGGCCATAATCGCGGGACTCATTGTGGGGGCCGGGGAAAATTTGGGTGAGGTCTTCCTCGGACCATACGTGGGGGGAGGTATTCAAACATTCTTCCCCTATCTCTTAGCCCTGATTGTACTTTATTTCAAGCCTTACGGTCTCTTCGGAAAAGAGATTGTTGAGAGGGTTTAAACGTAACAAAGCGGAGCGAGCCTATGTTTTATAGAGAATGCGGTAATTTTAAAGACAGTTATGCGAGTGACATGGCAATCTTCCCTATTCCTTTGGACAGGTGGGGATTTATCATTATGCTTTTTCTGGCATTTGTCATTGTTCCTTTGTTTGCCAGCGAGTACCTGATCACCAACATCATCATCCCCTTTTACTGTTTTGCCCTTTCCGCCTTCGGGCTCAATGTATTGGCCGGATACGCCGGCCAGATCTCCTTGGGGCACGCCGCCTTTATGGCCGTGGGGGCTTATTCGTCATTCATCCTTTACGGCCGGTACGGTATCCCCCTCATGCCGAGCATATTAGGCGCCGGAGTTGTTACAGCAATCGTTGGGACCTTTTTCGGCCTCCCCTCTCTCAGGATCAAGGGTTTTTATCTGGCAATCGCCACGTTGGCCTCCCAGTTTATCATCGAATGGGTAATCGTGCATGTGCATTGGATCAGCGGCGGAGTTTTCGGAACCATTGAGGCGCCTAACATGTTCATCTTTGGATGGGAATTAGACACGGCCGTTAAGAAATATTACTTTGCCCTATGCATAACGGTCTTACTTATGACCATTGGCAAGAATTTAGTGCGCGGTCAGTTGGGACGGAACTGGATGGCCATTCGTGATGTGGACTATGCCGCTGAGATAATCGGTGTCAACCTCTACCGTGATAAATTAACCGCCTTTGCCGTGAGCACCTTTTATGCGGGGGTGGCCGGTGCTTTAATAGCTTTCTGTTATGTAGGAGTCGCAAATATTGAAGAATTCAACGTCATGACCTCTTTTGCCCTTGTGGGCATGATCATCATCGGGGGCCTGGGAACGGTTCTTGGTTCATTTTTCGGGGCCGGGTTTTTTGTCATATTGCCTATAGCCATTAACCACTTCCTGGGGACCTTTATGGAAGTGGTGCCCGCTGATATACTTTCCAATATTGAATCCATTGTCTTTGGAGGCCTGATTGTCTTCTTTCTTATTGTGGAACCTTACGGCATGGCCAGGCTCTGGCATACCATTAAAGATAAGATGCGGCTATGGCCGTTTCCGTATTAGAAAACACATGGGCTTCGCCCAATTTGGAGTACTGGAGTAATGGAGAATTGGAGTGATGGGTTTATGGGAACAGAATTAGTTTTTTCGTATAACTTGGACTCAAAATTAAATGCAATATCGATAGTATGTTGTAGATTTTCCGGGAATGTCATTTAACCATTAACCACCAAAGAAAAGGAGGAACTTTACTATGGGACGAAAAATTATTTTTAGCCTTTTTGTTTTGGTTTTAGCGGCAAGTTTTGTCATGGTGTCTGGTTCGGCGATGGCTGCCGAGAAAAAAAAGGAGGGGCCGACCCAGTTTGTCGGGATCCTGGCATACAGAACCGGCCCCTTTGCCGCTGGTGGAAGCGGGTTCAGCAGCGGGATGGAAGACTTTATGGAATTGAGCAACTTAAGAGGTGGGCCCAATGGAATCAAATATAAATTTGAGGAATGTGAAACGGCCTATAATACCGCCCGGGGTGTTGAGTGCTACAACCGTCTTAAGGCCAACATGACTTTTGTTCATCCCCTGAGCACAGGTATTACCTACGCCCTGATCCCCAAGGGGACAAAAGACCATATTGCCGTTATTTCAAGCGGTTATGGTCGAGCCGATGCCTCTGATGGACGGGTCTTTCCCTGGGTCTTTACATTGCCCACCAATTACTGGTCCCAGAATACCACGAAGATAAAATTCATTGCCATGCAAGAGGGTTGGGATGGTAAGGACATGTCCACTATCGGTAAGTATCTTAAAGGAAAAAAGATCGCCAATCTGCACATAGACGTTCCCTACGGCCAGGAGACTAAACCGGTACTGGATGCCATGGCCAAGAAATTTGGGTTTACAGTAAGGCACTTCCCCGTACCCTGGCCCGGCATTGACCAGAAGGCCCAGTGGATGGACATCGTTAGGAGATACAAGGCAGACTGGGTCATCAACCGGAACTGGGGCGTCTCATGCACCGTTCCGCTTAAAGAGGCTGCCAGGCTCAAATTCCCCAGGGAAAAGATCATTGGTGTCTGGTGGTGCGGGTCTGAGGAGGACGTTCTTCCGGCCGGACCTGCGGCCAAGGGTTACTACAGCACCAACTGGCATGGTGTGGGGCAGGATTTCCCTGTTTTAAAGGAGATTATCGATAAAGTTTACGGCAAGATGAAAGGGCATATCGCATTCACGCGGGTAGGCTCAGTTTACCATAACAGAGGAATTTATGCAGGAATCGTTAACGAGGAGGCCATCCTGACAGCGCATAAGAAGTTCGGGGTCAAGGTGCTTACCGGAGACGAAATCCGATGGGGTTTTGAGCACTTGAATATAACCAAAGAGAGGATCAAAGAGATCGGCGCAGAGGGGTTTATGCAGCCATTGAAAATCACTTGTGAAGATCACGAGGGTGGTGGAAACGTCTTCTACCAGCAATGGGATGGCTCGAAGTGGGTTAATACAGGGATTGTGATTGAGCCCATGAAAAAATTCATCAGGGGTATGATCGAAGAATCTGCTGCCAAGTATGCCAAAGAGAAAAAGATCACACCGAGAGATTGTAAATAATAACTAATGATTAGACCGGTAAGGGAGCATTAGTGCTCCCTTACCCTTCTTCAAAAAATGGGGAATGGAAACTCTTCCCTTTTTTTCAATACATTTTTTTCTCCTTAAGAAAAATATGGGAGATAAGTCGGGGGTGAAAGGTTATCATGGCCACAGAGCAACAGCCATTACTCAAGGTCAATAACATTGAGGTCATTTACGAGCACGTCATACTTGTCCTGAAAGGGGTCTCTCTGAATGTATATGAAGGTCAGATCGCATCTCTTCTCGGTGCCAATGGCGCCGGTAAAAGCACGACCCTGAAAGCGATTTCCAACCTTGTAAAGGCCGAGCGTGGCGAGGTGACCAAGGGGACAGTGGAATTTGACGGTAAGCGGGTCGATAAGCTGTTTGCGCCTGCACTTGTGAAAATGGGCGTCATCCAGATAATGGAGGGAAGGCATACATTTGAGCATCTAAGCGTTGAGGATGATCTCCTCACGGGCGCATATACAAGGGGTCGAGACAAAAAAGGGATTAAAGAGGCCCTGGAGAAAGTCTATACTTATTTCCCCCGCCTCAAGGAACGCCGCAGTGCCAAGACCGGATATATTTCCGGGGGTGAGATGCAGATGTGCGCAATCGGACGTGGCCTCATGGCAAAGCCCAGGATCATGCTTTTGGATGAACCCTCCATGGGATTAGCGCCCCTGCTTGTGGAGGAGATATTCAGCATCATCCGGCGTCTCAATCAGGAAGAAAAGGTGGGCATGCTCTTAGCCGAACAGAATGCGGCCATGGCCCTCAATTATGCTGAGTACGGATACGTTATGGAGAATGGCCGGGTGGTCCTGGATGGGGAGGCTGAGACCCTCAAGGACAATGCCGATGTCAAGGAGTTCTACTTAGGGCTGACTGCCGTGGGAAAGAAGAGTTACAGGGATGTGAAGCATTATCACAGGAGGAAACGCTGGCTGGCGTAGAAATACGATTTATGACTGTCGATTGTTGATTGACGATTGAAAAACAGTTACATTCCTTGCCTTCATTCCTTTCAGAATTCTTCGTGTGATTGCCGGAGCTTTCCCTGGTTGAATGTTTTTACGCTTCACAGACTCATCTATCATTAAACGGGCCTCATCAAGGGAGATAAGGCTTTCACTTCCATAAAAGGAGTACCGCCTTTTCTCATGGGAAGAGAAATGCCTTTTTTCTATCCTTTTTTTGCAGTCGTTCTCCACAATCTGTGAAAGCGCCTTTATATTTATCTTATTAAAATTCCGTCTTACACCTCTTATTGTGTTTTCCAGTTCCTTTGAAAACTTTATTGTTAGAAGCCCGTTTACAAAGATCCCTCCCATGGCATTATATTCCTTGGTGAATACAGGTAACAAAAGCTTTCTCCCAACCTTTAAATAATTTTTCACCTCTGAAACAAGTAGATAACGAATTTCCGTACCTTTGGGTCTGTCCCAGTCGTAAACAAATTTCTTGTTACGTGTGGCAACAAAGACATCAACGTCCTCTATTTCAGAAATCCCTAAATTGATATTCAAAGCACTTCCGTAAATAACGGCAAAGGCCACATCACGGCTTTTGTTTACCCTTATTACAAATTCCCATATACTTTCGGAGTCGTTGCCAAATTCCTTGAGCAACCTCAAGACAAAAGCTATTGTCTCTTCTGCTGTTTGCCCGGTGTCAACAAAGAACCTGTAATCAGGTTCAATGAATACCGGTTTTGGATAATCTGCACTCATGCTTTTCTATGCTCTGTTAGCAGTCATAGGAGGCTGTCCGAGAATACGTTTTCATGTCATTTCGACCGAAGGGAGAAATCTAAAACCGGCGCATTTTCAACACAATAAGATTTCTCGCTACGCTCGAAATGACAACTTTGGTGAGTTTTCCGACAGCCTCCTATCTGGAATTTGATTCATCATGGTTATCAGATATTTCCTGAAAATCAGGCGCCATCTCCTCGACAATTTTCCGCGGAGACCGGTCAATCCTTAGTCTGAGGATGTCCGGACGTGAATAATGGCCAACCGTGTCAAGCACGTTCTTCTGCCTGACAATGGAGCTAAGGTCGATCTCGGCCACGGCCATATCCTCACCTTCCGGCAGTGGCCCGGCTAAGTAAAGACCGTAAGGCGCTACAATACCGGTACACATCCCTCCCTTAAGATACTTTTGAAGAGATTCATCCGTAGCAATTTCACTTTTCTGCTTGTCCGTGAGCCAGCCGGTTGCATTGACCACAAATGCACCTGATTCCACTGCATGATGTCGGATAGCGGCATCTATCTGTTTGGACATTGAATCTCCTGCCATGGAACCTGGGAAATGGGAGCAGTGAATTTCCTCTCCCTCGTTTATCAAGGCATAGCGGGCAAGGGGCATGAAATGCTCCCAGCAGATCAGGGCACCTATACGACCAACGGCAGTTTCAAAGACCTTCAATCCGCTACCATCCCCCCATCCCCATATCATCCTTTCATGGTATGTGGGCATGATCTTACGGCGTTTTCCCAAGAGAGATCCGTCGGAATCAAAGACAAGCTGAGTATTGTACAGGCTGCCCCCTTCCCTCTCATTTACCCCCAGCACCACCACCGTGCCCGACCCCTTTGCGGCCTTCCCCACGGCCTCGGTAACAGGGCCGGGTACATCCACGGCCTGGTCATGAAGTTTTCCATGAAGATCGGAAATTACTGCAGGGGGATTAAGCCACGCAAAATAGGGATAGTTGGGGATAAAGGTCTCAGGAAAAACGGCTAAACGAATCCCCTCCTCGCCGCATTTTTCAATGTTTTTGATAACCTTTTCAGTAGTACTATCCCGATCAAACAGGACCGGCGATAATTGAATAGCCGCGACCTTAAATACCTTTTCTTCTCTATTCATTTCCTCCCCCCTCATGTGCTCTTAGTCCCTGTCTTTATGGAATTGCATGCAAAATGGTAACAATTTTTCCGCCAAGATAAATCTATTTGAACATGAATTGAAAATTGACGATTGAATATTGAAAATTAATTGATTTTTGTGAGACTGCTTCACAATATGTAAGTCTAACAGTCCTGTCAAGCAAGAGGCATCCTTGAATCATGCCTTATCCTCTTGACATTATCCCCGAATTCATTAACCCTATTGTTAATAGTAAAGAATCTACGCGCAGAGGACCAGACTTTGGTTATCCCCACAGGGGATTTGCTTTGTTGGAATTTCATTGAACCATTGAAATTCCAAATATCAAATCCCAAATATCAAACAAATCACAATGACCAAAATTCGAAAATCCAAACAATGTCTTGTCTTGGAAGACTTTGATCATTGGATATTGGAATTTGGAATTTATTTGTAATTTGGTGCTTGGAATTTGTATTTTTAGACACAAAAATCCAAGGCAAAGCCGAATATCTCTTGCCTCCCGCTGAACCTCAGCGGGAATCTTCAACTGGGCCATAGGACCAGGTTTTCAATGTAAGAACATAATCAGGAGGAAGATATCATGGCCCTTAAAACCGCAGAAGAATATGTTGAGCGACTACGTGAAATGAAACCTAATGTTTACGCCCACGGTAAAAAGATGGGAAGGGACGATCCCATACTAAAGCTCCCCATCAATACCCTCAAATTCACCTTTGATGCCGTAAATGACCCGGAATTAAGGGACCTGGTAGTCACAGAGTCCCATCTCACTGGTGAAAAGATCAATCGTTTTACCTCTATTAACCTGAGCATAGAGGATCTTTACACACAACAGGAGATGAAACGTAAATGCTGTCACCGTGTGGGAGGGTGTGTCCAGCGTTGTATGGCCACAGACACATTGAATGCCATGGGTGTTGTTTCCAAAGAGATCGATGACGAAAAGGGTACTCATTACCATGATAATTTTCTTGAGTTCCTGAAATATTATCAGGCCAATGATCTGGTGGGAAGTACATGCCAGACCGACGCAAAAGGGGACAGAAAAGCAAGACCCGCCCAGCAGGAAGACCCGGATCTTTACCTTCGCGTTGTGGAAAAAAACAGCAAGGGCATTGTTGTAAGGGGAGCCAAAACCCATATCACAATGGGTCCTTACGTGGACGAACACTTAGTCCTTCCCACGCGCAACATGACAAAGGAGGAAAGCGACTGGGCCGTCTCCTTTGCCATTCCTGCGGACACAGACGGTATCAGGATCATTTCCCGCATTGTCACGCCCAGGGGAAGGATCGAGCTCAAGGCGCCCTATAATAATTATGGAGTATCCGACTCGGTAGTGGTCTTCGATAATGTGTTCGTTCCCTGGGAGAGGGTATTCATGTGCGGGGAATGGGAGTTTGCAGGCAGGCTGGCCCTCACCTTTGCCGGTTTTCACAGGCATTCCTACTGCGGATGCAAACCCGCGGTGACCGATATAATCTTAGGTGCAACTGCCCTGGTTGCCGAGTATAACGGTGTAGGGAACTCCCCCCATATTGTGGATGAATTGACCGAACTGATGATTATAGCTGAACTGGTCTATGCATCGGGTATAGCGGCTGCGGCAAAGGCCACAAAAACCTCATCAGGGATCTATACCCCCAAATTTGTCTATTCCAATACAGGCAGGTACATGGCAGGAACCAATATCTACCACGAATACGATATCCTTACATCCATAGCAGGAGGCCTGCCTTCCACTCTTCCCCCTGAAGAGGATTGGTTGAGCCCTGAAACCGGTCCGGACCTGGAAAAATACATAAGCCGGAAACCCGGCGTTCCCGCGGAAAAACTGCATCGCCTCTACCGTTTTATATCGGATTACTCCTGTTCGGCCATGTGTGGTTGGGCACAGTACGCCGGCGTACACGGCGGGGGCTCCCCTGTAATGGAAAAGATCGGAATCCGTTCACAATATGACCTTGAATCCAAAAAGGATATTGTCAAATATCTTGCAGGTATCAAGGATGAAGAGTAAGAATTCTGGCCAATCTCCGGCTCATAGGGCCTACGGCCCGGAGGGAGGACCAGGCTTTGGTTATCCCCACAGGGGATTTGCTTTGTTGGTATTTCATTGAACCATTGAAATTCCAAATATCAAATCACAAATATCAAACAAATCACAATGACCAAAATTCGAAAATTCGAACAATGTCCTGTCCTGGAAAATTTTGGTCATTGGATATTGGAATTTGAGATTTATTTGTAATTTGGTGCTTGGGATTTGTATTTTTGGACACAAAACTCCAAGGTCGAGCCATCTTGCTCTGACTTGCCCAGAGGACCAGGTTTTCAATGTAAGAATAAATATTCTAAATGGAGGATGTCATGCCTGAACAAAAATCCAGGACTGAACTATTGGACAAGATTGAAAAAGCGGCGCACGATTATGAAAGGGATTTTCATGGCTGTTCAAGGTGTGTGTTGAAGCCCCTGCAAGACTATTTGGGCCTGGGAGATGATGCGAGCCTAAAAGCATCCACCACCCTTGCTGCCGGCGTTGCCATGCGGGGAGAGACATGTGGGGCCCTTATAGGGGGATTGCTGGCAGTTGGCATTGTTACTGCAAACGAGGACCTGAAAGATATCGGTGCCCTGACCAATTCTTTGGCTTCCGGGTTCAGGTTGGCAAAAAAGGTTGAAAGGGAATTCGGAACCACTAACTGTACAAAGATACAGACGGATAGATTGGGGCGGTTCTACAGTCTCGCTGACCCTGAACAGTACAAGGCATTCATAGAGGCAGGAGGTTACAAAGAATGCCCTAAAGTTGTCGGAAAAATCGCCCGAATAACTGCGGAGTTTATACTCGATTATCAGGACAGAAATGCCCCATAGATTTTTTGATGCAATTAGAGGATTTTCTGATGACCGGGAAACCGACGTACAAAGAACTGGAAAAAAGGGTTGGAGATCTGGAACAACAGGTCGCTGGGTTGATGCGATCAAAGGAAGAGCCTGACAATCAGTTGAAAAAATTCCAGGTCCTTTATGACCTGGCAACGGCCATGACCACTGAACGCAGCCTCGATGATAATCTGCAGCTTATCGTGGAAGAGAGCAGAGAACTCCTGAAAGCAGACACCTCCCATATCGCTTTGCGGGATGAATCACGCGATGACGTGTTCATGCACAGCTTTTCCGGTATTAGAACAGAGGAATTTAAAAAAATGCGCATTCCTTTTGGTGAGGGGTTAGGTGGACTCGTTGCCAAGACAGGAAAGGGTTACATCATCGAAGACTACTTCACTAACAAGGAACTCATGAGACCGCTTCGTAAAATCGTAGCAGATGAGGGCCTTGTCTCCGGAATGGCCGCCCCAATTCAGATGGAAAACAAGAATCTCGGTGTTCTTTATCTCTTTAACCGGACAAAGACGCTTTTTTCTCAGTCCGATCTGGATACCCTGTTCCTTATTGCAAACATTGCAGCCATAGAGATAGCGCGTAACGAGATACAGGAGGCTCTGCGGACAGCACACAAAGAGCTGGAAAAAAAAGTGGCTGAACGAACTGCAGAACTTTCAGAATCCAATGCGCTCTTGAAACAGGAGATCGCCGAGCGAAAGCGGACAATGGAGGCTCTGCGTGGATCACAGAGGCGTATGAGGACCATCCTCGATTTTGCTCCTTATCCGATAGTAGTATTTACCCTGGATGGGCTGGTCTATTATCTGAATCCGGCGTTCACCGAGGTCTTCGGTTGGAGCCTTGCTGAACTTGAGGGGAAAAGTATTCCTTACGTTCCCCCTGGACTGGAGGAAGAGACAAGTGAAAGCATTAAGAAGCTCTTTGAAGAAAAAACCATCCTGCGTTACGAAACAAGGAGGCTGACCAAAGATGGCCGGATCCTGAATGTGGTTATGAGGGGCGCCGTGTATGCGGATTCCAAAAACAAGCCTGCCGGAGAATTAGTGATCTTGAGGGATATTACCCGGGAAAAAAGGATTGCACAAAACAATAAGGCAATGCTCCGTATCAGCATGGCGCTCCCGGAATACCCAGATCTGGATATGCTTCTGGATTACATCACTCATGAAATGAAACGACTCTTAAACACAGAGGGAGGCATTGTTACGCTGCTTGATGAGGAAAAACAAGAGATCTTTTTTCTAAGCGCAGCCTATGACGACAAAGCCACCCAGGAAAGGGTAAAGGGTATGCGTTTCGGGCTCAACCTTATGGATCAGTTTGTTGCGATCAAGGGTATCAGGACCGGCGAACCGGTTATTGTTAATGATACTTCCAAGGCCCCCAAGTCCTATCCCGTGAGAGATAAAATGCTCGGATACCAGACAAGGAATTTCCTGCAGGTTTCCTTAAAGAGCAGCGATCGGATTATTGGGGTGTTGACTGCCATAAACAAAAAAGAGGGGGACTTTGACGAGACAGACGTTGAAATATTGAACATGGTGGCAGGAACCGTTGTCCTTTCCGTTGAAAACGCCCGGTTTTCTGACGAACTGAAAAGGGCCTACAAAGAGGTATCGAGCTTGAACCGAGCGAAAGACAAGGTTATCCACCACCTGTCTCATGAATTGAAGACACCTGCTGCTGTCCTCTCCGGATCTTTGAAGACCCTAACGAAGAGACTGACAAACCTCCCTGAGGAAACATGGAAGGCCGCAATGGAAAGGATCACAAGGAATCTGGATCGGATTATGGAGATTCAAAGGGAAACGGAAGACATAATACGGGAAAGACAATACAAAACCCATGATCTCCTCGTAATGATGCTCGATGAGTGCACCGATGAATTAGAGACCTTAATTGCCGAAGAGGTTGGCGAAGGACCTATGGTTGACCGTATCAGAAAACGTATTGAGGATATATTCGGCCTTAAAGAGATGGTTCCGGAGAAACTTCACCTTAACGAGTTTGCCAGAGAAAGACTTGAGAAACTTAAACCCTTGTTTTCCCGCCGCCAGGTGGAAATCATAAGTTCCCTTGAACCCGTACCGTCCATCTATATTCCTCAAGACCCATTGCAAAAGATAATCGACGGCCTGGTCAAGAATGCCATAGAAAATACGCCTGATGAGGGAAAGATTGAGATAATCGTACAAAAGAAAGCTAACAGCGCTGAAATGGTGGTGCGCGACTTTGGCGTGGGAATTACGGAAGAGAACCAGATGCGGATATTTGAAGGCTTTTTTGCAACCCAGGAAACAATGGACTATTCCTCTAAAACGCCCTTTGATTTCAATGCCGGAGGCAAAGGGGCAGACCTGTTACGCATGAAGATCTTCTCTGAACGATATAATTTCGATATAGATATGGTGACTTCAAGGTGCCGGTATATTCCGAAAGAGAGTGACATCTGCCCCGGAAGAATCAGCAAATGCTCCTTTTGCATGAAGAAAGAAGACTGCCATCTTTCAGGTGGGACTACATTCAGACTTCAATTTCCCGGAGTGCCGGAAGATTCAATTCCGCCAGGGACTCATTCCTGACGATCTATGTCGAAAAGACACAATAAAATCAAAGCCCACACAATTTGTATGCGCAGGACTTTGCAGACTCAATGTCGGCCAATCGTGTAATCATGATTTTTTGGGCCTGTGGAGAGCCGGCCCCATGAATGGATTCGGTTAAATAGGAAACAGCGCCAGTCCCTAATGTGATATTCTCAATAAGTCGCAATATGCGTACGCGTTTTTCACTGTCTACTCCTGATTTTCCCACGAGATACTTCTTAATATATGGCCCTATCTCAGGGTTATCCTGGTCATCGAGAGATGGCATGGTAACCAGAAGACCACCGGCTATGTCCTGGGCCAAACGGGATATGTCAAAAGGAAAACGGGTAATATTGAGTTTACATACGTTGGCCAACAGGTGGTCGACTGCATAAGCGCCGCTTGGTGTTTTATAGCCTTTTCCGGCGCTTGCCAGTGCCCCGGCATGAAGGGTCTCGTTAAGATGTATCATCTCCGCTATTTTATCCTTGATATGGGAGGTTTTCTCCGTGCCGTGGGCCTCAGCAATGGCCGCCGTTGCCCCGATGAGTACATCACCGACCCCCACCTTACACCCGCCATAACTGGCCCTGTGGTGTGACGCAAAAAGTTCTACCAGGCGACCGGCAAAAGGATATTCCCCTTTCATGAATATCCTTTCTTCAGGGACAAAGACATCATCAAAAACTACCATGGATTCACAGCCACCATAATACAAATTGCCGGTATCCGATCGATTAGCTTCAAGACGCCTCGTATCCGAGGGCTGACGTCCGTAGATAAAGGTTATACCTTCAGTGTTTGCGGGCACGGCAAAGGCCACGGCATAGTCCTTATCCTCTTCCTGAAGGGCCCTGGTCGGCATTACTATTACTTCGTGAGAATTAACGCCACCGGTTATGTGCATTTTCGCACCCCTTACCACTATGCCTCTATTTTTCTCTTCCACAATATGAACGTACTGATCAGGATCCTCCTGCTTCGACGGCGAAAGGCTTCGGTCTCCTTTGCTGTCTGTCATACAGGCGGCCGGTACGAGATCATTTGATTGCATATATTTCATGAAATCCGCAAAACGGTCATGATATCTGGTTCCGAATCCCTGATCCAGTTCATAAGTGATGGCATATACGCTATTCATACAGTCCAGGCCCGCACAGCGCTGAAAACAGCAGGCCGTCTTTCTGCCCATTTCTCTCAGCATAAGAATTTTGTTTACAAGATCCTCAATATTGTGCTGAATATGAGTGAAACGGTTGATCGTTTCACCGGTGAGATGAGACTGCGCTGTAAATAATGCTTTCATATCCTCCTGTTCAGCCTGTTGATAAGTCTCGGCCATTGCCATGGCCGGTGGTTTTGATATGGGATGATCCGGTACGCTCTCTACCTTTTCTCCCTGAATGAACACCTGATGACCGAGACCCCTCAGACTCGACAGATACTGCTCTTTTGTCATTAACGCCATGGCTCCCTCCCTTTCGTCATAAAAAAAACTGGTAACTGCTCAGGTTCAACGTTCAAAGGTTCAGGGTTCAAGGTTAGATTGATGAAAGACAGTTTCGAGTCTAAACCAAATGCCTAATTCATCCCGTTCTTGCAGAACACTAAGTGCTATTGCATACAAATCCGGAGCAAATTCTTTGTTGCAGAGGAGATATGGAGAAAACAGCAAAGCGATTAACCTTGAACTGTGAACCGTGAACCAGACAACCTGAGTTACAAACTAAACTCCCTTCCACATATCCCGGAAAAGCTGCCTGAGATTTTCTCCCTTGCACTCGCAAGGGGTCGTGAACATATTTGGATCCTTATTAGCGAGATGAACCAGGGTATCCATGCCTTCGTTCATCTGGTTTTCTGTGATGGCTGCTTCCTTCAGGCTTAAGGGTTCACCGATTTCTCTTTCCAGGTCCCTGATTTTTTCAATAAATCTCTGTATCCTATCCTGATCCGACCCGGCATCAATTCCTACGAATTTGGCGGCAGTCACAAGCCGTTCTACGGGGTCGGGTGCCTTGGGAGAAGGCGGAGTTGAAGAGATATACTCGAGTGAATATGGTAGCGCAATTCCCACTGCCCGGCCATGGGGGATATGATAAAGGGCTCCTGCCGAATGCGCTAAGGCATGGGAAAGACCTGTGTTACTGTTACCGAATCCTAATCCGGCTATGGTGGCGGCATTCTGCATTTTCTCCCTGGCCATCAGATCGCTGCCGTCCCGGCACGCCTTGGGAAGCCATTCAAAGACCATTTTCATGGCCTGCAGGCAAAGTCCGTCGCTGAAATCGGTCTGCTGTTTGGATGTATAGCCGTCCACGGCATGACCCAGGACGTCTATGCCGGTGCTTGCGGTCAATTCCTTAGGCATCCCCATTGTAAGCTCTGCATCCAGAACCGACAGATCAGGGACAATGTCATTATGTGCGAATATCTGCTTTTGCTGATTGACCGTATCCGTGAGCACCGCCACCCATGTGACATCCGCACCAGTGCCGCTGGTGGTAGGCACGGACAAAAACCTTGCCTTCTTCCGCAGGTTTAACTCGACTTTCGGAAGAATAGGTTTACCTTCCAGTTCAGGCCTTTCATAAAGTACCCATGCCGCCTTTGCAGTGTCTATGGCGGATCCACCGCCAAAACCAATGACCCATTGCGGTTCAAAATCAAGAAGGACCCTGCTGCCGGCAAGCGCCACATCAATAGAAGGATCCTGCTCTGCCCCGTCCCAGATCTTTACCAAAAAACCCGCTTTTTTTACCGTCTCCACGAGTCTGTCAGTATGCCTAACCATGGTCTTATCCGTAATCAGCACCGCCCTGCTTCCCTTTCCTTCCATTTCAGTGCCTAACCTTTTCAATGAACCCTTGCCAAAGAGCACCTTCGGGCTGAGAAAATACGACATTTTCTCTCCTCCTTTTATAGATGATTTTCACACGAATGCAAGATGAGCGACATTAACAAACATTCATTGAGGCAGGGGACTACAGAGAGTATTCCAGAGAACTTGCAATATTCCCGGGTTTTTTTATAAAACCAAAATGGGACCCATGAAAAAAAGTTGATATACAATGAGATTTACATAAGCTCCTGAAGCTCATCCTTTGAAACCTTGTATGTTTCGTCAAACTCTGTCCAGAACTTTTTGTCCTTGTTTTTCCATCCATACCCGAATCGGTCGTCAAAGTAAGATCCCAAACGCGCAAACCAGTTGCCTGACTTTTCAATGCCCTTTTCCCGGGCCAGGAATATTTCTTTCAGGTAAATGTCAATATCGCTAATTTTGTCCTTGGGGATATAGGATTTGGCTCCAAGCTTCACTGAATCTATCAGATTTTCGGGGTTCAGTCCATGGGCCGTGAGCATTAGGGCCGGGATCTTTTTTTTCATGGCAATCTTCAACAAATCAAATCCCCTGACACCCATAATGTCCAAAATCACCGCATCATAAACCTTGCTCTCCAAAAGTTCCCTGGCCAATTCATACGTGGTTGCGGTTTCCATCTCACACTCATCAAGCATATCTTTAAGTGTGTCCAGCACGTCGGGTTCATCATCCACTGCAAGTATCTTTTTCCCTTTTAGGATATCATTGTCGGCCATGATTGCTAATTCTCCTTATATAAAATGTTTTGAAAACAAGATTGTCATAATGTTATAGAAACATCATTGTATAGTCAAGCTCGAACTCAGGGGGCATTACAGAACATATCTTTCTGTTCAGTATAACTTTTTCTTAACAACAGACGATCGGCTGTCTCTTAAAAAAAATAGGCTCCTCACAAGAATCTGTGGGTAATAATTTTTGTTTAAAGGGAAAGGGTTATGAGGTCTTTTTCGAGTGACTGGCGGGAGGCCTTCGTCATTTCATTGGGTTACGGAATGGGGGTCCGTAACCCTTTGAAATGACCAGGCCGTGAGACCCGGCCTCCGGCCCGTAGGGCCTACGCCCCGGAGGGAATCGAGGAAAAGACTTCATAACCCGGTCATAGGGTATAACTGCTGTTACGATTGTAATATGACAATAAACAATTGTGATTTCAATCTCTTTCCCAATTTTTTATTGAATTTTGACCCACAGATTCTCATGAAGAGCCAAAAAATATTTGACAACGTGAGATTCCTGATTTATAAATCCTCAAAAAGAGACCGACCGGTCTGGTTTTTTTGTAAAGTGGATAGAATATCCTCTATGGACCTCAAAGAAAATATAATCTCCGAATCCCTGAAACTCTTTTCCTTAAAAGGATTCTTGAGCACTTCCATTCAAGACATAATGGAGGCGGCCCATACGTCTAAAGGGGGGCTTTACAACCATTTTAAGAGCAAAGAGGACCTTCTATCCGCAGTGCTGGAAGAGGCAAGGAAGATATGGCGTGAAAACAACCTTGCAGGCCTGGATCAAATAAAAAAACCTGTTGAGAGACTCAAAAAGCTGCTGGAAAATTACAGGGATCGATATCTAAAAGACACAACGAAACTACCCGGTGGCTGCATTTTTGTTACCCTTTCCGTGGAACTGGATGATCAACGGCCTCATCTTACCCATGAAATCAACAGGGGATTTGCAGGTCTCAAGGTAATGATCAAGGATTTTCTGGATCAGGGAAAGAATGTCGGAGATCTGAGGAATGACATAGACACAAAGGCGGTTACCGAGATGATCTTTTCAATAATATTAGGAGCGGCAGTTATCTATGGTCTTGAAAAAGGTTCTTCCGCCGCAGACAATTCGATCAATGCCGTTATCAGGTATATTGATGGACTGGTTGATTAATTTAAATATGTACAAAAATTCTAACACAATACAAGGAGGGAAAAATGGCTTTAATGACACCGGAACAATTTGAGGAGAGCTTGAAAGACGTTAAACCGAGGGTTTTTATGAACGCAAAAAGGATAGAAAATGTCCTTGAAAACAAAAACACCCGTACAGTTGTTGAAGCGAATAAGGCCAGCTATAAATGGGCACTTGATCCAAAGTACAAGGATATTATGACATGTTATTCCCCTTTGATTGATGATGTGGTCAATCGTTACACATACGTGAGCGCCAGCAACGAGGACCTGGAAAAAAAGGCCAACGCAGGGACCTTCACTGCTGAGATGTTGGGGACATGTATATACCGTTGCGTGGGGTATGACGCCTTTCATTCCTTAGCCGCTACTACATGGGAGATGGACAGGGATCTGGGCACGAAATACAATCCCAGGTTTCTCGAATACCTGAAGATGGTTCAGACAAAGGACCTTTCCGTGGCCGGGGCCCTGACCGAGCCGAGGGGTAGTCGCGGCAAAAAGACCTTGGACTGGAAGGACCCCTATCTGTCCCTGAAAATCGTTGACAAAAATGATGACGGCATTGTTGTGCGGGGGGCCAAGATAAATATCAGCGGGGCCTATGCCAGCCACGAAATGGTGGTAATGCCCCAGGCGGCTCATTTCAAGGGAGAAGAAGACTATGCCGTGGCATTTGCCACGCCCGTGGATGCCAAGGGCATCACCTTTGTATGCCAGTACACTCCCTTCTCCGCTGAAAGGGATATGGCCGATGATCCCGAGGAGTTGGGAAACCCACTTTATGGCGAGCGCGAGACCTCCATGGTTATCTTTGACGACGTCTTTGTCCCCTGGGACAGGGTATTTCACTGCGGGGAATATAAATACTCAGTAAAACTGGTGACTCGTTTTGCCAAGACTCATCGCATGACATGCGGCGGAACGTGCAAGGTGGGTTTTATGAATCAGATCATAGGTGCTTCAAAACTGATCCAGGAATACAAAGGCCTCGAGAAGGCCACTCACATCAACGAGGAACTGGCCGAGATGGTGGTTTTAAGGGAGACAGCCAGGGCCTGCGGTCTTGCTGCGGCCCGGAATGGCGTTGAGGAACCCGAGGGTTCCGGTGTATTTTTGCCTGATGAATTGATGGGTAACGTGTCCAAGCTCAATGTGTGCAATGCTTTCTGGCGGGTCATGGCCTTAGCCGGTGATATCGGCGGCGGGCTGATTGTCACTATGCCGTCTATCAAGGAGCTGAAAAATCCAGAAGTCAAAGATTACGTTGAGGAGTTTTATAGCTTTGGTTCCGATGAACCCACGAAAAACATCATGAAGGTGCACAAACTCCTGCAAAACTGGACGGCAGGGCTTCACGGTGTGGGTACCTGGCACGGGGCAGGACCGGTCATGGCCCAGAAAATCATGCTTCAGAGGGTCATCAATTATGACCATGAAAAAGAATTAGTGAAAAACACCTTGAACCTTGAAGAAAAAACGAAGTAACGAATGTAACGTCAGCAACGCCAAAATCCTCTCCCTCACAGGGGGAGGGGGTTTGGGTCGTGAAAGCTTAAAGATAACCCGATACCGAGGCAGATCCTCCTTGGGAAAGAGAATATCAAATGGAAGAAACATACACTGGAAGAAAGCGAGTTTCGGCCGCCTTTAAAAGGACATTTACCGACCAGGAAATAGAGGTTGACAGGATTCCTGTTTATCCCATCATGGGCCAGTGCAATGCCCAGCTTGTAGGAGCCTCCATACGCGAATTTTTGGTGGATCCAAAGGTATTCGTAAAGGCCCAGGTGGCCGCCTATGAGCGTTTCAAACCGGATATCATGGTCATGCAGGGAGACCTGCTCATGGATGTGGAGGCCATGGGCAACGAACTCAGGTTTCCGGAAGACAGCATGTGCATTTCCGTCAAATACGCCCTTGAGGATAAAGGGAAACTCAGCAGCCTGCAGGTTCCTGATCCTACTAAAGACGGACGTATGCCCGTTTACCTGGAAATCTTAGCGGAAACCAAGAAAATCATCACCGATTCCATTGTATCCGCGGTAGTGGCAGGGCCATGGACAACCGCCATAGGGCTTCGGGGTGCCAATGAATTGATCATGGATGCCATAAAGGACCCGGATTATGTTCACGAACTCATGGATTTTTGCTCCCAGGTCTCCATTTCATTCATGGAGGCCATCCAACCCCTCAAGGTTGGGTTGAGCTATTCAGAGGCCCCCGCATCCTGCAGCCTCATATCTCCAAAGATATACCGGGAATTCATCTTTCCTCACCACAAGCGCATTGTGGAGCATTTTAAGGAGAGAAAAGCCGGTCTTGGCCTACATATATGCGGCTATACCGACCCCATCCTTGAGGACATGGTGAAAACCGGCGTCACCAATATCAGTATCGATGCACCCTCGGATCTGGCAAAGGCGGCAGAGGTAACAAAGGGCAAGGCCGTGCTTATCGGCAACGTCAACACCAATCTTTTCTTTTCGGGAAGCAAGGAAGATATGAAACAGGCCATACAAAATTGCCTAAATGCGGCCTCGAAAGACAGCGGGTATGTCCTCGCATCAGGATGCGAGGTGCCTGGTATAGCACCACCCGAAAAGGTAGACTGGTTCATGGAAATTGCCAATGAATTATGCAGGTAAAACCCATAGGCCCCATAGCCGTCAGGCTGAGATGATTCTGTCAACATTTTGATCTCTCCTGACGGCAAATCTCAAATTACAATAAACAAATAACAAACAAAATCCAAATTACAATATCAAAACGTGCCTTATCAGACTTAATTTTTCTGGGAATCCAGTAATGTGGTCTGCCAAGGCGCTTATCCCGAATTATTGAGAAGATACGCTATTATGACGCTGCGTTGTTTTGGTCATTGGTATTTGAGATTTGGATATTGTTTGAAATTTGGTGCTTGTGATTTGGAATTTGGACCTCGAATTTGTCATATCTCAAATGGGAATTACACGCCCCCCCCCCGACTTCCCGAATTTATAGCCTGCACCGGCTACCGGAACAATATTAGTAAGAATGACTCCCCTCTTGCAGTTTTCTTCCAAAAAGGGTAGTATTTTAGCTCTTTGAAATAACCGTTCACATCCGACGAAAGAAGAACGCCATTGTCGAATTTTATCCAGGACAAACAAAAACAAGGCTTTCAAGAAGAACAGGATATCCTGCAAATACTCAACAACCTGCCGGATGGCCTTTTTACAATGGATATGGCCGGCATGATCACCTATTTTAATGCTGCCGCCGAAGAGATTACCGGCCTGCCGGTCTCCGATGCCATCGGCATGCAGTGCAGGCAAGTATTTAATAGTCCTGCCTGCGACACCGACTGCCCTTTGCAAAGGATCGCTCGGGCGGAAAAAGAAGTCTACAACCGGGAGGTTACAGTAGTAAGGACAGATGGAAAAGAAGTCCCCTCTATATGCAGCTTTTCCAGGCTGAGGGGACCTAATGGCAATGTAGTCGGAGGCATGGAGGTTTTCATCGATATCTCGGATAGAAAGCACCTTGAAAACGACATCAGGCTTTCCGAGAGGAAGTATCGACGTATCTTTGAAGGCTCCAAAGACATGATCCTGATTATCTCAAGGGACGGCGCCATCAAAGATGTAAACCAGGGCGGCGTAGACCTGCTTGGATATGAAAGCAAACAGGAGTTGCTTGAGCTCTCATCGGTGGAAGAGATATACGAAAACCCTAAGCACTGGCAGGTGTTCCAGAAACAGATCCGCAGGGATGGTTTTTTCAAAGATTTTGAGGCGGGTGTCAAAAAAAAGGATGGGACCCGCCTTCACTGTTTGCTCAGCGGCACCGCGGACAGGGGCAAGGACGGCGAGATTACCGGATACGAGAGCATTGCCAAAGATATCACGGCTCGCATGGACGCCATTAGAAGCTTTCGAAAGCGACACTGGGAATTGTGGCTCCTGAATTCGGTTGCCTTTGCCATGAACAAGGCCCGGGACCTGGATGAAATCCTCGAGACCGCCCTGAAAAAGGTCCTTGAGGTGTTGAAGCTTAGCTCCGGTGGCATCTTTTTGATAGATCACGACAAACCAGCCTTCTCGCTAAGGGTGCAGAAAGGCCTGATCGACGGTGATGGAACTCACATGCCCCGGATACTGCTCAATGATGAAGCCCTCATGCGCTCATTGCTTAAAAAGAACCTCACCCTCGATCCCGAGCCTATTTTCCCCCCCTTCAAGGCAACTTTAACAGACGGAGACTCGGGCAATAGCGCAGATCTCACCTGTTTCCTTATTACAGCAAAAAAAAAGGCTTCCGGGTTTCTTTCGTTCGTGGTCCCACAAGATAGAGACCTCACCACGGGTCAGGACTATCACCTGTTAGGTTCTTTAGGGAACTTCTTAGGGGGCGCCATTGAAAATGCTCGTCTGCTTCAGGCCGTTCGTGAAAATCGAGAAGATCTCAAAAGATTGACGGCAAAATTGTTTCATTCACAGGAGGAAGAAAGAAGGCGGATCGCCCGGGAGTTACATGACGAGGCAGGCCAGGCCCTCACGGGGATCAATTTTACATTGGAGACCATTGAGAAAGGGCTTTCCACAGAAAACGATAATGTGAAAAAGCTTATCGCGGACGCGAAAAAACAGATCAATCGCACATATCAGGAAGTGCGCCGAATGTCATACAGCCTGCACCCTGCCCTTTTAACCGACCTTGGACTGGAACCTGCGCTGGAATCATATCTGTCCTCTGTCTCCAAACACAGCGGACTGGATATAGATTTCAAAATGATGGGGTTTGAGGATCGGGTGGACCCGGCGATTGAAACCGTGCTCTACCGCCTCTCGCAGGAGGCACTCACAAACGCGTTGAAGCATTCACGGGCAAAGCATTTCAGGCTTTCAATTATAAAGGGCTATCCTCAAATCATTTTTTTAGCGGAGGATGACGGCATAGGATTTATATCAGGTGAATTTGATCAACCCAAGCATGGCCTGGGTCTGTTGTCCATGAAAGAGCGGGCTGCCATGTTGGGAGGAAATTTTTCTCTCCGTACATCGCCCGGCCAGGGAACGCGAATCCGCATAGAAATCCCTATCATAGAGGAGACTCATGCCTGACAGGGATATCACAATCATTTTAGCGGACGATCACACAATCGTTCGACAGGGACTTGCCAAGCTATTGGAAGGAGAGCCTGGACTAAATGTGGTTGGAGAGGCTGAAAATGGGCGAGAAGCGGTCAGCAAGGTAGAAGGACTAAAACCGGACGTGGTCATAATGGATATCTCGATGCCAATGCTAAACGGCATAGAAGCGACCCGGCAGATCAAGAAAATCAGGCCCGAAACCAGGGTAATCATACTTTCCATGCATTGTCATGATGGCTATATCAGAGAGCTTTTCAGCCTCGGGGCCTCCGGATACCTGCTCAAAGACTCCACGGGCAGCGACATCGTAAAGGCTATACAGGCTGCCATGGATGGTGATACTTATATGAGTCCTCCGGTTTCACGACTTGTCATAGAGGATTACGTTTCAACTAAGAAAAAGTCCTTCAGGGAAGAGCTTTACAGCAGTCTTTCCAATCGAGAGCGAGAGGTATTTCAGATAATTGCCGAGGGAAACTCTACCAGGGAAATCTCGGAAATCCTGTGCATAAGCCCGAGTACGGTCAAGACCCATCGCTCTAAAATCATGGAAAAGCTTCGAATAGAAAATATCTCACAGTTGGTTCAGTTTGCCATTAGAATCGGCATCGTTGACCTTCACTCATAGAAATTCCCACTTTCACCGCCATATGCCTTCGGGCCGTTAACCAAGGCCCATCCAAACCAAGCCAATTGAGGACTGAAAATAGTCCCATATCCCGGAAAAATCATCCGATGGACTATTGTAATTCTTGTATATCTTATCTATGAACATTCTGAAATAGATTGAATCCCTGATTCAAACTTGACGGTTTCGTAAAGAGTCTCGTTTTGTTGTCATTTCGAGCGTAGCGAGAAATCTTGAACGTAAACCAATTGAAGATATAAGATTCCTCTCGGAGCCTGCCCTGAGCGTAAAGATTAAGATTCCTCGCTTCGCTCGGAATGACAGAGGCGAAGAGGTCGAAATGACTGCTTCATTAAGTACGACTTTTTACGAGTGCATCAATATTGAGAGCATACAATCAAACCAATAACTAATTAAAGAGAGGGCAAACCATGATTCTCATCGGCGAAGATTTGAATGTAATGTCTAATGCAATATCTCAGGCCATTAAAGAGCGCAATCCTGAATCGATTCGGGAGTGTGTCGAGGGACAGGCAGCAAGCGGCATGGACTATCTGGACCTGAATGTTGGACCCCAGAAAAAGGATCCTGCCCAGACCATGGAATGGCTTGTGAATACGGTGCAGGAATTCACGGATCTTCCTTTGTGCCTTGATACCACAAATACTGTGGCAATGGAGGCAGGCCTTAAACTCTGCAAGAAAAAGGCCCTGATCAATTCCGCATCCGGGGCAAAGGAAAGCATGGAAAGCGTTATGCCGCTTTCTAAAAAATATTCTGCAGGTCTGGTGCTTTCCGTGATCAATGATGCCGGTCTGCCCTCAGACGCAGACGAAAGGGCCGCGAGCATTCTGGAATCGCTGGAATATGCCAGTGGACTGGGCATCGAAAATGAAGACATCTGGATCGATCCCGTTCTCATGCCCGTTGGAGTGGACCAACGCCAGATCTTATCTTACATGGAATTCATTCAGATGATACCGGACCTGGCGCCCGGCGCAAAGTCGGTATGCGGCCTGTCCAATCTGTCCTACAGTGCCCCAAAGGAACTCAGGGGACTCCTCAATCGCACGTTCCTGGTCATGCTCAACCGGTACGGCCAGGATGCGGCCATTGTAAGTGGTTTCGACGAGGAACTCATCCGGCTGAACAAAGGAGAAATGCCGGAGATCGTTGACTTCATTCACAGGACCATGGATGAGGAGGACCTGGACATTTCTACCCTTTCCACAAAAGAACAGGAATACGTAAAGACAACCCGGGTCCTCATGGGAAAGACCCTCTATTCCAATTCCTGGTTAGAAGTATGAAAGGAGGCACACCATGACATATGAGGCTCCCCTGGAGAAGCATCCCGTTAATATTCGTGAGGTTGTTTTGGGTGAGGGTGAAAAGGCCCGAAAAATAGGCGGTGAAAACGCATTTCCCTTCCATTCCTTTGAGGGATTCCTGCCTAATCCCCCGGGGCTCGCCTTAGAGGTCCTTGATATGCAGCCCCAAAACTGGGCCCCGTGGGTACTTGAGCCGTTTAAGGATGTGGCATCCGATCCAGTGGATTGGGCTAAAAAATGTGTAGAGGAATATGGCGCGGAAATCCTGTGTCTTAGACTCCTGAGTACCGATCCGATGGGCACGGACGCGGCCCCCGAAGATGCGGCGAAAACGGTCAGGAAGGTCGTGGATTCTTTGAATGTCCCCCTTATCGTGTTGGGGACGGGAACGGAAGACAAGGACTCGAAGGTCTTGATAGAAATTGCCCGGGCATGTTCGGGCAAAAACCTGCTCTTGGGCCCGGCGTTAAAGGGAAATTATAATGAAATTGCAAAGGCCGCACTGGAGCATGGCCACGCCATCGTGGCCCAGGCATCCATGGATGCCAATCTGACCAAGGAATTGAACATCGCCCTGTGCAAGTTTTTCCCGCCGGAAAAGATTGTAGTTGATCCTACGTCTTCAGCGTTAGGCTATGGCATGGAGTACACGTTTTCCATAATAGAAAGCATCAAGCAGTTCGGCCTTGTTGATAAAGACAATATGATGCAGATGCCCGTCTTTTCGGATGTGGCCGCTGAATGCTGGAGGACCAAAGAGGCAAGAGAGAGCGAGGAACAGGGCATCCTCTGGGAGGCAACAACATGTATGACATTCCTGCTGGCAGGGGCAAATCTCCTCGTTTTGAGACACCCGAAGGCGCTCAGGCTTATAAAAAAGATGACTTCATCTTAGGTAACGGTTCACAGGTTCAGGGTTCAGGGTTCAACGTTCAGGGTTAAGTGCAAAAAAAGCATTAAATTAAGATTTCTCCCTTCGGTCGAAATGAAAGGTTCGAATTTTCTGACTTTTTACGAGTCCATCAAACTTAAGTTCACTTCAGGCACTTTTCCGGTTTATCCGGGTTAGGACATAGGAGGTTCATTATGGCACTCAAGGGCGCCGAGATCATGAAGAAGTTACCCAAGACCAACTGCAAGGAATGCGGTTGTGCCACCTGCTTCGCTTTTGCCATGAAACTGGCCACAGGGGGCGTCAAACTGGATGATTGTCCCTATATCGACCCGGAAGTAAAGGAGGAACTGGAAGGCGCAATGGCCCCCCCCATGAAGCTCGTGACCATCGGCGCAGGGCAAAATGCATTGGTCATCGGAGAAGAAGAGGTCATGTTCAGGCATGAAAAAACTTTTTTCCACGAGCCCGGTATCGCCGTCCTTATCTCCGACAAGGAAAGCGAAGCGGACATCGATGAGAAACTTGTCCGTATAAAAGATCTCCGTTTTGAAAGAATCGGAAACGTTCTCAAGATCAACCTGTTGGCGCTTTCAAATGATTCAGGTGACGGCGGCACATTTGAAACACTTGTCAAAAAGGCATATGAGACAACGGATTTTCCATTTATCCTGATCTCGGAAGATACGGATGCTCTCTTCTCCGCTGCGGCCATGTGTGCGGACAGAAGACCCCTTGTGTATCCTGTCACCAGCAAGAATGTGAGCGCTTCCATCCCCAAACTAAAGGAACTGGACATACCCGCCGGGGTCAAAGGGGACAGCCTGGATGCACTGATTTCCGTCACATCACAGCTTAAAGATGCCGGCGTGGAAGAGTGCGTTATAGATCCCGGTTCGAGGAATATGCTGGATGGAATCAGGGACCAGACCCTTACCAGAAGGGCTGCTCTGAAAAAGGGGTTCAGGCCCTTAGGCTATCCCACCATGACCTTCCCCTGCTTCATGTGCGAGGATAAGTATGAGCAGGCCCTGGCAACCTCCGCCCTCATGACCAAATACGCAGGCATCGTTGTGACCTCACTTACTGAAAGAGATTTTATCTTTCCTCTGCTGGTCCATCGATTCAATATCTTTAGTGATCCGCGCAGACCCATGACAGTGGAAGAAAAGGTCTACGAAGTAAGTCAGCCCGATGAAAATTCGCCCATCCTGATTTCCACTAACTATGCCCTGGACTTTTTTATTGTATCGGGCGCCATTGAAGAGGCCAACATTCCCGCGTTCCTGTGCATTAAGGATACGGGCGGGATCGGTGTCTTAGCCGCCTGGACATCAGGCAAATTTACCGGAGAAGCGATTGCCGAGTTTCTCAAAAAATACGACGTGGAAAACAAGGTGAAACACAGAAAGCTTATCATTCCCGGTGTGGCAAAAAAGCTTAAGGACGAGTTAGAAGAAGAACTCCCTTCATGGGAAATCCTGCTTGGCCCGTCGGAAGCAAGTGATATCCCAAAATTCCTGTCAGAGGAGTGGAAGGTCTAATGACAGCGCCTTCGAAAGATGAAGAAAAGCAAGTAATAGAGGGCATCAATGAGATACTGTCTCGATATGACAAAGACAAGAGTCATCTGATTCCCATTCTCCAGAAGGTGCAACAGGCATTCGGGTATTTGCCCCGAATAGCTACACAAATGGTGGCGTCCCATCTCGAAATGACGGATGTCGAGGTCTTTGGCGTGGCCTCTTTTTATAACCATTTCCGTTTTACCCCATTAGGAAAACACCCCATCCAGATGTGTATGGGGACGGCCTGCCACATGGTTGGGGGAGGCCTGGTCTTAGAGGCATTGGAGAGGACCCTGGATATTAAAGTGGGGGGAATTACAGAAGACATGGAATTCAGCCTCGACCGGGTCGCCTGTATCGGGTGCTGTGGTCTTGCCCCGGTGATGGTGATCGGGGAAAAAATATATCCGAAAATGTCTCCCACCAAGGTGGATGAGGCATTGGTCAACCTGAAAATGGAAGCCGATGGGGATTGACGATTTGCTGAAGTCGCTTCGTTCAGATGTTTTAAATAGCCTTAGTTGGAAATCGTAAGGATAAATATAGTATTTTCATACTGGTACTTAGTTGCATAAATAACAGTGTCATTTCGAAGGAACAAAGTGACTGAGAAATCTTTGATAACACTGAAAAAGATTTCTCCCGGAGCCTGCCCTGAGCGTAAATACTAAGATTCCTCGCTTCACTCGGAATGACAGAAGCGAAGGGGTCGAAATGACATTACGCGGACTTTGGCAACTCGGTATTAATATTGTCATTTCGACCGAAGGGAGAAATCTTGATCGATAGAATATACTATGTCTATTTTATTACAAACTGGAACAATAAAGTGATGTATGTGGGAGTAACCAATAACCTTGAACGAAGAATCTATGAGCATAGGAACAAACTGGTCAAAGGTTTTACTAAAAAGTACAACATTAACAAGTTGGTTTATTTTGAAGAAACTCAAGATGTAACTTCAGCTATTAATAGAGAAAAGGAAATAAAGAAATGGCGAAGAGAGAAAAAGGATCAATTGGTCAATAGTATGAACCCAACCTGGAAAGACCTAAGTTCAGGATGGTAAATATTTCTCCCTGAGCCTGCCGTGAGCCTAAAGGCTAAGATTCCTCGCTTTGCTCGGAATGACAGGAATGAAGAGGTCGAAATGATATGTATGGAAATTATTATGAACTTATTACACAAAATTCTGTGAGACCCTATAATGAATTTTGAGGAAATCAAGAGCAAGGCAATTGCAGAATGGGAACCCCTGGAACAGGATGGCATCCCTGTTATCCGTATCGGGACGGCTACGAGTGACAGGGCATCGGGCGCCCTGGAGGTGGTGGAAAAATTTGAGAAAGAGCTTGCAAGGCTAAACTTGGAGGCTAAGATCATTCGGACTGGTTCGGTCGGTTTTTGCAATTATGAACCGATGGTTATCATAAGCAAACCGGATTATCCCCGTATCTGTTATAATAACGTGACGCCCGAAATGGTTCCCCGTCTGGTCGAAGGATTTCTCTTAGAGGATGATCCCTGCATGGAATTTGCATTGGGGACACTTGAAGGGGGCGACGAAACCCCTCCCCATATTCCTGAATTGCCCCGGTCCGAGCATGAATTAAGGCTGCTTTTGAGGAACTGCGGTTTTATTGACCCGGAAAATATCCATCACTACATCGCCTTAGGTGGCTACAGTGCCCTCGCTAAGGCACTTGAGATGACGCCAGATGAGATCGTTGAACAAATCAAGCGGTCGGGACTCAGGGGGCGGGGTGGGGCCGGTTTTCCCACGGGGCAAAAGCTGGAGTCATGCCTCAAGGCCCGGGGGACGCCCAAGTATGTGGTCTGTAACGCCGACGAAGGAGACCCCGGGGCATTTATGGATAGGGTAATCTTAGAGAGCGATCCACAGGCCGTCTTAGAAGGCATGATCATCGTAGCCTATGCATTGAATTCTCATAAAGGTTATGTCTACACCCGAATGGAGTACCCCCTTGCCGTGGAACATCTCAAAACGGCCCTAAAAAATGCGAAAGACCTGGGGCTTTTGGGCGATAATATCTTAGGTACGGGGTTCAGTTTCGATATCGAGGTGTTTCAGGGCGCAGGGGCCTTTATTTGCGGTGAGTCCAGTGCGCTTATGTATTCTATCGAGGGGAAAAGAGGTTTTCCCCGGGTCAGACCGCCCCAATCCATAGAGTCGGGGCTCTGGCAGAAGCCCACCCAGCTCAATAATGTGAAGACCTTCGCCTCAATCCCAGTGATCATTGATCAGGGGAGCGAGTACTTTGCAGGCATAGGAACTGACACAAGTAAGGGCACTGCCGTCTTTGCCTTAGCGGGCAAGGTGGAAAACGTGGGCCTCGTTGAAGTTCCCATGGGCACGACACTAAATACGGTTATAACCGAAATCGGCGGAGGTGTAAAAGGGGGAAAGCATTTCAAAGGCGTACAAACAGGCGGGCCTTCCGGCGGTTGCCTGCCTAAGCAGTTTCTTGACACTCCCATTGACTTTGACTCCCTGAAGGAGGCAGGGGCAATGATGGGTTCCGGTGGCATGATTGTCATGGATGAAGAGAACTGCATGGTTGATGCGGCCCGCTTTTTTCTCGATTTTACCGTAAAGGAATCCTGTGGCAAATGCTCCATGTGTCGCCTCGGGACCAAACAGATGCTGAGTATCCTCGAAGACATCGTAAGGGGTGATGGTCAGCCGGAAGATATTGAACAGCTTGTCAGCCTAAGTGAAGATATCAAGGCAGGCTCTTTATGCGGACTTGGAAAATCCGCTCCAAATCCCGTAATGACAACTATCCGCTATTTCCGGGAAGAGTATGAGGCGCACATACTGGAAAAACGCTGCCCGGCCCTGGTTTGTCGCGACCTTATAGCCTACTATATTGACCCGGAAAAATGTTACAGGGGCTGTGAACACTGTGTGCTGGTTTGCCCATCGGAGGCCATTACCCAGCATCCCAAACGCTTTAAGGTGGTTGACCAGACCAAATGCATCAAGTGTGGAAACTGTCTGGAGGTGTGCCCACCGGAATATAACGCAGTGGTGAAACTTTCGCCCATCAGTAAGGTGCCGGAGCAGGTTGAGAAATGACGGAACTTATTAAACTGACCATTGACGATACCCGGGTTGAAGCAGGAAAGGGGACGAAAATCCTGAAGGCCGCACTGGATGCCGGTATCTATATCCCGAATCTCTGCTACCTTCCCGAGGCCGAACTTCCCTTTGGAGGCTGTCGCCTTTGTTATGTTGAAGTTGAAGGAAGAGGGCCGGTGACCGCATGTACACAACCGGTTACAAACGGAATGGTGGTTCATACGCAAACCCCTGAAGTCGAAAGGCTTCGGCGCACTGCGTTCAAATTGCTTATCGCCTACCATGACCTTGACTGCCGTAATTGTCCGAAGAACAAAAAATGCGAACTCCAAAAAATCGCCCCCAAGGTTAAAGTCAAGCTGAAGACGCCCCATGATTTAAGGGACCTCCCAACGGACCTGCTCCCGCTGGATACCACAAATCCTTATGTTACTTATGACCCCAACCGATGTGTACTTTGCGGAAAATGTGTCTATGTATGCACTCAAAAAAATGGGAAACCATTGATAGATTTCGCCTTCAGGGGATATGAAACAAGGTTGACCATGTCTTCTGATATCTCTTTGATAGAAGAAAAATGTCCGTCTTGCGGGCAATGTGTAGACATTTGTCCTACCGCCGGGCTGCAAACACCAACTTCTTCGGAATCCGGTATATCTCCCTCCGAAGACGGTTAGTGAATAATAACAATAATCAGAATCGGAAAGGAGAATATCATGACCGAAATGACATCAAGAGAAAGGGTCCTCAAACTGTTTGCCAGGGAACCGATAGATACCATGCCCTGCTTCAGCGGTCAGGGAATGGTAACGGTTCCTTCCATTGACAGCCTGAGCATACCTTTTTCACAGATTCATCTTACAGCAGAAAACATGGCAAATTCCGCAATAAAATCAATGGAAATGTTTGGCTTTGACGGGGCTGTCGTGCCCTATGATATGTGTAGTATCCCGGAGGCTCTTGGTCTCGGAGTGAGTATCTATGAGAACGCTGAAGGTATCCTTTTCCCAACCATTCCCAAAAAGTGGTCTTCCCCTGACGAGGTCGTCATCCCGGAGGATTATCTTGAGAGGGCAAGAATGCCGGTTGTAGATGGAGCCATAAAGCTCTTAAAGGAACGGATCGGCACAACCCACGTCATAGGCACCTGGATACTGGGACCGTTCACCCTTGCAGGCCAATTGGTGGAACTGGATGTACTCATGAAAATGGCATACAAAGAAAAGGCAAAGGTGGAAGCACTTCTCGACAAAATGGTTGATCTAATCATTGAACTGGGCAACCATTACCGGGAGATAGGCGCAGATTTTGTGAGTTTGAGGGAAATGGGGACCGGAGCGGACCTCCTGAGCCCCAGGATGTTCAAAAATATGATCCGGCCCAGATTGCGAAAGATATTCGAGGCATGGGATTCGCCTAAGATTCTCCACATCTGCGGTTCAACAGACCTCATTATTGAACTCATGAATGATTGCGGAGCAGAGGTTCTCAGCGTAGATCATAAGAACACCCTGAATGAAAGCCGGAGCAAGATAGGCAATGATATTCTTCTGTTCGGCGATTATGACGGTTTCAACCTGCCAAGTAAGGCCACGGTTGAAGAGATAGATGAGGCGATCAAGAAATGTATTGATTCCGGCGTGGATGCGGTATGGCCCGGATGCGATATCTGGCCCGATGTCAAGCCGGAAAACATGCAGGCAATAAACGATGCCATTAAAAAATTTGGGCTCGTTGCCACACCGGCGGTGGGAAGGCTTTAGGATTAAAGATTGACTATTGTTGATTGACTATTAAAGGCGTTATAAAACCAATAGAGATAAGACGATAGAGAACCAAGATTATTGATTACAAGCAACCAAAGGGGGAACATGATCATGGGAAAAGAAGAACTGAGGGAAGAAGTGTTAAAGCAGCTTCATGAAGGAGTGGTGGAATTTGAAGAGGATCAGGTCAAAGAGGCCGCACAAAAGGTGCTTGACGAGGGACTAAACGTTTATGATGCGGTCATGAACGGCCTGGCCGCGGGTATGCAGGAGGTTGGAGAGCTTTATGACGAGCATGAGTACTTTGTTCCTGAGATGCTCATGGCCGCGGATGCCCTTTATGTGGGCCTGAATATCCTGAAGCCACATATCAAACTGGAGGATCTCGGTGATAAGCCCAAGGGCCAGGTGGTTATCGGGACGGTTCAGGGAGACGTGCACGATATCGGGAAAAATATAATCAAGATGATGTTCGACGTAGCCGGTTTTACGGTTCATGACCTGGGCCGTGACGTTCCTCTCGAGAAATTCGTGGAAGAGCAGCTAAACACGGACTCCGAGATTGTCGCCCTGTCTGCCATGATGACCACCACCATGATGGGCATGGAAAAGGTCATCAAGATGATAAAGGAAAAAAATCCAAACGTGGCCATCATGTTGGGCGGAGCACCTGTAACCAGTGATACGGCTGACCTGTTCGGTGCGGACGGGTATGCCGAAAGCGCAGGCAATGCGGTCCAGGAGGCCATCAAGATGATCGGCCGGCTGAGGGAATTGCAGGCCAAATAAATTGAATATTGACGATTGACGATTGAATATTTATCGTTGAGAACTGCAGGATAACGACAGTGATCTGAGGAGTATCTTTAATGAGCGATAATGGAACAGCCAAAATCATCTTCCAGCCATCCGGGAGAAGAGGAGAAGTTGAAAAAGGGATCAACATAATCGAGGCATCCCGCCGGATCGGCGTTGATATAGAGACCCTTTGCGGTGAGAAAAAGGTATGCGGCAAGTGCAGGGTGCGAATCGAGGAAGGTTCCTTTGAAAAATTCGGTGTTGTCTCAAGCCTGGACCATGTGGGTCCCTGGCAGGAGGAAGAAGACAAGTTTATTACCCCTGATCAGAAAAAGGCCGGCTACCGTTTGGCCTGTGCGGCTGAGGTCACGGGTGACCTTCTGATCTTTGTTCCCGAGGAGTCCCGGGCAGGCAAACAGGTTGTAAGCAAGGCCGCCCGTGATATCGAGATCAAGTGGAACCCGGCGGTAAGAATCTACACCGTGACACTCATCCCTCCCACTTTTAAAGATCCCGTAGGCGACTTTGAGCGCATGACACATGCACTGGAAAAGGAGCACGGCCTAAAAGGCCTGAACATTGACTGGTTCACACTCAGGGATCTTCCCAATATAATCCGCAAGGACGAATGGACCGTGACCGCGGCCGTGTGGATGGACAAAGAAATCATCAAGGTCTGGCCGGGCAAGGTTGAAGACTATTACGGTATCGCCATTGACGTGGGCACAACAACTGTAGCCGCATACTTTTGTAACATGCGCACCATGGAGGTGTTAGACACGGTTTCCATGATGAACCCGCAGTGCAAGTACGGCGAAGACGTGATGGCGCGCATTACTTACCACATGCAGAACCCCGGTGGCCTGGAGCGGATGAGTGACGATCTTATCGAGGGGCTTAACGATCTGATAAGAAAGGCGTGCGAGGGCACCCATCCCCCCAAGAAAAAGAAAAAGGGTGAAGACGGAAAGATAGTAAAGAATAAAGACGGCCAGGCGGTAATGGTAGAAACCCCTGAAGAGGGCAAGACCTATCTATGTCTGGAAACCTCAGACATAGTGGATCTGACCCTTGGCGGCAACACTGCAATGCACCACATCCTGCTCAAGCTCGATCCCCAGTACGTGGGTCTGGCTCCATTTCCCCCGGTCATACACAGGAGTCTGGATATCAGGGCCAGGGACCTGGGCATCAACATCAACAGGTCTTCCAATATCTTCATAATGCCCAATGAGGCAGGCTTTGTGGGTGCGGACAATGTGTGTGTGCTTGTCACTGAAAAGCCCCACATGAGCGAAGAACTCCAGCTTATCATCGACATCGGGACCAATGGCGAATTGGTTTTAGGTAACAGGGACAAGCTCATTTCCTCATCCTGCGCCACGGGTCCCGCCTTGGAGGGTGCCCAATTGGCCTTTGGCATGCGGGCAGCGCCGGGCGCCATAGAGCGTATCAAGATAGACCCCGAGACCCACGAGGTGGACTACAAGGTCATTGGCCGCGAAGCCTGGCTCAAGTACTCCAAACCCGAAGAAATGAAGACCAAGGGGATCTGCGGTTCAGGTATCTTAGATGTCCTGGCAGAACTTTACCTCTCGGGCGTCGTGGCCAAAAGCGGCAGGTTCTCCAAGAACCAGAAATCGAATCGCTTCCGCAAAAACCCGGATAATCCGAGGCAAAAAGAGTTTATCATTGCCTGGGCAAACGAGACATCCATAGGCAAGGACGTGGTAATCACCCAGAAGGATATTCGCCAGATTCAATTAGGCAAAGGGGCCCTTTACACGGGATGCAAACTCATGATGAGGCGCATGGGCATAGATAAGGTGGACAAGATCAAGATCGCAGGGGCCTTCGGCACCCATGTGGCCAAGGACAAGGCCCTGATCATGGGTCTTTTTCCGGATTGCGATTTAGAGGATGTCATGTCCGTGGGCAACGCGGCAGGAGACGGCGCACGGGTGGTCCTTTTGGACCGCGACATGCGCGATGAGGCCAACTGGATATCACGTAACGTGGAATACATAGAACTGACAGTTGAAAAGGACTTCGAACAAGAGTTTATGGAGTCCATGCAGATACCTCATATGAAAGATGATTTTCCTCATTTAGAGGGGCTTGTGCCGGAAGAGATCCTTCATCAGAAATAGGCATGGAAAAACAAAATGGAGGAGAAAAAGCAAAAGTAGTCTGTTTGGAAGTGGATCCCGGCATTTGCGGTTTTACCTGCTCGATAAATGCATATAAGGATGGAAAGTATTCGGTAAGGTTTGAAATCCAATCAGACTGCGACCAGATTCAGGACCTTGCAAGGAACTTAGGGAAGATAAGCATGAAAGATCTCTTTTTACCCCTGAGCCGGAATCCCATCTTCCTGTCCGCAGAAAAATCGCAATGTCACCTTGCCTGTCCTATTCCATGCTCTCTCGTTAAAGCAGCGGAAGTTGCCCTGGGGCTTGCCCTTCCAAAGAAAGTAATGATCACGTTTGAGAAACCCCTATCATGCTAAAAAAAGGTTTAATAGAGGTCTATACAGGCACTTCCGAACAAATCAATTTTGCCCCCTTTGGATTGGCTGTAAGGGCCTCCGGCCATAAATTTCGCACCCTGATCACATGTTTTGAGCCCCACGAGCTGTTGGATGGGGCTATCAGGGCCTCCTCATTCCTCGACACAATGTTCATTGACCATTCAGATATTGGTAAGGCTCCTGAGGCATTTCAAAAGGCCAGGCAGGCGGCATTAGCCGGAGATTATGATATTGTGGTTCTAAGCCATATCATTCCGCTCATAAACCAGGGAATAATCGGCCTCGATCATGTCCTCTCGCTCATGGAGAAAAAATCTGAAAATGTAGAGTTGGTCCTTTCCGGTTCAGGTGCACCGCAGGATATAATTGAAAAGGCCGATTTGGTGACGGAAATGGTCGTGTCCGGTCCCGAAGAAATGGTCAGCGAAAATAAGGGAACCATTGAGGTAATTACAGGAAACGGCAAGGGTAAGACCACGTATTGTTTCGGCAGGGCCGTTCTTGAGTCATCCCTGGGAACCCGGTCCAGCATAGTCCAGTTCATCAAATCACCCAAATCTTATGGAGAAGTAAAGGCCACAAGAAAGCTTCCAAACCTGGAAATCATGTCCATGGGTGAAGGGTTTCTGGACTTCGATTCTAACGGTCCAAAGAAAAAGCATATTGATGCTGCCGGGCGGGCCTGGGAAGAATGTCTCAAAGAGGTCTTTTCCCTGAAATACGGACTAATAGTCTTAGATGAAATTGACAACGCCACATATTACGGGTTGGTAAATCCTGAAAGGGTCAGGGAGATGCTTTTTCTTAAACCAAGGAACCTTCATCTTCTTCTCAGCGGACGCAACGCCCATTCGAAGGTCATGGCAGCCGCCACGACCGTGATTGAGATGAAAGAAATCAAGCACCCCTTCAATAAAGGAATCAAGGCAAGAAAGGGTATTGAGTTTTAACCCACGGATTACCCTCATTGGTGAGCAGCCCCTATGTCATTCCGTATCTCTCTCTCATGACCTCTGATATTTCCTTAGTCATATTCAGGGCGACATCCGATTGTTCATTAGTCAGCAGTACTGTCTCACAGGACGGCAGTACCCATGAAGAAGACGCCAATAATCCTTCATCAATCCCTTTGCTTACAAAGAGATCAATGCCCGTTTGCAGCCTGTCCACCAATCTGGATACGGTTTCCCCGGACAACAACTCGTCAATGACAGGTACAATACCCCAGCCGATCATTCCGCCCCGCTCTAAAAATCGCTTGAATTCACCAGCATAGAGCGCCGCCTTATCCGAGTGTTGATACGCATCGAAGTTGATCACGTCAACCTTGCAGTCTGTGAGCAGGGACCAGTCTATATTGGCACAGCAATGTATCCAGGTAAGGCATGTCAACCCGGCAAAGCCTTCATTTATGGCCGTTATAACGTCTTCGCGCGTTCCTGTACCCCCGGCTGAAGTAAAATTGACTAAGGTTGTTTCAGGGAGATCCGCTACTACTTCCACACCGGGGATCTCTTCACGTATCTTCTTTTCAAGCCACCTTGTCTTGATGTTTATTCCCTTTATCAGTACGTCCCGCAAGGTCTCATTGTAAATGCACGGGTTGCCGTCCGGTTGTTTTATCGTATCTCCCAAAAGCAATGGTCCTGCAGAATGAAATATGATCCACTTAAGCTCAGGGGGCCGAAATTTTTTGAGCCTTTCAAGCATTCCATAGAAAAAGGGCGCTGTTTCAGGTGTGGTCGCGAAATAGTCCAGATCTTCCCCAATGTACCTGTCGTAGAATTCAAGGAGTTCGCTTTCCCTTTCCGGGGAAAGATCCAATAATATACGGCGATTCTCTCTGTCTATCACCACACAGGGGATCCCTTCAAGCATCCATTTTATCCCGCGGGTCATTACCGGCAGACAGGGCGCTTCGGGAAAGTTCTTCAGTATCACGTCCCCAGCCCTTTCCATGTCACGATAAGGCACAGCCGCCATCATGGTCGCCGCAAATTTCGGTTTTTCAAATACCTTTTCCATTAATAATAATGTCGTGTGTCTTTCCAAAACCCATAATCTGTGCCGGATTGAACCCTCCGGCCAAATAAAAATCCCTGAATTCCTGCTTTTCAAGAAGATGGATAATAAAGCTGATATGCCCCGAATACCCTGTCGAATCCAAACGCTGGAGCCTTTGTACGGTCTTTTCCGCTAAATTCACGGCCTGACGATGAACCGTAGGGCCACGCCCATCGCATTCCCGAAGGGAATAAAGCTGCCTGCAACTAAAAGGGCGGATGTCATATATTCGGCAGGTCTTGTCTTCCTTTAAAAAAGGGCATTGAGCAACTTTCCCTTTTTCCCTCAACTTCTTGTTTTGAGCTATCTTCTTTTTAATCCTCTTTTTCAAAGGTTTTGCAAAACTGTTTACCCGGTCCCTGATAATAAGCCCTTCAAGCGTTGTAATGTCCACAGACCCGAAATGTATACAGCAGTAGGCACAACCAGGTTTGCACATGGCCGACTTTTTAAATTCAACTGCCTCTCTGTCAAAGGCTTTATAAATCTCTTTCAATCTCTCTTTTTTCTCTTCAAAGGTCACGAAAACTCTTCACTTGCGTTCAGCAGCCTTCCGCAAATCGGAGATGATTTCAATAATCTCTTCCTCATAGGATGCCGGGGCGCTGACATAACCCCACCCTTTCTGAGTCTGGTACAGACCGTCAAAGGCCGTGTCATGATACGATCTCGTCCGATGAGGTATGCCCCTTTCCGTGAGGATTAAATCAATTAACCGGCCTTCATCCTCATTATCCAGTATAGACGCTTTTATGTAATCCTCCATAACCAGTATCCCCTGCACCCAACATGTGAAAGCTTATACACAATTCCCAATGAAAATACATGCTTTTTAATGGGACACGGATCTGCGCAGATTTACGCGGATACTACCGGGAGCTCAAAATTCCCGGGGCACAAGTTTGTATGCACATTATGAGTCAAATTTTGTCAAATGTTTGCGTAATCGAGTAGGTTTTTTTACTTTTATCCTGAGAATCTGTGTTCATCTGCGTCCAAAATGCTTTTAAAGGGATTTAATTTTTTTCAGGTATGAAATCTCACGACGGTTTTCTTGCGACAGTATTCAATCTTAAAGAAATGTCATTGGAATTATGAATTTATGCTTTATATTATTGGTCAAGAACCAGGTAAGTGGTTTAGTTTAAGGAATTAGGATAATTTCATGGAACAAAAAGACTATTACAGCATTTTAGGCGTGGACGGGGACGCCGGCAGGCAACAAATCAAGGAGGCCTATCGGAAACTGGCCTTTGAATATCACCCTGACCGAAACAAGGACAGCACTGCTTCCGATAAAATGAAGGAAATAAACGAATCTTATGCGGTCCTCTCCGACTCCGAAAAAAGGAGCCGATACGACGCCCTGCGGCAGCAGTTCGGATCATCCGCTTACGGTCAATTCAGGCAAACCTATTCCGAACAGGATATTTTCAGGGGCTCTGACATCCATCAGATTTTTGAAGAAATAAGCAGGGTATTCGGATTCAGAGGTTTTGATGATGTTTTCAGAGAATCCTACGGGTCGGGGTACAGGTCTTTTGAATTCCAAAAACCCGGGGCTTTCGGCCGGATGTTTGTTTCCTCTTTTGGCACAGGTGAAGGTCATTATCCCAAATTTCCTCTTGGTGGAAATCTCGGTAAACTGATTAAATACGGATTGAAAAAGAAGTGGGGCATAGAATGGCCGGAAAAGGGGAAGGATCTCAATGATATGATCACTATCTCCCCTGCCCTTGCCCTGGCAGGAGGCAAAATTCAGTATTTTAACCGGAAAAAATCCAGGGAACTCTTAGTCAATATCCCTTCAGGAATTAGAGCGGGCCAGAGGATACGCTTAAAAGGGATGGGAGAAGATGGAAAAGGCGGAGCAGAACCGGGAGATCTTTATATAGATATTCGAGTCAGAAGCACCTTGTTCCAAAAAATAAAGGATTTCGTGAAACGGTATTTTTCAAGGAATGTCAGTACACGGACTTAATCCGACCTTCCATGGGTGGTGATATGGATTCTTCAACATCAATAATTTTGGGCGTGTTATTTGGATCAATCGGTTTGGGTTACATTGTGTATGGCAGGAAGCAAAAGAAAGGCATCGCCTTGTTTTCCGGAATAGCCCTTTGCGCTTATCCCTATTTCGTCACTAATTTAGTTTTATGTGTAATTATCGGTATTGCTCTAATGGCATTGCCATATTTCATACGTATTTAAAATAGCCGGATACGGCCTTGCAACCATGTGCGTCGGCCGGGGACAGGTCTATTCTGCAATATGGGAACATATTCGATAAGATGAGTTCTGGCAAGGTACCTCAGATTTCAAAGGGCATGATTTCTATGGTATAGTACTTTCTTATCACAAGAATGGATTCGGCTATGATCTATAGCAGTGATCACAAACTGAAAAGTTCTTCTATTTTATCAGATTTTTATGAACGCTCTGCACTAACGCGAACGTCCCCATTTACTTGGTTCACTCACCGATAAATCACCCAAAAACCTGATGCGCATGTTGGGTCCAAAGGGCAACCCGCAGGCCCGCAATCTTTTCGAGGTTATCACCCACCTTCAGAAACGCGAAGGCTTTCATTTTGAAATTCGCACCGTGCGTTGAATCCTCTGCCGGCCTTTATCTTCCTGACCTAAAAAGGCTCATTTCGGGTTCCTTTTTCGTGACTT
>JAFDDR010000005.1 GCA_019310785.1 Deltaproteobacteria bacterium
GGGTCAGATCAAAAAGATGCTGACCAATGCGGGTGTAAAGGATATCCGGCGTCTGCCTTTTAAAGGCCCCAATGAATCAGGCATTATCAGCGGAGTGGTTTAATTCCCCCTTTCCAGATTTCTTCTTTGTCAAAATCGCGAGGCGATATCCCGCCCGATTTCTCATGCATGGCGATCCAGCTCCTGACGCGGTCCTTGCCGTAGGCTTCCTCCCATGCAGCCACGATGATATCCACCGGGATGTCCGCACAGGTCCCGAGATCGGCCACGTATTCCATAAATTCCCTTTCTTCCAGATTATAGGGCTGAAAAATGGAATCCGCATGGCCGTTGAATTCGAGCGGGGCAACCCTGTGCCTGTCGCACAGCTCCACGTTGAATGCCGGGGTTGCCTTGATCCATTTGCCTTCCAGATAGAACTCAGTAAAACCGTGGTATACGAATAAGTCTGAACCCATGAATTTGATCAGTTCTTTTGTGGCCAAGTGATTGCGGACATTGGCAAAGCCTATCCTTGAGGGAATTCCACATGCCCTCCCAAGGGCGCAAAGCAGAGACGCCTTGCATACACAGTACCCCCTGCCGCTTTTGAGGACATTGCTGGCCCGGTAGTGCTCGGCAAGATAGAAAGGGTAATAAGGGGTGTACCAGATTCCATCCCGCACAGCGTAATATAGTTTTACGGCCTGTTTGACGGGATCCTTGGTCCCGCTGATTGTGTTCACGGCATAATCAATGATCGTCCTGTGGTCGCTGTCAATAATGGGCGTTGGTAAAAGGTATTTTTTATCCATTTTATAATTATAACAAAATGTAAGCTATTTATCAAAACATAAAATAATTATAGCAATATAATCTTTCAAACATGTTTTTCCTTGACATGTAGTTACTTTATAGCTAAATTGTAGTTATATTTTAAAGGGCAATTGAGCGAAATAGTGGATCAATTGCCAATAAAATCAGATTATTACCTTATTTTGCAAGTCCATTTGTTTTTGTCCTGAAAAATTACTGAAATGTCCAACGAAAAAAAAGCAAAAAATGAAAAAAACCTTGACGCCGGAAAGAGCCGTGGCAAGGTAAAGTTTGAGGTTTACGGCGAAGAAATGGTTGAAAAGACGGTGAAGCTCAGCGGCAACAGCGGCAGGGTGTATCTCCCCCCGGACTGGGTAGGACGTCGTGTGAAAATAATCAGGATTGATTAGTGAATAACGTGATCGAAAACTTGGTGATAAGAAAGATAAGGGTCGAAGACGCGGATGAGATCAGCAGGATTCAGGCGGGCATTATCAAATCGCCGACAAATACTGATTTCAGACGCATTATTGAAGGCCAGGTCTGCAAAGAGGATGAAGAAGCAAGTTTTGTGGCTGAGATCGATAGTAAGGTTGTGGGTTATATGATCAGCTATATTGTTTACGCCGGGTTTGGCCTTGATAAAAGTGCATGGATTGCCACCCTTGGTGTTGACCCCAGGTTTATGGGCCAGGGCATTGGCAAGAAATTGGCCGAGGAGATACTTAAGTTTTACAGCGAGAGGGATATTAAACACATATTGACATCCGTCCGCTGGGATTCTGCGGATCTTTTGTCCTTCTTTAAGACGCTCGGGTTTGATCGTAGTCATTTCATTAATCTTAGAAAGGAATTGGATTTTTGACCGCCCTCCTGCCTCGGCTTCCGGCCCCAGACCCAAAGAAAGAACGATTGAGGCCGTAACTGCACAGTCCCGGTCTATCCGGGCATTTTTTCGACAGATATCTTTTAGCCCTCGATTCGTCCCTAAATAAGCTTATGATAACGATTTAGGTCCATGACGCCTTAATAACATTAATAACATTGGTGTAAAATCTAATCAATTGCCAGATTTATTATTCAGGTAATGTAGAAGGGGTAAAAAAAATGAGGTACGGAGAGACAGGGTTTAATTTAGAAATTGATCTATCCCGGGGAAACATTGAGAGGGTGGAAACCGACCCGAGAGATACCGAACTTTATCTCGGGGGTCTGGGTACGAACGCCAAGATAATATGGGACAGGGTTCCCCCTGAAGTTGAACCCTTTTCTCCTGATAATTTACTCATATTCGGCGCCGGCCTTTTGTGTGGGACCCCTGCTACCGGTTGTAATCGTACCATTGTTACTACCATTTCTCCTCAGACACGGTTAATGGCATTTTCAATGATGGGCGGATTTTGGGCGCCTGAATTGAAGTATGCCGGTTATGACAAGGTGATCTTTCGCGGCAAGTCCCCTAATCTGGTTTATTTGTGGATAAACAATGACAAGGTAGAAATACGCGATGCCTCGCATTTGCAGGGTAAAGGCGCTATCGAAACCGCAGAACTTATTCAAGAGGAATTGAAAGAGCCGAGAGCCCAGGTGGCTGCAATCGGCCTGGCCGGTGAAAACAGGGTCTATTTTGCTTCCATCGAGCAGGGCAGGTCCAGTGCCAGCCGATTAGGAGCAGGGGCCGTTATGGGAGACAAAGGGTTAAAGGCGATCGTTGTTCGCGGGACAAAGGACATCAATGTTGCCCGGCCGGGTGAATACATGGAGCTTTGCAATGAAGTGCTGGAATATATAAAATTCCGAAATGAAAATCCGATTCCGGGAGTAATGACCATTTTACAAGGGCTTGGTTCACCGCAAGAGATGGCAACCCATGATGAGAAGTGGCACACCGAGAATTTCATGTGGGGAAATTCCCGCGTCCGCAGAAGAGATTTCTGGAACGAGGAGATCGCAAAGGCGTGGAAGGAAACCATGGAAAGCATGCAGACGCGGCTGATAAGTTGCTATAACTGTCCCATGAAATGCGGGGCAACAATTACCCCACCGGGACAGCCAACATACATGATGAAATGCTTCTCGAAACTTACCTACACAATGGCGGCCATGTCAGACCTGAATTTTGGTTTAAAAATCGCTCAACGTGCTACGGAGTATGGGGTAGATGGATTCTCAACCCCTCAGGTTATGGCCTTTGCCCTTGAACTGTATGAAAACGGCATTTTGACCGACGATGACGTGGCGGGAATGCCGGCCGATAACGAGGAGAGATTTTTCTGGTTACTTGACGGAATTGTCAGGCGGGAAGGGATAGGGGATGTCTTGGCCAATGGCACTTATTGGGCGGCCAAAGAGATTGGCAAGGGCGCGGCAGAATATGCCCATAATACTATTAAAAAACATGAGCAACTGCCTCTCAAGCTGTCAATGCTGAATCCCGTTTATTTCCTTATGTACAGTACCGGAGAAAAGATAAACATTACACAGATTGAAGGGCAGTTCCCACAGGCCCCTTACCCGAAAAGAGAGCATAGAGAAGCCTTTGTAAAGGACTGGTTCCAGGTCCCTGATGAAAAGTTCAAACAGTATTTTTTGGACTGGGAGCTACGCGGGGAAAACTCAAATCCATATTACCCGACCGTCCAAATGTCCTGTGACATTGTCGACTGGCAAGAGAGGATGCACTATATTGATGACGCCTTAGGGATGTGCTCGGGTCTGTCATCATTTCCCCTGAAGCCTCCCTATCATATGCACAATTACCCGAAATTTATCTCAGCGGGGGCCGGGATCGATATGGATGAAGACAAACTAACCCAGGCAGCCAGAAGGTACCGGACTTTAGTTAGGGCCAATAATATAAGAAGAGGCATGAGGAGAAAAGATGAGAAGCCTCCGGAGGACCATTGGAAGAAAAGATTTCCCGAACTTGAAAAGGAGCTCCTTGATACGTATTACAAATTCAAGGGATGGAATAATGATGGTATTCCTACTAAAGAATCTTTGCATGAACTGGGTTTGGATTATGTTGCAGAAGACTTTGTTCAGAGGGGGATCTTGACGGATGATGAAGATACTCCTTCCGATGGAACTTCGGCGGAAAAAGAGAAGGAATAAAGCGGAGGAGTGAACCGTGACGGAAGAGAAAACAAAGAAAATAGTTAAAACAATAAAAGTTGATGTTGATAAATGCAATGGTTGCAGGGCCTGTGAGGTCATCTGCTCCGCGTTTCACGCTCAGCCGAAATATAGCAGCAATAATCCGGCGAGGTCTCGTATCCGGGTAATTCGTGATCCACTGAGAGATGTATATGTTCCTGTATACGCTGGCGAGTATACTCCAGCCGAATGTGCAGGCAGAGACAAATATGTGATTGACGGAAAGGAATACGACGAGTGTGCCTTCTGCAGGGCGTCCTGCCCATCAAGGGACATTTTCAAAGAACCCGATTCCGGTCTCCCTCTCAAATGCGATATGTGTGAAAGCGATCCGCCTTTAGAAGAGCCCATGTGTGTTCAGTGGTGCATAACTGATGCCCTGACTTACGAAGAAAGGGAAGAGGAAGTAGAAGAAGAAGAGGAGCAGGAGGAGATGGAGATAGGATTAGAGGCATTGGCAGACAAATTTGGATTGGACAAGATAATGGATACCGTTGCCCGAATGTCAATGTCAAAGAACGGATAAAACATTAAGGGACAATAAAGAGGATTAAAAAGACAGTGGAGACTGTAGCCGACTTCAAAGAGATCGTAGATGTCATAAAAGCGAGCGGTGGTGAAGCCTTTAAAAGATGCTTTCAATGCGGACTGTGCGATACGGTTTGTCCGTGGAACAGGGTTAGAACCTTCAGTATACGCAAGATAGTCCGGCAGGCTACATTCGGTTTGACTGAGATAGAAAGTGAAGATATGTGGCTTTGTACTACCTGCGGAAGATGCCCTCAGCAGTGCCCGAGGGACGTACAACAGATAGAATCCGGGGTCGCCTTACGCAGGGTTGCAACGGAATACGGGGTTTTTCCTGCTCCTGTCAAGCCTATCCGCACCATAAGCGCAAACCTCGTTGGTGAAGGCAACCCCTTTGGTGAAGAACGAAAAAAGAGGGCGGACTGGGCAGAAGGCCTTTCTGTAAAAACATTTACCGAGGGGATGGAAATCTTATATTTCCCCGGTTGCTACCCCAGCTATGACCCAAGACTAAAAAAAGTAGCGAGGGCCACAGTCAATATCCTCAACCAGGCAGGGGTGGATTTCGGGATACTGGGCCTTAAGGAAAACTGCTGTGGAGAAAGCATACGCAAGACTGGCGACGAAGAATTATTCACACGTTTAGCTAAGGAAAATATCAAGACTTTTGTCGATAATGGAGTGAAAAAAATTCTTGTTAATTCTCCTCATTGTTATCACACCTTTAAAAACGAGTATCCCGAATTTATGGTGAACTTTGAGGTGGTTCATATCACCCAGTTTTTGTTTGAACTCATCAATGAAGGTAAAATAGAATTCACTAAGGAATATGGGAAAAAAGTCACATATCATGACCCATGTTATCTGGGTAGACATAATGGCATTTATGACGAACCCCGAGAGGCTATAAAGAAAATCCCCGGTCTAAAACTGATTGAAATGCCTGAGTCACGGGAAGATAGTCTCTGTTGCGGAGGGGGAGGAGGCAGGATTTGGATGGAAACTCCAAAGGGTGAAAGATTCTCCGACCTCAGAATAGAGCAAGCTATCGAGGTCGGGGTTGAGGTGCTGGTTACTGCCTGCCCATATTGTATTACCAATTTTGAGGATAGCAGGTTAACCCTGGAGGATAGTGAAGCCACGGAGATTAAGGACATCCCGGAAATTAGGGACATCACGGAAATTATCCAGGAAGTGATTTAGAGAACCATCAAATCTGATAAAGGCGGATAGAAGTGGAAAAAGAACCGGTTGAAGGTCGGCGTTTTATATTTCCGGCAGAGAGCAATTTTGGAGATGTGATGGTTGTCGGTGGAGGAATCAGCGGTGTTCAAGCCTCTCTTGATCTTGCAACTGCCGGTTTTAAGGTTTACCTTGTTGAGCAATCACCTTCCATTGGCGGGCATATGGCCCAGCTTGACAAGACCTTTCCTACCAATGAGTGCTCCACGTGAATACTCGCACCCAAACTGGTCGAGGTCGGCCGGCATCCCAACATAGAGGTTCTGACCTATACTGAAGTTGACGGTGTAGAAGGGGAAGCGGGAGATTTTGCGGTAACCCTGATTAAAAAGCCGAGGTACATTAGAGAGGACGTATGTACGGGGTGCACGACCTGTGTAGAATATTGTCCGGTCATGGTCCCTGACCCATATAATCAAGACATATCGTCGAACAAGGCCGTTCATATATACTTCGATCAGGCAGTTCCCCTTGTCACCTATATAGACCCCGAGGCATGTCTTTACCTGAAAGAGAAGAAATGCCTTATTTGCGAAGGGGTCTGCGAGAATGAAGCCATAGATTTTAGTCAAAAGCCTGAGAAGGTAGAAGTAAGCGTAGGGGCGATCGTTCTGGCTTCGGGTTTTGAGCCATTTGATCCAAGGGTGAAGGGCGACTATGGCTACGGAACGATGGAGAACGTGGTAACGAGTCTTGATTTTGAACGGCTATTATCTTCCACCGGGCCATACGAAGGTGAGATACTGCGTGCTTCCAACAATAAGCACCCCCGTAAAATAGCCTGGATTCAATGCGTCGGTTCCAGACGGGTTACTCCTGGCGATAACAGCTATTGTTCAGCCGTATGCTGCACCTATACCCAGAAACAGGTGCTTTTGACAAAAGATCATTATCCGGAGGTAGAGTGTACGATATTCCATAACGATATTCGTTCCTATGGCAAGGATTTTGAGCCATATTACCAAAGGACTGCTGATCTCCCGGGTGTTCGATTTATCAGGAGCTATGTATCAATAGGAAAAGAGATCCCTGAAACCAAGAATGTGACCATAAGATACGCAACTTCCGAGGACGGGGTAAAGGAAGAAGAATTCGATCTGGTGGTATTATCTATTGGATTAAATCCTCCTGCTGACGTGACGGGCCTGGCAAAAATGTACGGCATCGAGCTCAATGCTCACAGATTCTGTAAAACCAATCCAGTTAATCCTGTTGAGACCTCTTGCCCGGGAATTTTTGTAAGCGGAGCCTTCCAGGGTCCTATGGATATCCCCGAGTCGGTTTTTACCGCCAGCGGAGCCGGCTCCCAATGTGGCGAATTCCTTGACTACAGGCGAGGGAAGCTGACCAAAGAAAGGATATATCCGCCGGAAAAGGATGTCTCAAAAGAGGAGCCCAGGGTGGGAGTCTTTGTGTGTCATTGTGGCGCGAATATCGGAAGAGTGGTCGATGTTCCTTCCACAGTTGAATATGCCTTAACCTTACCAAATGTTGTCTACGCCCAGGAACAGTTATTTTCCTGTGCTACTAATTCCGCCAGAGAAATAACAGACATGATACGGGAAAAAGGGCTCAATCGAGTGGTTGTTGCCGCGTGTAGCCCCCGGACACTTGAACCGCTATTCCGGGACACCCTTCGGGAGGCGGGAATTAACCAATATTTCTACGACATGGCCAATATTAGAGAACATTGCTCCTGGGTCCACTCCAAAGAAAAGGAAGAGGCCACCGAAAAGGCGCAGGATATCCTCCGGATGTCGGTAGCACGAGCCTGCCATTTAGAGCCATTACAGGAAATTGATCTGCCGGTCAACAAGACGGCGTTAGTGGTTGGTGGAGGCATAGCCGGCATGACTTGTGCTCTCTCCATAGCGGAACAGGGACATGAGGTTTCCCTGGTGGAAAAGGATTCGGACTTAGGGGGAATGGCTCGAAGAATTCATTACACCCTGGAAGGGCTGGATGTTCAGGCCTGTTTGACTGATATTGTACTCAAGATTTATCAACACCCCTCAATACATGTATATACTGATGCCACAATAACAGAGGCTACCGGTTATGTCGGGAATTTCGTAACCAAGGTGAAATCTGATAGAGGGGTCACAGAAATAAAGCATGGAGCAGCCGTCATCGCTATTGGCGCTGATGAATATAAACCCACCGAATATCTTTATGGGAAAGATGACAGGGTGTTGACCTTGCTGGAGTTGGAAGGGCAGATCGCCAGAGGAGAAGAACCGCTGATTAATTCTCAGACCCTGGTGATGATCCAGTGCGTAGGCTGCAGAAATGAAGACAGAGATTACTGCTCCCGGGTATGTTGCAGCCAGGCTGTAAAGAACGCCTTGAAACTGAAAGAGATAAACCCCGAGATGGATATCTACATTCTCTTTCGGGATATGAGAACGTATGGGTTCAGAGAGGATTATTACCGGGAAGCGTCCGAAAAAGACGTAAAATTCATCCGCTATGAGCCGGATGATAAACCGCAGGTGGAGGCTGTTGAGGAGGCGGGTCGGCCTGTTTTAAGGGTTGCCGTGACCGATCTCATTTTAGGACAGAAGCTTGCCATAGATGCCGATTACCTTGCTTTGGCCGCCGCCGTTATTCCCCCCGCGGGAAACAGGGAAATAGCCGAACTATTCAAGGTTACTTTGGGACCCGATGAATTTTTCAAAGAGGCCCATGTCAAATTAAGACCTGTTGACTTTGCCACGGATGGCGTTTTCCTGTGTGGGACAGCTCACTATCCCAAGCATATAACCGAAGCGATTAACCAGGCTTATGGAGCTGCAGGTCGGGCTTTGACCCTTCTCTCACATGATATAGTAACAGTCTCAGGTTCTGTTTGCGAGGTGGATGAGAAGAAATGTATAGGGTGTGGGGCATGTATCTCAGCCTGTATGTATGGTGCCATAGAGTTTCGTGAGACACGACAGGGCAAAAAGGCTGTGGTTAATCCCGTTCTGTGTAAAGGAGACGGTCTTTGCAACGCAAAGTGTCCAACAGGGGCTATTTTTCTAAAGCACTTTACCGATGAAGAGCTCTTGAGCCAAATTGATGCGGCGGTTCCGGAAGAAGAGATCCTACAACAAATGGATGCGGCGGTTGGAGATGTGTAGCTGGATGCTGGTCGAAGATTCCGTCTTTAGCGGGGATAAGAAATTGGCTACATTGGTTCAGAGTATCATCAGTTAAATGAAAAAGAATTCCTTATTCCATCCAGTATCCAGAAACCAGTATAAGGAGATGAGACCGAATGAGTCCAGGACTTAAATTTAAACCAAGAATAGTAGGTTTTGTATGCCATTGGTGAGGATACGGAGCTGCTGACCTGGCTGGAGTTTCCAGACTGCAATATACGCCTGAAATGAGGCTTGTCCGCGTCATGTGTTCAGGTAGAATCGACCTGAAATTTATCCTCCGAGCGTTCTCAAACGGAGTGGATGGGGTATTTATCGGTGGTTGTCGTCTCGGTGAATGTAACTATGTTACGCATGGAAATTACCATGCATTGACCATGGTGCTCCTCTGTAGAAGAATAATGGAACACATAGGGCTGAACCCGGAAAGGTTGAGGCTCGAATTTATGTCTTCCAGTGATGGAATCCGTTTCGCCGCACTGGCGAATGACTTTTCCAGGAAGGTAAAGGAGTTAGGACCCTTTGGGTCAAGTGAAGGAATAGATGAAGATGAATTAAAGGCAAAAATTGAAGAAGTTACAAAGCTAATCCCCTACATTAAGATGGCGCAAAGGGAGAAGTTAGAGTCACGTCTTGAAAACGAAGAAAAATATGAGGGATTTTTCACAAGTGACGAGATAGAAAAATTGCTCAGTGAAGTGCCCTCGTTCTACATTGATCCGGAGAAGTGCCAGGCCTGTATGATTTGCAGCAGGAGATGCCCTGTAGAGGCCATTGAAGGTGGCAAGAAGCGTATCCACGTGATTGATCAGGACAAATGCATAAAATGCGGAACCTGCTTTGAAGTCTGTCCCCCTCGCTTTGGTGCGGTGAAAAAAATTTCCGGCGAGCCTGTTCCGCCTCCTATTCCTGAAGAAGAAAGAGTTCTAATCAGGAAGAGTAAAAAGAAATGAGAGGAATACTTTAAAGGGTTCGGCCAAGAATAGCTTCACAGAATTGGCGCTCAGATTCGTGTTAGATTTGATCTATCCGATTTCGCAACACCGCAGGAATAGTAGTACTATTTCGAGGATTTTGTGAATGAGGATCGGACAAAGATGACATGAAGATGAGATACGAAAATGGGAAGTTATTCTTGGGCGAGCCCTAAGGAGGTCCCATGAACGATAGCACCATTAAAATCAGACTCATGAAGGCTGAAGATTTTGACGCTGTGGTTGCGATTGACGAAAAGATACTCAAGTCTCCCCGGCCGGAGTACTATGAAGTGAAGTTTGAAAAACTCTTTAAATCCAAAGACTATCTGCCAGCGTCGCTTGTGGCAGAGAAGGAAGATGGAACGGTGGTGGGGTTTGTAATGGGGGAAATCTATATGGGAGAATTCGGTATTTTCCAGGAAGAAGCAAGCCTGGATACCATCGGTATTGATCCCGACTACCAGCATAAGGGTATCGGTGAGCAGTTGATGAATGAATTTATGGATCATTTGAGGACTGTCGGCGTAAATAAAGTAAACACCCTGGTCGATTGGAATGATTCTAAACTGATACATTTTTTCAGCGCCAACCGATTCAGCCCCTCCAAGACCATTAACCTGGAACGAAGCCTTTAACCGGAGGTCTTCACAGCCGTCATCTCCATGACTACATGTCCCCATCCGCCGCAGGCGGGTCCCACGTCAAAACAGCCCGTCCGGTTGAAGATCACCTCGTTCGGGTCTCTCCCGTTCATGAGGTTCTCGAAAAAGGCATTGACCACAAGGAGCAGATTGGGCAGGAGGAAGTCGCAGACCCGCTCGGGCGATTCCCGGGTAAGGAGATTGCCCGTGGAATCAATAATGATTTTCTGTCCCGGTGTATGGCCCGAATGGCAGCCCTTGGATTCGATTCCCTCAGCGAACAGCCGGTACCGGGATGCCTCCACGGCATTGTCGAACAGGCGCTGAAATCTGGGATTGTTCTTTATGGCCTGGAACTCGGAATCCTCAAGGCCAAGTCTCTTCTGAATAATATTGATGATTCGCTCTTTTTTCATGATACCTCCTTAAAGTCCCAATATCAGTGTGTTCCCGTCTGATTTTCACATAATGCAACACATTTAGACCTATCTCTTCTTTCAAAAATCAGGACATGCATTTTTCCTGCACGGCATTCATGAGGCAATTGAGGTTATGCGACTTTTGGGAATGCACCATATACAGGTTGAAGGTGGTGATCGGAGCGCCGTGCAGAACCGCGCAAACGCAGCCGGGAATGAATTTCACCTGGATGTTGTCTTTTAATTTATTTAATGTTATACGAAAAATATGAAAGGAATATGGGTGAACAAAGCAGGATCTTTTGATGATGCCAGGCGTTTTGAAAAAGAATACTATAAGAGATTCTCTGGCTCCCAACGCCTTGAAACCGTTCAAGTCCTTCGTGAAGCGCTTTTTAGATCATCCGGGATAAGCTTTCGTGGAAACGGAAAAAGATTACGAAGAGTTTTTAGGATTATTAAACAAGCATGACGTCAAGTATTGCATTGTCGGCGCCTTTGCTTTGGCCTTTTATGCCGAACCCCGGTATACGAAAGATATTGATATCTGGATTCAAGCCAGTACCGAAAATGCCGCAAAATTATTGCTGGCCCTGAATGAGTTTGGATTCGGCTCTTTAAACTTGAACGCAGAAGACTTTTCACACGAGGGAAATATTATCCAGCTTGGATATGAACCGGTACGTATCGACATTATTACATCGATAAAAGGCTTGGACTTTAGCGATATCTGGAAAAATCGTGTCCAAGGGTCTTACGGCAGACAGACGGTGAATTTCATAGATCGGGAAAATTTAATCAAATCCAAAAAGATCTCTAATCGCCCTCAGGACAAAGCCGATCTCGCTCGACTAACAGAATACGATTAATTCGTTGGCTTTTTTCAGCACCGACCATCAAATTTCTTTCATCGTATATCTGCTAATAGCGAAAAAGGTTCTTCAATCAATCTTTTTTCCAAAAAATCTCTCTTACCGTTAAGGGTCAGCTTCCTGCCAACAAAACTATAACCTGTTAATTTTTTTAATAGCGTCTTCTATGAAAATCTCTAATCTTCCATTCGATTTTTCCGTTCGGCCTTGAGCTCGGGCCCGAAAGGCTCATGGCCGTAAGCCTGTCGAACGGCAATCGATCATCCTCAATTTAAAGGGGGTTTGATAAAAATGATAACTGCAGGAATTGATTGTGGTGCCAGGAACACCAAGACTGTTATTTTAAAGGACGGTGAGATCATAGGCAAGGGCTCTGTCCTGACCGGTTTTGATCAGAAAATGGCTGTTAACGATTCTCTGGACCAGGCCATACAGAAAGCCGGTGTTTCAAGAGAGGACATTGGAAAGATAGGAGGGACAGGATCGGGAAAGGCCTCCATTTCCATGGCCGACAATGAGGTAAATGACATCAAGGCCATGGCAAAGGCTGCCCATTATTTCTTTCCCAATTCCAGGACCGTTGCCGATGTGGGCGCTGAAGAAGGTCGGGCGGTCAAGATCGACGAGAAGGGAAATGTGGTTGAATTCGCCATAAACGAGAAATGTGCGGCAGGCGCAGGCGCCTTTATTGAGGCAATGGCCCGTGCACTTGAGACACCCATCGAGGAGATGGGCCCCCTGGCTTTGAAATCGGACAAAGATATCCCCATGAATGCACAGTGCGCCATTTTTGCGGAATCCGAGGTGGTAGGGCTGATCCATGCAAAGACCGAAAAACAGGATATAAGCAAGGCCATACACGATGCCATGGCCAGCCGTATTGTCTCCATGATCCGCAGGGTTGGTCTGAATGAAGATGTGGCGATGTTAGGAGGTGTGGCTTATAATCCGGGATTTGTTGAGGCCATGAAGCGCGAATTGAAGGTGGAAAAGCTCTACATCCCTGATGCGCCCGAATTTGGCGCGGCCATCGGGGCTGCTGTGGTAGCCGCGCAGGAAACTCAAAAATAGTTAACAGTTATTTGTTAATCGTTCATTCAAAATCCAACACTGAATAACCAATAACGAATAACAGATAACCGGTTTTTGTTGGAGGATACGGAAATGGCAGAAGAGGAAAAACAGGAATTCTGGAGGTGGACGGAGTCCAGCTGGAAAAGCCCTGATATTAACTGGAAAGATGCCGAATTTATTACAGTGGGTATTGATGTTGGTTCTGTCAGCTCTCAGTCGTGCATTATGGCGGATGGGCAGATATTTGCCTATGCAAACATGCGGACCGGGTCCGACAGCCCCGACAGTGCACGTAATGCCCTTAATTTTACCTTAGAGGCCACGGATATGCAGGAGGACCGGATGGATTATTGCGTAGGTACCGGTTACGGTCGTGTAAACGTTCCTTTTGCAGACCGGTCCATTACCGAGATCGCCTGCCATGCCAGGGGCGCCAATTTTATTTATGGCCCTGAAGTGCGCACAGTCTTAGACGTGGGCGGGCAGGATATCAAGGCGATCCAGTGTGATGAAAAGGGTAGGGTAACCAACTTCCTGATGAATGACAAATGCGCGGCAGGCACAGGCCGGGGCATGGAGGTCTTTTCGGATCTCTTAGGCATATCCGTCAACGAAGTGGGTGATCGATCCTTTCAATACGAGGGCCCGGAGCCGGAGGCCGTATCGAATACCTGCGTGGTCTATGCCAAGTCAGAGGCCACTGGACTGCTGCGGAAGGGTTGGACCACCGAGCAGGTCCTTGCCGCCTATTGTAAGGCCATGGCAGAGCGGATTTTTTCTCTTGTGGAGCGGGGGGGCATAACTCCCGGGTTTGCGGTTACCGGTGGAATGGCCAAGAACCGGGGCGTGATGGATCGGTTGATGCATCTTATCAAACTTGAGAGGATGAAAACCGATTGGGATACCCAGATCGCCGGGGCTGCCGGTGCAGCCCTTTTCGGATACACCCTCTGCCGGAAAGGGAAGGGAAGGAAAAAATAACGAGTTAATCATTGTAAGCACTTCTCTTCAAACAGGAGAAAAAGGGACAGGCAAATAACATAATGCTATAATCTCTCCATAAGTGATAAGAAGTAGCTTTTCGGGCAAGGAGTATAACTGAGGACTGGGGCCGGAAAGGGTGCTGATGCCGAGACGGGTGCCTTTTAATGAGTGACCCTCTTAAATAAAGATTGACATTCCTTAAAAAAGGTAATATATTTACCTCAAACATGAGTCAGCAATAACGAAAATCATGGAGAAAAGGCATGGAGAACCCGTTTCGGTTTTCAGGAGTCGTTGAAGAACCCGCTTTCTGTGACAGGATCAAGGAGCAGAAGGAAATAAGACGATATATAGAGAGCTCTCAAAACGTATTGCTATACTCCCACAGACGCTGCGGTAAAAGCTCGCTCATTTTGAAAATATTCAGGGAACTCAAAAATGTAACGCCTGTCTACATCGATCTTTACGGGACGACGCATGTCGGAGAGTTTATCATATCATTTCTAAAAGGGATAAGCTCTTTAGAATCACAGATGAACCGTCTTATGAAGATGCTCCGTGAAGGGATACGGAGTATTGGGTTGCATTTCAGTATGGACCCGATTACCGGGATGCCCACGGCATCGCCGGTTTTTAACAGGGCTACGCAGGATAAAACCATTGATGAACTATTCGCAATGATAGAAACCCTTTCCAAAAAGAAAAAACTAGTCGTTGCCTTCGACGAGTTCCAGGAAGTTGCCGCTTATGGTGGGGATGCCTTTGAAAAGAACCTTAGAAAGTCCATACAAAAACACGACCGGATCTCCTATATATTTGCTGGAAGCCAAAGGCATCTGATCACGGAGATGTTCAATGACAGGAAACGTGCCTTTTATAAGATGGCCACAAGTTTTCCATTAGGTAAAATCGAAACGGTTGATTATACAGAGTGGGTTAAAGGGTTATACCGAAAGGCCAAGAGGAGCATTGAGAATTCATTCATTGAGGATGTGGTGGCGTTGTGTGAAAATTACCCCATGTATGTCCAGGAGTTCTTCTTCAATCTGTGGAGGGAAAAGGAATTGTCCTTTGAACACCTTGATAGGGTAGAACGCGACATGGTGGAAAAGCGAATACCAGAATATTCTTACGTATGGGATTCATTAACTTTAAACCAGAAAAGGGCACTGAAACTCATAGCGCGTACAGCAGGAAAAAATATCTTTGCCGCTGAGAACCTGGACAAGTCTGGTTTTAGAACGGCTTCACAAGTAATCGCTGCATTAGCGAGCATAGAAAAAATAGGAATTTTAGACAAAAATAAAGAATGGAAGATCCACGATCCGTTCTTTAGGAGATGGCTGTTGTCAGGACAAAATTAGTTTGATTTGTTTGAATTCCTTCACGTATTCGGAAAGGCTCGACCATTTTTCCCTGAAATAGGGTATTTGCCCATCCTTCAACATCCTTGCGCGTACCTTCCCATAGTATACTGTAAACCGCTTCCTGATATCTTCATCTGAATAATCTTCTCCCGGATGCATCCTAACAAGAAGGTGAAAGTGGTTTCCCATTACACAGAACCCAAGGACCTCTGAAAAATATACCGAACTCAGGCGTTTGATAAGTTTCAGAAGGTAGTCTTTCTCAATATCTCCCAATACGAAACCATCGAGTGTAGTACGGGATATAACATGGTACACCGTCGGTTCCCCTTTGACCACCAAACGGGCTATCCTGGGCATCTCCTCCTCCTTTTCTTTGCAAGCTAAAAAATCAACACCTGTTATTATTTGCCTGGCACCTTACCGAGGAATAGATGTTGGGGGAGGGCTATTGGCTCAGTTGACGGTGATGGCAATATTTTGAATATCAATGGTAAGGCTGTTGGTTCGATTGATGCAGGTTGTACTGTATTCAATGCCAAAAAGAAAAAAATTGGGAAAGTTGATACCGACGGGAAAGTCCGTAACCAGTCCGGGACCCTTCTCGGCTCAGTTAATGCCAATGGCGACGTATTCAATCGGAACGGCAGCAAAGTCGGAAGTGTTGGAGCATTTGGAAATATTGTGTTGATTGGAGGGGCCGCTCTGTTGCTTCTTTTGAAGCGATAAACCCTAAAGAACAGCAAGTGATTATGCGGATTCAATGTTGTTTCAACCCTTCCGAACCGTTTTTGGAGGAAAGGAGGAATTCCCACTTGCAAGTGCCCCATTTTTTGTTTGTGGATGGGCACTAAGAGGCCGTCTGAGAATGGGTTTTTATGTCATTTCGACCGAAGGGAGAAATCCAAAACTGACGCATTTTCAACACAATATGATTTCTCGCTACGCTCGAAATGACAGCTTTGGTGAGTTCTCGGACAGCCTCCTATGCTACCAGACTACATTGTAGGTCTTCACCGGGGTGTGTATTCCTTTGACCTGTATCTCACCCATCTCCTTTACCTCAAACAGGTCTTTTAACTTACTGTACGTCCTCTGGCTGATCAGGACTTGTCCAGGTTCGGCCAATGATTCGAGTCGCGCCGCTACATTTACCTGGTTGCCGATGACCGTATAGTCCCTGTGCATATCCGAGCCGATATTGCCAACGGTTACATATCCGGTGTTGATTCCAATGCCGATCCCTAATTCATGGCCGTATTGGCGCCATTCATCCAGTAAATCCGTTATCTTTCTTTGCATACCCACGGCCATGCGCACGGCCCGTTCAGCATGATCATCCATTGGTATGGGATCATTAAAAAAGATGAGGAGACCGTCACCTATGATTTTGTTCAGGGTGCCGTCGTGATTGTGGATGATCTTGATCATCTCGGAAAGATACCTGTCCAAAAGATGAAATAGCTCTTCGGATTCCAGGCTGTCTGTTACACTTGAGAAGCCCCTGATATCCGAAAACACCACGGTCATTATTTTTCTTTGAGGGTCCGCGCCAAAAGCATGGCCTCCGGTGAGGATCTTTTCTGTGAGTTTGGGCGAGAGATAACGTCGAAGTTCGTTATACCTTTCCAGTTCAACGACCTGGCTCTTAACCTTTGATTCAAGATCGTGGTTTAGTTGAAGCAGGTCCTGCTGGGCCTTTCGGAGTTCCGCAGTGCGCTCTTCGACCTTCTGCTCCAGTTCTAATGCGTACTTGTCTAATTGAGCCTTTGCCTTTACCAACTCTGCATTTGACTTTTCAAGGGCAAGGTATGCCTTATTTTTCGCGCTCATGCTTTTTCTGAGCTGGTCGATAGACTCACTCAATTCGGACCCGGAATCCTGGGGCGTATCTATGATCTTAAAAAACTGGGAGAGACGATGAAACAGAGAGAACCGGTCGTGGGAGACCTCTATAATAAAATAGGGGGCGTTAAATATTTCTCCTTCAGTCAGAAGGACCTGGCCGTTATTTTTAATGGTTTCAGTGATGAGGATCGCCTCCTTTCTGTTCCCGGCGACTGGAGAATAATCCTGACGTTTGGTATATTTGCCCCAGAATATTTCATGGCCGTTGACAGACTCTGATTTCAAAATGACCTTTTCCCCGACAATGCGGCGCTGCCCATTACCCGGGTTTCGGATCGTCATAATATCTTCCTCGATTTTGACATCAAGGCCATATGGAGTGAATTCGGGTTCCTGGTTGAACAGGAACTCCGGATTGTAAGGATTCATATGTTGTTTTATGGATGCAGGAGGCATTCCCCAGATGGTAGGGATGGAAGAGATGATTCCCCTCAAATAAGGGTCGCGTATATAGTCCTTGTTGGGGTCCATGTCACTGTGGTGCTCGACTTTAATAAGGGTCCTGACCTGTCTCGAACGGCTATCGTATGCGGGGGGTACGATGATCTCGATTTCTTTTGTGTCGTTGAAATTTTTGTTAAAGAAAGGAAGTCTTTTAAAGCCTTCATTGGGAGAGGCAAAGACCCTCACAAAATAATGAAACCGGCCCCAGGAACGGAGCCTCGCTGAAGAGGCGCCGCATTTGAAATAGAAATTGGGTTCGCTCACCAGTTCTTTGGCTTTCCTGAAAATCCGGTCAAAATTGTCAAGCGTGGTCCATTCATCTTCGTTCAGAAAGAAATCCTCGTTAGAAGTGTATTCCTCGGCAGGGTAGGGGAGTCCTTCAAACAGGGCACTGCAGTCGCCTAATTTACTCCTCACATAGGCGGCAACAACTTTAATATTCCGATTACTGATACAATCCGGACGGCTCATTGTTTGATAACCTCGTAAAAAGTCACTCTGCGCCTTTTTATTAGGCGGAGGAGGGCTGCAAATTTTGTTCAGATAAAAGGAGAAGTCCCCACATTACTTGACAGCTAATAAAAGTTTATCCAATTTCTGTGCCGAAACCCGATTTATTGGCGAATCCTTTATAAAAAAAGGTTATTCATCGCGAAAAACATTGTGTATTAACCTGAAACCCGAATTATACCGGCATGTTAGACGTTTACGATGCAATGCATCTATATGCCAATATCAAGAGATATTTTTATTGTTTGGAGACCGGACAGAACAGAAAAGAATAAAATGCACAAAAATTTGTGCATGATGCACATTTTTTTGTGCATGCTTTCTGCAATGCCCTTTTAAAAGGATAACTCGTGTCTGACCGAAAATCCCCTCCCCTGGTGGGGGGGGTTGGGGGAGGGGGAGGGGAGTTGCAGAATATCCGGATGGATACTAACTCCTGACCGGAGCAAAGGAAGTAAATATAGCTTCAAAACTCTTGACCAGTTTCAAAAGGTCCTTTGACCGGACCTCCCTGCCGACATGTCCTAATATCCCGTAGCCTTCGGCCTTTTCATTTACTTCCTCCTCCGGAAGATCGGAAATAAGAACCATGGATGTCATGGGAGAGGCCATTACAATGTCTCGCATGGCTTCGAACGGGGAAGCACTTCCTTCGGCATCGCCCACAACGGCCAGCGGATAAGTCCTTTCCTTTAAGTGCCGCAGGGCCTCTTCTTTTTCAAATGAGGTGGTTACAGCATATGATCTTCTTTTGAGGATTTTTTCAATTGAATCAATAAGTTTTCGGTCTTTTTCCAGTATAAGAGCATGTGGTTTTTCTTTTTGTGCCATGTTTTCGGTCCCCTTGTTTTAAAGGTAGAGTTAGAAGGATATGAGGTCTAAGTATTTGTTTTGAGTGTTATCATACCTATGTTTGGGCAAAGTGACAAGCTGCATTATTTTATCCCTTGACAAAGCCATAGAGTGATATAATATCAATCCTATTCAAATATCGGGACGTGGCGCAGTCTGGAAGCGCACCTGAATGGGGTTCAGGGGGTCCGGGGTTCAAATCCCCGCGTCCCGACCAGTAAAATTAAGCACTTACAGAGTGGCAGAAAGGCGGGATTTGGGTTGAAAATTGCAAATGGTTTGAAAAAAAATGAGCGGCGCGAGCCGCTTTTTTTATGGCCCGGGCCGGGTGCCGTTTTTTACCTCCGCTGAAGTTTTGTTTTGTGGAAATTTTTTCATATAATTTTTCATTATCTATTATTTTGCCATTTAATGATTGATGGACTCGTAAAAAGTCGTCACCCCGGCCTGCCTGTGCGCGCACGCAGACAGGCGAAAGCCGGTGTCCAGATCAGCCATAAGTGTTTGAAAACACTGGATTCCGGCTTTTGCCGGAATGACGGAAAATAGTATTTTTCGACTTTTTATGAAGCTATCAATGATTGCAACAACTTATTATTGACATGTATTTAAGAACATGCTAATCGACATCTGTTTTTATAGATGCTGGTGGTATATGGCCGGCATCGAGTGTATGTTTGAATTTGATGGCTTGCATATGTATGCAGCCATGCTATTGGAAGCGTGATTTTTTTCATCAACCCATACCATTAAGAAAGAGGAGAATAAGCAATGATTAAACCACATGGATCCGAAACACTAAATCCCTTGTACGTTGAAGACGATGCCAAACGTGCTACGCTGATCAAGGAAGCCGAAGGGCTGCCCTCCATCGTCATCAGCTCCGCCGCCGCAGGTAATGCCGTTATGCTGGCCTCCGGATATTTTAACCCGCTGACCGGCTTCATGAACAAAGCCGACGCTCTGGCCGTGGCCAAAGACATGCACATGGCAAACGGCTTTTTCTGGCCCACCCCTGTGCTCAACATGGTGAAAGACGCCGGCGCCGTCAAGGATGCCAAGCGCATCGCCCTTCTGGACCCCAATGTGGAAGGCAACCCGGTGATCGCCATTCAAGACGTCGAAGCCATCGAGGAATATACCGATGAAGAGATGGCGATGATGACCGAAAAGGTATTCCGCTCGGACGACATGGAGCATCCCGGCGTCAACGCCTTCAACACTGTCGGCAAGATCGGAATATCGGGCCCCATCCAGGTCCTTAACTATTCCTATTTCGACAAGGACTTTCCGGATACGTTCCGTACCGCCACACAGATTCGCGACGAAATCGGTAAACTGGGCTGGGAAACGGTTGTGGCCTTCCAGACCCGTAACCCCATGCATCGCGCTCATGAGGGGTTGGTCAAGATGGCCATGGAAGCCGTAAATGCTGACGGAGCCGTCATCCACATGCTCCTGGGTAAACTGAAAAAAGGCGATATCCCTGCTGACGTGCGCGACGCCGCCATCCGCAAGATGGTTGAGCTGTACTTCGAGCCCAATACTGTGATGATTACCGGATACGGGTTCGACATGCTGTACGCGGGCCCGCGTGAGGCCGTGCTGCACGCCGTATTCCGCCAGAACATGGGCGCCACCCACCTGATCGTGGGCCGCGACCATGCCGGTGTCGGCGACTACTATGGCGGCTTCGACGCCCAGACCATCTTTGACGACATTACCAAAGACGATCTGCTCATCGATATCTTCCGCGGCGATCATACCGCCTACTCCAAGAAACTGGGCAAGGTGATCATGATGGGCAGCGTTACCGATCACACCAAGGACGACTGGGTCTTCCTGTCAGGCACCAAGGTTCGTGAGATGCTGGCCGCCGGCGAAGATCTGCCGCCCGAGTTTGCGCGTCCGGAAGTGGCCAAAATTCTGATGGACTACTATCAGTCCGAAGCCGCAAAGTAGTTCTGATTCGCATGGATCAGCTATACTTGTTTTAAAAAAAAGCGTTCACCGGGAAATCCCGGTGAGCGCTTTTTATTTTTCCGTTATATCTTTGAACATTTTTTCTTAGACCCCCTGTAAGGGCTCAAGTTTCCATTGACTTCCATGCCTTTTTAAAATAAATTCTAAATAATATCAAATGATTTCATTGGGTTGCACGCTGACATGAAAATGGTGGGGACCCAAAATTCGGTGTGCCGAAGGGCGCGAAGTATTTAACAGGAAAAAAGAGAGGACGGTTTATGGACATAACATTCATGAAATCGAGAGCAATAAGATATCATTTTTTAGCTACCCTGTATCGCGACGAGATACCTTTGAAGCTTATCGTCGCCATGCAAAAAGAAGAATTTATAGACGCATTCAATGCATCGGTCGTAGGATGTGGTCTGACAGATCTTATAAGCGGTGCCGGAGAGATGTCATCGTATTTAAAAAGCAGCGATCCTGAGAAGCTTTACAAGGACCTTAGTTACGAATATGCAGATCTCTTTCTAAACGCCGGTCCCAACCCGGTCTTTCCATACGAATCCGTTCACGTGAGCAAAGAGCCCGTGGTCATGCAGAAACCGGTCTTCGATTTGAGATCGTTTTTCCGTAAGGCTAAGGTGCACAAGTCTCCCGAATACAAAGATTTGGAGGAACATATCGCAGTACAGATGGAATTCCTGCGTTATGTACTTGAAAAAGGTAATGTCGAGCTATACAGGGATTTTTTCAGCAACAAATATGTGCTTTGGGTGAACTCATTCTGTGATCAGCTTGCCGGTTCCGCCATGACCGGTTTTTACCGGGGCCTGGCCCATTTTACCCGTGGGGCCTTGACGTGGGAGAATATGAGGCTTGACGGCTTTGCAGATGGCGAGGAGAAAACCCAGAAGATGGCAGGGGCCGTAAACACACTTGGGTTTGAACCAAGCTTCGTTACCCTGGATGAGGGCGCAATTGAGACTGAACCCGACAGGGCCGTGGCAACCCACTGTTATACATGTGGGGCCCTTTGCGGCATGACGGCCAAGCTGAAGGACGGTATCCTTACGGGTACTTCGGGACTTACCGGCGACCCGAAAGGTGGGGGCAGGCTTTGCCCAAAGGGGGGCTCGGCAGCTAAACACCTTTACTCCGCTTATAGGCTCAAGTCCCCGCTCATCAAAGAGGCCGGCCGTTTTCGCAAGGCATCCTGGGACGAGGCCCTGAACAAGGTGGCCGAGGGTATAAAGGGCATAGAACATGCCAAATTAGGCTATTTCAGGGGTAACGATTTCTTGAACTGGATCCACGAGGCCCTTTTCGACCATTTAGGCTGCCCCAAGACGACCCATAGGCCCATGTGCGACAATTCTAATCGGATGGCCAATGAGCACAATCTGAACGACAAGAGGCCCTGGATAAACTACCAGGAGGCCGACTATATTATTCACTTCGGAATGAATGAGTTTGCCAGTTCATATGGTCAGCGCAAGACCGCCCAGTTGAAATCCGCGATAAAGAGGGGCGCAAAACTTGTCATATTCGACCCAAGGCGTTCGGAGACCGCTGCCAGTGCAACGGAGTGGATTCCAATAAGGCCCGCGACCGACGCCGCGGTTGCCATGGCCATGTGCCATGTGATCATAAAAAACGGGTTGTATGACAAGGATTTTGTGGAGGAGTGGACTTATGGGTTCGAGGAGTTCAAAAAGAGGGTAATGGGAGAAGAGGACGGCGTGGCCAGAACGCCTGAATGGGCCGCAAAGATCAGCGGGGTCCCGGCTGATACCATCGAGCGCATAGCCCTTGAGTTTGCAAAGGCGAAAAGCAAAGGTGTAATTTCATGGGCCGGCGTGGCCCAGGTCCCAAACGGCATGTACGGAACCGCGGCAGTCCAGGCCCTGAACGGGCTCTGCGGTACCTTTGACGCACCCGGAGGCCCCTCGCTTCCCTTCAAGAGGAAGCTGAAATCTGCCTGGGGCGAGGGTCAGGAGAAGCCTGCGGCAACCCCTGCCCCGAAACTCAACAAATTTGAAATATGGGCAGGCTGGGCACCGGCACATCTGTTGGCCGACGTGGAGGCGGGTAATCTTAAGGGAATGATTATCTATTTCGGGGACCCGGTCCTTTCCTGCGGTAACCAGGCGGCCATAACCGAGGCCATAAAAAAGATGGAATTCAAGGTGGCCATTGACGCATATATGTGTAACAGCGCCCTTTTATGTGATGTGGTGCTTCCCGACGCCACATGGCTGGAACAGAGCCAGATAAAGGCAGACTGGCTTTACGAGGCTTTCATCGGATACTATGCCGAAGTGGTTAAACCCATGTATGAATCCATGCCTATTTGGAAGATAACGGTTGAGCTTGCCAGGAGGCTTGACCTCGGACAGTACTTCCCATGGACCAACATGGAAGAAGCATTCCGTAACCAGTTAGCTGGTACACTCTGGTCATTTGACGAGCTGAAGGAGAAGGGTTTTATTATAACTGACGAGGCAGAATACTATAAGTATAAGAACTGGGGATCCATTAATCCTCCCGAGGGATATGGTTCCTCCGGGAATAGTAAAACAGGAAAATATAATTTACTAAACCCAGTGGCCCAAGAGAAAGGTATAGACCCTCTGCCCGACTATAAAGAGCCTGATAAGGAGTTGCAGCCCGATGATGATTATCCTTTCATCTTTGGCAATTTTCGGATGTTTACCCATGAACACTCATCCACCTTTAATAATTATCAACTTATGAAGACTGAAGGAACAAATAGGCTCTGGATTAATATGTTGGATGCCCAGGAACTGGGTATAACCGAAGGTGACAGGGTGAAGATAAAATCTCCATGGGGCGAGAAGGAGATAGTTGCAATGCCTACCTGGTATATTATGAGGGGGGTCCTGGGATCTCAAGGCGGGTTTGGCCATATTCGTGGATTGGAGGGAGACCCGAAGTACACACAGTTTAGCGGGGTTAATGCGGGTGGAATCATGAAGCCCAATACCACGGAAAATGTAGGAGGTACACCATTGTTGAAATATATAAAGGTGAGGTTGGAGAGGATCTAAGGCCCGCTCGAACTGAAATCCTTAATAAAAGAGAGAGAACAGCAGGTGGGCTGAAAGCGTGGGATAAGACCCAGGTCTTCGGCCTCACGTATGGCCTCTTCGGACCAGACCGCCATACGGGTTGTTCCGGCACGGATTGCTAACTTTTCCATTTGCCAACCCTGTCTGTCTCTCGGCCTTTCACAACCTAAGGAGATGGGAACGTCCGGCATCAACAACCTGGCCCTTGCAATAAGACGCCCGATTTCCAGAGGGGACGGGGGTGTTACTCCGGCCATGGGTGTTCCCTTCAAAGGGGTGAGCACAACAATGACCAAGGCATCCGGCCGATAATCACGAATGATTTCAAGGGCCTTGTATTCAGCACTTAGCTTTCCGTACCACAATCCTGCCACAATATGAGGAATGAGTTGGAGGCCGCTTTTTTTTATTCCCGCTAATGCATCAAGGACCTGTTTCAGCCCGGCTAAATGATATACCCGGGTGGCGGTCTGTTCGTCTCCCATGATATCTATGAGTCCTTGTTTGACGCCGGCCTTTTTTAGGAGCCGACAGGATGCAAGGTCGGGGAATCCGGTATGGGCGGACATAAACAAGCCGGTTTCCCGTCCGATTTTCTCAATGGCTCTGGAATACCTTTCCCATGGAAGTCTTCCCTGAAGGTCGGATCCTCCCGTTAAAAGTATGCCGTGAGCGCCATTTCCGGCTAATCTGCGGGATATTTCGATCAGGTGAACAGGTCCCTCTGCCTTTAGCATGGGTTCCAGGAGCTTCCCTTTGCAATGTTCGCACTTCAGGTCACATCGGTTTCCCGTGAGTGATATGGCCGGATACCGCCCTCTGATCTGTCCGTACCTGATCATGCCGGGCAGGTAAAAGGTAAACTTGTGCCCATGGTTTGCCCTGGCTGTGTCCCAGGCGGACTTGAACAGTTCCCTGTCTTCTGGGGAGAGATTCATCTGAAATGTTGAGGTTTCTGTTTTTATTGCTTTTCCTGACATATAGCCTGGTTGGAAAGTGTGATTGATGATTGACGATTGATGATTGATTATTTAAACTTCAAAAGCTTTATTAAATATTCAATCGTAATACTTTAGCTGTTTGAAAAATTGAGTAATATTGCAACTTCACTGCAAGGGTGAGGTGTTTTTCAAGGCGATATCTTAAAGCGCATTAGCTGCACTTTTCGGCAGTGGCCTGATTTTCAGGGTTCGTTCCATCCACTGCCTGGTATTTGGAACATATTTTCGCAGAAACCTGAAAATTGGCCACATTTATACGCCAGGTTTAGATATTGCCTTGAAAAATGCCTCACCCTTGCAAAGAGTTAAAGTATAACATTCAATCGAAAAGCTTCAATCCAAGGAGGTTAAGCTAATGAAAGGGATAAATCAAGTGATCGCGAAAAGTTTGCCCATCATATTTATTTCTCTATTCATGATTTCCTGTGCTTCGATTCCTCAGTTGAAGGTACGGTATCAGCTTCCACCTCAATCAGATCGGCTGAAAGGCAAGAAGGTAGTTCTGGTGGTTAAAGACGACCGCCCCAGGGCCGTTATTGTGGGCAATGGTGCTAAAGAGGATTTTGAGAATTTTCCGGGGACTATTTCCCTAAGCATTGCCCGTCAAAACGAACCCGGCCTTTTCATTGGTCTCTATGACCCTCCAGCCTTGGTAGAGGAGGGAGTTAAGAGAAAGCTGGAAAACGATGGAATGGAACTCATATCGAGACAGACCCTTGGCGAACCCGAATTATTGATCCTGCTTAACGAATTTTTCCTGGATCTTGTGGACCGGACATGGATGGTCAAGATGTGTTATGAAGCCAAACTATTGAGGGAAGGAAAAGTCCTTGCAACGCGGACAGTTAGTGGACAGGCAGAGCGGTTCAAGTTGATTGGCAGGGATGAGGCGGACAGGGCCGTGGGAGAGATTTTCACGGACATGATAAACCGGCTGGATGTTCTCGGTCTTTTTCAATCGGCGGGGTTATGAGCACAAAAGAATCTGTTTTTCTGATCAGTTTAGGGTGCTCCAAAAACCTGGTGGACAGTGAACACATGCTTGGCCTGATCAAATCGAAGGGATTCGATCTTGCCTCAAGCATTGAAGATGCCGGGATAGCCGTGATAAATACCTGTGGTTTTATCCGCCCTGCCGTGGAAGAGGCCATTGACACGATCCTTGAAGTGGCAGACCTAAAAAAGCAGGGCAAGTTAAAAAAAATTGTGGTTGCCGGGTGTTTTGTCCAGAGGTACGGATACAAACTGCTAAGAGAAATGCCGGAAGTAGATGCATGGTTGGGCACGGGTGAGATTTATCGGATAGCGGATATCATAGAAAATGAGAATTCGGGCGCCCGGGGCCGATTCTTTATCGGCAGGCCTACCTATTTGGCGGACCATTCCGTACCAAGGGTGCAGACAACGCCCTTTTACAGTGCCTATCTAAGAATCGCCGAAGGATGCAACCACAGGTGTTCATACTGTATTATCCCTAATTTGAGAGGCCCTCTTCGAAGTCGAGACATGGAGTCTTTGATCACGGAATCTGAGGAAATGGCAGGTCTCGGTGTTAAAGAAATCAACCTGATTGCCCAGGATATCACCATGTACGGAAATGATCTGGAAGCCGGCGTTTGTCTGGAAGAACTTTTGAAGAGATTGGCTAATATAGAAGGGGTCGAGTGGATGCGACTGTTATATTGCCACCCAAAAGGCATTTCCGACAGGCTGTTGGAGTTGATTGAATCCAATAAAGCCGTATGTCCTTATGTTGATCTTCCTTTGCAGCACGTTAACAATGAAATCCTGAGGGCCATGGAAAGAGACCCCGGCAATGAGACACCGGGGGAATTGATTGATCGAATAAGGTCTGTTGGGTGCAAGATAAGCCTGAGAACCTCTCTGATGGTCGGGTTTCCCGGGGAAACAGAAGCGATGTTTGAAGAGCTTTATAATTTTGTGGAGGAGACCCGGTTCGATCATTTGGGCGTTTTTATTTTCAGCGGGGAAGAGGGGGCCGCAGCTGCCCGCATTAGACCTACTGTGGATCCCGAAGTGGCCCGAATGAGGTTGGATAAGATCATGACTCTCCAGGCGGAAATCGCAAAAGAAATAAATCAACAAATGGTTGGATTGATCCAGCCAGTTTTGATCGAGGGCGTGAGTCCCGAGACAGACTTGTTGCTCACGGGGAGGACGGCAACCATGGCGCCTGACGTGGATGGGCAGGTGTTGATTAATAAAGGGGAGGGTGTGGCCGGGGAAATCATGCCCGTGCTGATAAATGAGGCCCATGCCTATGACCTTATCGGGGAAATCGTTTGAACCCGGCATTAAATTGATTGTAAAATTGTTTGATGTAAATTATCATCAACATTTCTAATATAGTCTGTTTCGACCTATGATTGTTAAGCGTTTGCCCAAAATTCCTGGTAATTGCCGGCTCAATTGGGGTAAGAACTCACGATGGATCAACATAGTGAAATATTAAACAAATTTAATAATCATTTTACGAGGATAAACGAGGAATTGGACCGGGGCCTCAATTCTCGCGTTTCTCTTGTAGAAGATATCGGCAGCCATACCCTTTTAGGAGAGGGGAAAAGGCTTCGCCCCCTTCTTTTTGTCCTTGCCTGCCGCCTCTGCAATTATCAGGGTTCAGACGTCTACCGTATTTCCACAATTTTTGAATATATTCATGCCTCCTCCTTGCTTCATGATGATGTTTTGGATAATGCTGAGACAAGGAGAAAAAAGCCTTCAGCAAATCATCTCTGGGGCAATCATGCGGCGGTCCTGGAAGGGGATTTTTTATACTCAAAGGCGTCAACCATTGCCGTAGAGACCAATAGCCTGCCGTTTCTGAAAAAAATTGCAGATACCACCATGCAAATGACCGAAGGCCAAATCCTTGAATTGACTCATACTGACGATTGGAACATAGGGAAGAAAGAGTATATGGAGATCATAACGGCCAAGACTGCCGTTTTAATATCCGCTGCGTGCGCATGCGGGGCTATCCTTTCTCAAGCCGGGGAAGAAGTGGAAAAGTCTCTTGAGAGATTTGGGCGCAATGTTGGGGTCGCTTTTCAGCTCATGGATGATCTGCTGGATTATACATCTTCTGAGGAGATATTCGGGAAGCCCGTGGGTAAGGACCTTAAGGAGGGTAAGATCACCTTGCCCCTCACCTATACACTATTAAAACTTGAAGAGTCTAAGAGAAAAAGATTTGAAGATCTGTTCATAAGTCACCGGGCCACGGAACAGGATTACCGGAACCTGACCGGACTTGTCAGGACCAATGGAGCCCTGGATCAAATACGAGATGAGGCCCAGAGACTCGTGAACGAAGCTGCAACCAGCTTAAAGTCATTCCCGGATTCACCCGTCAAAAAAAATCTCTTGGAACTGAGCCAGTATATTGTTGATAGAGAATATTGAATCTGAAAGCCATATCCAATCCTTACTGTTTTCCAAAAGGGCATACAGGGTAACGGCACTGCTCACAATTGAGGCATAAACCGCCGTGGCCCATGGACGCGAGATCTCGTCTGGTGATAGTCTCTCCTGCTAAGACACGCGGCATGATTAGATCCAGTACGGTGGCCTTATAATAAAGGACGCAGGCCGGCAGCCCCAAAATAGGGATATCATCGATGCGTCCGTACAAGAACATAGCGCCAGGAAGTACGGGTGTTCCGTAGACCACATCGACGGCCCCGGCGCGAGCAATGGCCATGCGGCTAACGTCATCAGGATCAACGCTCATGCCGCCTGCCACAATGATGAGCCTGGCTCCGTTTTTGAGCAATGCCTTTATACCATCTGCAATTTTCTCCTCATCATCGGGAAAAAACAGGGTCTCTGTTAGCGTACAACCAAAAAATTGAAGTTTTTTTCTGATGATGGGTGCGAATTTGTCGTCAACGAGGCCTTTGTAGACCTCGCTCCCGGTTATTATGAGCCCGGTTTGAGGCTCGGACAGTTTCTTCACGGAAAAGATGCCACCAGACTCCTCAGCAACACTTATGGCTGCATTGAGGGGCTTTTCATCAATAATTAGAGGAATAACCCTTGTGGAGGCTATGATTTCTCCCTTTTCAACAAGGATATTGTTGTGACGGGAAGAGCAGCACATGTGGGGAACGAGGTTCAGCTTAAGCAGGGATTCAACATTTACCTTTAAAAGACCCCTGTGGGCTGCCTTCAAGGCAATTTTTCCTTCCGAGGGGGCAGGGTCAAAAACCACTCCCGGACCTGACATGACCTTAGCGAGTCTGAGGGCTGCTTCATCCTCATGGACTTCGCCGGGTTCCAGATGCAGAACAAACAGGTGTTCCTTGCCCAAGCGTCTCAAGTGTACCAGGTCTTCTTTCCTAACTACATATCCCTTTTTAAATGCTGCCCCCTTGAATTGACCGGGTCTGATTTCAGTGATGTCATGGGCTAAGACTTTCCCCACGGCCTGGTCAAGGGGAATCGTGTTTGCTGAAGATTTGTGTTTTGTCGTCATGAATATGCTCCGATCTAAAAAAACTTGGGGCCGTTAAGATTGTCCCGTACATGGTTTTAACTCAGGGTACAGGTGTCAGGTTTCGGGTGTCAGGATTGAGAAACACAAGCTCTTAAACCTGGAACCTGAACACTGGAACCCGAACCTTGGGTGAAAATAAAGTATTTAGATATGCAAATGCAACAAATCACTACCCAGGATGAGCTCTCCCCCGTAAGACTTCCGACATTGGGCCGCGATGTCCGTTGTCAGGCATTCAGGATAAAAATGGATCAGGATCAACCGGTTCACATTTGCTAACGTGGCTATACGACCGGCCTGTGAAGGCGTCAGGTGCCCCTCGACCTCCTCTCCATCAGGGAAAGAAGATTCTAAAATAAGAAGATCCGTTCCCTTAGCCAGATCAACAAGCTCTTCACAGAAACCGGTATCTCCTGAATACACAAAACTTTTTCCCTGCTGGTCCTCAACGCGATATGCAAGGCTTTCCGGCGTATGGTTTACCGGTTGTGCAGTGATTCTGAATCCGGGATAATTCATTATATTACTTTGGTTTACATCGAATTCTTCAATTTTCATGATCTCTGTGGGAAGATTCAGCCAGTCACTGTATGCCTCCTGGAGGCGTTTGATGAATTCCTTCAAGCCAAGCGCGCCTGCAATAACAAAGGGGTCCCGTTTTTTGAGTATGGAGGGGCTTTTCGTCGTAAACAAAAAATGGATGAGGCCGGCTGTATGATCAGGGTGAAAATGGGTGATAAATATCCTCCTAATCTCTTTATGGTTCAACCCGGCTTTCGTCAGGTGGCGCAGCGTTCCCGGGCCCATGTCAAAAAGAATGAGTTGACCGTCAATTACAAGGGCTAATGAAGGAGAGGCCCTGTGATTCAGGGGAATGGCGGTACCTGATCCTAAAATGATTAATTCCATATCTTAACCTCAGAATTCCTGAGCTTATGAGATTATTAGTGTCTGACCGAAAACTCCCCACCCCCACCCTAACCCTCCCCCGTCGAGGGGGAGGGAATAGAGGGGTTTTCGGTCAGGCACTAATTAGTCATGAGTTTAAATCGTTTTCAAGAAAATGTTTTATGTAGGGGCAGGCCTTGGCCTGCCCTTAAACGCTATATATGCTGTGGTCACCGCATCAGTCAACATATTGTAATGTCGATCTTTTACAAATTGTAAAAAATATCGACAACAATTTTTCAAAATCCTGCATTAGTGATAAACAGCAATTTAATATTTTCCAATATAACCGGATAGTTAAGAAAACTCAATACAACCTGAAGTCTTGGCATGACAGTTGCTTATCTAAAGTAAAACACTGCTACTTTTCTGTCATCCAAGCGGAAACCCTCGGACAGCCTCCTATGTGGGAGATACTGATCCGGATGTGCGGAAAAGGATGGGATAATTCAAGCGTGCATTTTTGGCCGCAGAATGCCTTGTATTTGGCCTTTTCCTGACGAGGATAGAGGAGGTGATAAAAGAAAACATATGGATGTGATCAGAGCGTATCTTTTTGAACATTTTCCCAACAAATCTTGAATTAACAGCAGGTTACAATTGATTTTCTTGTTAAAAAGAAAGAACTGCAATGTGCAGTGCATTTTTTTCTGCAAATCTTGAAAATTTCTACACATTTTTTCTTGACACCTTGTAAAAATTAGATATAAAAGGGGGCTTGTTCCAAAAAGCACAAAGTAAAATTTGACAGAAGATTCAAGCGGGTTTCTCCAGTGAGAAAGCGGCTTTTTTTGAAATACCTCATGTATGAATGTTGAAACATATTACAGAGAAAGGAGGTGCAAAAGAGAGTATTTTAACCATTAAAAACTTTGAATACCTTTAATTCGTAAATTTTAGGAGGTGTAATAATGCCAAGTTTCGTAATTGATGAAAAATGCGATGGATGTAAAGGGCAGGACATGACTGCTTGTATGTACATCTGCCCGAACGACCTGATGGTGCTGGATACGGAGAAGATGAAGGCATACAACCGTGATCCCTCCATGTGCTGGGAATGCCAGTGCTGTGTCAAGATGTGCCCCCAGCAGGCCATGGACGTACGCGGTTATACAGACTTTATCCCTCTGGGAGCCAGTTGTGTACCGCTCAGGGGTTCTGAGGACATTATGTGGACGATCAAGTTCCGCGATGGCAGCATCAAAAGGTTTAAGTTCCCCATCAGGACCATTGAGGAAGGCACTGCCGACCCGCTGGGCGGATATGCCACTAATGATGATCTTAATAACGAGGCCCTGGCAACGGAACCCGAATCACTGGGTCTCGATGCAGTGCCCACAGTATCATAGATAAGGAGGTATTATAGATATGGCAAATTATGAGACAGTAGAAGTGAGTACCGACCTCCTGATTGTTGGTGCGGGCTTTGCAGCATGCGGTGTTGCCACAGAGGCAGCCTACTGGGCCAAGAAAAACGGCCTGAAGGTGACCATGGTTGACAAGGCCGCCACCGACAGGAGCGGTGCCGTGGCCATGGGTCTTTCAGCCATCAATCAGTATGTGGGTGTTAAAGACGGCGAAAACACATGTGAGGACTATGTCCGATATGTTCGCCAGGACCTTATGGGAGTATCCAGGGAAGACCTGGTTTATAATATTGCCCGTCACGTGGATTCCACGGTGCATCTCTTCGAGAAATGGGGTCTCAAGATCTGGACGGACGAAGAAGGCAAGTATGTGCATGAAGGTCGTTGGCAGCTCATGATCAATGGCGAGTCCTACAAGATTATCATTGCCGAGGCCGCCAAAAATGCCTTGGCCGATGCAGGTGGCGAGCTCATTGAGAGGGTTTTTATCGTAGAACCCCTTATGGACGGTAACAAGTGCGTGGGCGCTGTTGGTTTCAGCACCCGTGAAGAAAAGTTTTACGTATTCAAGGCCAAGGCCACGGTCGTTGCTGCGGGCGGCGCGGTTCACGTGTTCCGTCCCAGGTCAGTCGGCGAAGGTTTCGGCCGTTCCTGGTATCCTCCCTTTAATACGGGCACGAGCGCCTATTTCACCCTCAAGGCCGGCGCTGAGATGACCTGCCAGGAAGTCAGGTTTATCCCGGTAAGGTTCAAGGATGCGTATGGTCCTGTGGGCGCATGGTTCCTGCTCTTCAAATCCAGGGCAATCAGCGCTGAAGGCGGCGAGTACATGGCCGTGAGAAAAGAAGAACTTAATAACTGGGCCCCCTATGGGTTAGCCAAACCGATCCCGGCCAACCTGAGGAATTACCTTGGTATGCTGGATGTTGATGCCGGTTTAGGGCCCCTTTACATGGAGACTGCCGAGGCCATTAACAAGATCGCCGATGAATTCAAGGAGGATCCCAAGGGTTACAAGAAGAAGATGAAGGAACTCGAGGCAGAGGCATGGGAAGACTTCTTAGACATGACCATCTCCCAAGCCCATCTCTGGGCGGCGTTGAACACAAAGCCTGAGGAGAGGCATTCCGAGATCGCGGCTTGTGAGCCATACTTCATCGGGTCCCACTCCGGCGCTTCAGGTGCATGGGTAAGCGGTCCCGAGGACATGGATACGCCTTATAAGTGGGGCTATGCCAATATGTGTACGGTGGATGCCCTCTTTGCGTGCGGTGATGCCTCAGGCGCATCCAGCCATAAGTTCTCCTCCGGTTCCCACGCAGAAGGACGGATCGCCGGTAAAGCAGCCATCAAGTATATCGTGGAAAAGGGCGCAGAGCCGAACGTGGATGCGGCCAAGGTGGAAGAAATTAAAGCCAAGATTTTAGCTCCTCTTGATCGTTATCAGGAGTTCTGCAAGATAACCACGGAACCTTCCGTTAACCCGAATTATCTCCTGTGGCGCCAGTTCATGGATCGTCTCCAGAAGATCATGGACGAGTATGCCGGCGGCGTTACTTCGGCATTCAAGACCAGCAAGGCTCTCTTGGACAGGGCCATGGAGTTGTTCGTATATTTGAGGGAAGACTCCGAAAAACTGGGTGCCGAGGATGTCTATTCCCTGGAAAGGTGCTGGGAGAATATCCAGAGGATGTGGCAGGGCGAGGCCCATGTGCGCACCATGCTCTTCCGCGAGGAGACCAGGTGGCCCGGATATTATTTCAGGTCTGACACTCCAAAGATGGATGAGGACAACTGGCACTGCTTTGCAAACTGCAAATGGGATCCATCATCCGGTGAATGGGAAATGATGAAGAAAGACATCTGGAACATTCCCGGTGTCTAATCTCTAACCTCAACTGAACATGCTTCGGACATCATCCCTTGATGTCCGGGGCATTTCATTATCTAAATCTGGAGTAGGGCTGGTCACTATGCCGGCCTTTCTCCAAAGAAAAACAGTTTTTGCCCTGAACAAATCCCAGGTAACATCTCAATAGATCGGGGTAGTGACTCTTGGATTCCCGCTTTCGCGGGAATGACGAAGTAACGTAACAGCCTGTCATTCCCGCGAAAGCGGGAATTCAGAAAAGTGGTTTCGCAAAGAACTTGCCCCTCTTTATTGAGCTAATACAATCCCAGTGAATAGCCACGAATTAAGAGCGTATTTGGTCAATGGACATTTTCGCGTTTACCATCAATGAGTGAAAAAATGGCTATTGACGAAATACGCTTTTTGTATTAATAGGGCATTACAAATCCCAAGAATATGAAAAAACTACAACCCGGGAGGATACGATGGCAGATGTAGAAACGACAAACCAGAGTATATTGGTGGTTGGCGGGGGGATGAGCGGAATCACCGCCGCCCTGGAAGCGGCCGAGGCCGGTCATAACGTGGTATTGGTCGAAAAAAATTCGTATTTGGGCGGAAGGGTAACCCAGTTATACCAATATTTTCCAAAGCTGTGCCCGCCTAACTGCGGTCTTGAGATCAATTTTAGAAGGATGAAATTGAATCCTAAAATACGTTTCTTTACCATGGCCGAGGTGACGGGTATTTCGGGACAGGAAGGGGACTATGATGTGACCGTCAAATTAGCTCCCCGTTATGTCAATGAAAAGTGTACCTGCTGTGGGAAATGTTCAGAGGTGTGTGAGACCGAGATAGACAACCCATTCAACTTCGGTATGGACAAAATCAAGGCGGCCTATCTGCCCCATGAATTTGCCTTTCCCATGAGATATGTGCTGGACCCTTCCATTTCAGGGACAGAAGACGGGAAGAAATGCAAGGAGGCATGCGAATACGATGCCATTGACCTGGAAATGGAAGAGACCACTTTTGATCTCAAGGTGGGAGCCATTGTCTGGGCTGCAGGATGGGATCCTTACGATGCCTCAAAGGTTGAATACTATGGCTTTGGCGAATACAAGAACGTGATCACAAATGTAATGATGGAGAGATTAGCCTCTCCAAGCGGCCCTACAGGTGGAAAAATATTACGTCCCTCGGACGGCAAGGAGCCCAAAAATGTGGCCTTTATACAGTGTGCAGGATCGAGAGACGAAAACCATCTTCCATATTGTTCAGGGATATGCTGTCTGGCCTCCATGAAGCATTCTACATATTTGAGGGAGATGTATCCTGATTGCGACGTTACTATCTTTTTTATAGACATCCGTGCCCTTGATCGGCTGGAAGATTTTTACATTAAGGTCCAGGAAGATGAAAAGCTTACCTTTATCAAGAGCAAGATCGCAGAGGTTACCGAAGATGAGGAAACAGGCGACCTGTTGCTTGAAGGAGAAAACACCAATACGGGTGAACAGGTTCGGATGAGCTTTGACCTGGTTGTCCTGGCGACCGGCATGGTCCCAAACAAGATCGATATAGATACTGTGCCCGATGTTTCATACGACGAATATGGGTTTTTGACATATGATCCCGAAAAGGCCGGGATATATGGGGCCGGTTGTGTCAGGACACCGACCGATGTCGCTTCATGTGTCCAGGACGCCACGGGGGCAGCCTTAAAAGCCATTCAATCAATCGCGAGGAGGTAGCTCGATGGACAAAAAGACAGCAGTTTATATATGCACCGGGTGCGGCATCGGAGATGCCCTTGATCTTGACCCGATCAAGGAGTTGGCCGCGGATGAATTAAGCATCCCCATATGCAAGGACCATCCTTTCCTGTGTGGAGAGGAAGGGGTTGATCTCATAAAAAAGGACATAGAAGGGGAAGGCGTAAATACCATAGTCATTTGCGGCTGTTCCTACAGGGTGAACTACGGTGTCTTTGATTTTGGCCCGGACAAGATAGTTGAGAGGGTCAATTTCAGAGAGCAGGTGGCCTGGAGCCAGGCCCCCAAGGAAGAAGATACCCAGATGTTAGCTGAAGACAACCTGAGGATGGGTTGTTCTAAGGCCAATGATACGGAATTGCCCGAGCCCTATAAGGCCGAGGAGGAGTACTCTAAAGATATCCTTGTCGTCGGCGGGGGTCTTGCCGGTATGACCGCGGCCTTGGAGACGGCTAAGGCCGGGTATCGGGCCATATTAGTAGAAAAAGAGGAAAGTTTGGGCGGTTTTTTGGGAAAGATGAAACAGCGTGTCACCATGCCTTATAAAGAACTCACTGACACGGGTGCTGAAGACCTGATAAAATCGGTTACGGAGAATTCCAAGATCAAGGTCTATACTTCATCTACTGTGGATAAAATCGCCGGCGGGCCGGGCCTTTTTTCCGTGGACATCAAGTCCAATGGAAATTCTGCGAGTGAGAGGGTAGGGGCCGTGGTTCAGGCCACGGGATGGGTGCCTTATGACGCCAATAAACTGGGGCATTTAGGTTATGGGAAATTTAAGGATGTGATCACGAATGTGGAAATGGAAGAGATGGCAGCAGCAGGAAAAATTACCCGGCCTTCCGACGGCAGTGATGTCAAAAACGTACTTTTTATCCAGTGTGCGGGATCAAGGGAACCTGACCACCTTCCATACTGTTCATCGGTCTGCTGCCTTGTTTCCATGAAACAGGCCACTTATGTGAAGGAACAGAATCCGGAATCGGTAAACTATATACTCTATAAAGACGTGCGCACGGTGGGGCAATCGGAGGACTTTTACCGCAAGGCCCAGATGGATGGGAATATTTTTATCAGAGGGAGCGCCACGAATGTGGGTGAAGGCGGCGGCAGGCTTTTCGTGGAGGCGGACGACGAGCTTTTAGGTGAAAAGGTCAAGGTAGAGGACTTAGACATGGTGGTGTTAGCCGTGGGAATGGTCCCCACTACCAGGCCGGACGAGATCCCGAGGATTCAGGCGCCACCGGATACGGAAGGCGCCGATGAGGAGGGCAAGATAGAAGTCGCAGCGGACTCCGGGTTTTTTGCCAACACGGCCTTGAATCTCGAGTATCGCCAGGGACCGGAACTCCCGACCCTCAAATATGGATTCCCTGATTCCAATTTTATCTGTTTTCCCTATGAAACGCGAAGAACCGGTATTTATAGTGCCGGGTGCGTGAGAAGACCAATGGAGACGGCCAAAGTCATAGATGACGCGGCAGGCGCGGCCATGAAGGCGATTCAGTGTACCGAGGCCACGGCCATTGGCATGGCGGTCCATCCAAGGGCCGGGGACCTGACCTTCCCGGAATTCAACATGCAAAGATGTACCCAGTGTAAGCGGTGCACGGAAGAGTGCCCCTTTGGCGCCATCAATGAAGATGAAGAAGGAAATCCCCTTCCTAACCCCACACGCTGCAGGCGATGCGGTGTGTGTATGGGGGCCTGTCCTGAAAGGATTATCTCGTTTAAGAATTATTCCGTGGGTATGATCGGCAGGATGATCAAGGCGATTAATGTGCCGGAAGAGGATGAGGAAAAGCCCAGGATAATTGTGCTTGTTTGTGAAAATGATGCCTACCCTGCAGTGGATATGGCAGGGATCAAGCGGCTGAAGTGGAGCCCTTATATACGGTTTATTCCCATGAGGTGTCTCGGTGGCCTCAATCTGGTCTGGATAGCCGATGCGCTTTCCGGAGGTATTGACGGGATACTCCTGTTTGGTTGCAGGCACGGAGATGATTACCAGTGCCACTTTGTAAAGGGTAGTGAATTGGCCGAGATCAGACTCAGCAAGGTGTCTGAGACCCTCGACAGGCTGGCCCTGGAATCGGACCGTGTTAAGTTCGTTGAGATAGGAATAACGGATTATGAAAAGATCCCCAAGATCATAGATGAGTTCATGGAGACTATCGAGGAAGTCGGTCCAAATCCATATAAGGGATGGTAGGGGAATTGACGATTGACAATTGAAGATTGAAGATTTTTATGTTGAAGCACATGCGGCTGAAAAGGGGTCATCCCGCATCGGCGACAACCCCCAATAATCGATATACAATATTCAATATTCAATAAAAAGGGGTCGCTTATGGAAAACATGGTCAACTACAATCCCTCCTTTGCCGAGGAGGTCTTCCGGAATGTGGATGCCGGGGAAGAGATCAAGATGTGCATGAATTGCGGTGTGTGCGCCGGGTCATGCCCGTTGAGATTCAATATGGACTATCCTCCAAGGCAGATATTCCAGATGATACGGTTAGGTAAAAGGGAAGAAGTGCTGAACGCCAAATCCATTATGCTCTGCACGTCGTGCTATACATGCAAGGTGCGGTGCCCCAGGTCTATCCCCGTGATAGATGTGATGCACGGGCTGGCCCATTATGCCATAAAGCAGGGGATCCTTACTCGAAGGGATACTGCAAATTTTGGAAGGGAATTCTGGAACCAGGTATACAAATTAGGCCGGATTGATGAAAAAGACCTTCCAAGGCGTGTCTTTTTTGCAGCCGGATTTATCGAGGGCATTAAGAGTACCCTCAAGTATTTGGATATAGGACTGAAATTGTTCCTTCACAGGAGAATGAAATTGCTGCCCGAAAGAAAGATCAAAGGGATCCAGTCTCTCAGGAAAATGTTGGATAAGGCAGAAAAAATGGGGAAAGGAGGTGCCAGCGCATGAAATATTTTTTATATTGGGGTTGCAGCCTGGAAGGAACCGGCGCCAATTTTCTTGTCTCGCTTAAACCAGCATGTGAGGCATTGGGTATTGAATTCGAGGAGATCGAGGACTGGAACTGCTGCGGGGCAAGCGTTTCTTATGCCGGCGCAAATGATCTTGCCATAAAGGTCCTTAATGCTCGTAACCTTGCCCTGGCAGAGGCCAAGGGAAGTTATGACATAGTTGCTCCATGCAGCTCCTGCTATATTCAGATGATCAAGGTGAACCATGAAATCCAGGAGGACCCTGAACTGCTGAAACAAGTAAATGAATGCTTAGCAGAAGGGGATCTAAACTACAAAGGTGGTATCAAGGTCAGGCATATCCAGGATGTACTCTACAATGACGTGGGGCTTGACAAGATAAAAGAAAAGGTAATCAAGCCTTTAAACGGTCTTAAGGTTGCAGGATATGTGGGTTGCCAGTCTGTCCGGCCATATGGAGAGTATGATAGTGTGGACAAGCCCGTGGTTCAGGATCGTCTCTTGGAGGCCTTAGGCGCAGAGGCGGTTCCTTTTCCCAGGAAGATAAAATGCTGCGGTTCAGGCATATTCCTTCCGGAGATAGATTACTGTTTGGAATTAGTGAAGGATATTTTGGAGGATGCAATCAATCACGGGGCAGAGCTTGTGTCCACGGTATGTCCCATGTGTGCCATGAACTTAGAGATGTACCAGGGGAGAATCAATGAGAAGTACGGGACCGACTTTGATATTCCCATTGTCTATCTGACCCAGTTGATGTCGGTGGCCTTTGGGCTGGACATGAAAAAAGATGCTGCCTTGAATTATAACATTATCCCGCCGGAAGGTATTTTGCAAACAGCATTAGGTCATTAGGAGTGAAGCAACAGGCAATCAGAACCAAATTCCGGGGTACGGCCTGAGGGGTTTGGTTTTCTTTTTTAGGGAGAAAAAAATGAACGATCAGGAAATACCCAAATGCCCGCGCTGTGGAATTGAAATGAAAAAATGGGAGACACCGGCAGACTCGACGTGGGGGACTGGATTTCTATGGGTTTGTTTCAACGATGAATGCCCTTATTTTGTCCGCGGCTGGGATCACATGATGGATACACAAAACATAAAGGCGTCTTACCGGGAGAGTATAAACCCGGAAACAGGGACTGCGGGACCTTTGCCCTGCTGGTCTTCTGATGCGCATAAAGACCATATCATTGATAATTGAAGATTGGCGATTGA
>JAFDDR010000074.1 GCA_019310785.1 Deltaproteobacteria bacterium
CCACCAAAATACGTAATGGCAGCCCAAGTTATAGAGTTGGGGGAGGCTTCACGAGCTCACCCTAAAGGGCTCGCTCGCCTCCCCAACATCTATAACTTGGAACTGTACCAGTTATATTGATCAAATAAAAGGGCATCTCGTATCAGCTCAACAAGATGCCCCTAATAAGCGTATTTCAACGAATTACAGCCTGGTAACGTTTTTGGCCGAAGGTCCTCGGTTACCTTGTTCTACATCAAAGCTCACCCGATCGCCTTCATCAAGGCTCTTAAACCCGGTCATGTTGATGGCGGAATGGTGAACAAATACGTCGCCACCATCTTCCTGCTCAATAAAACCGAATCCCTTTTTATCGCTGAACCATTTTACGATTCCGTCTGCCATAGTGACACCCTCCTTTCAAAAAATTTCCATGGTTCCAAACTTCAGGTTGCCACTTTTAACAAATGGAATTTACCCTTAGAACGAAACAAACCCGCCCATAAAGGCAAGTCCTCATGATTATCTTTATACATTAACCTTTTTTTAATTAAATTCAAGCTTTTTTTTGAAAAGCGGCTTGAACCAAACTCAATCCGCCCGACCGGTGGCCGATGAGACATACGAACGCCGTTACGAATTGAAGCGCCTGGGGTATGACGTGGATCAGATTGCCAAAAGGGTAGCGAGATCTATGATATGGAACTAACACGCTTTCATGTGTGATTTTTATGATAATTAGTCATTAAACACCCTTGTCATTTATGATAATATATCTCAAAATGTGCTTGATTTTCTAATCGAAGGCATGCCGATACAGGTAGAGGTGAAGGCCGGCGCTAAGAATGAACGTCCTAAAATCTTTTGAATTGAGGATTATTGTCCACGCTTAAGAGGCTGTCCGAGAATGGCTTCGTAGCAAGATCGAGCGAAAGTTTTGAGGCCAAGTCGAAGATCCCGCACTTTGAGCGGGGCGACAAGACCAAAACGGCCGTAGACGTAGCAGTAGCCTACGTTGAGGACGTTTTAGGCTTGACAACGCAGCCATCAGAATTTGCAGCCGATCGCAGTAGAAGTCTATTCTCGGACAGCCTCCTATGATGGAACCGTTTGCATCGCATGATAAATCATAAAGAATTTCAAAATGATCGGCTGATCATCTTTGGCCGTTATCCTGTGCCGGGACGAGTGAAAACACGTCTTATCCCTGCCATTGGTCCGGCCGGCGCTGCGGACCTTCAACGGTGGCTCACAGAGAAAACCTTAGCAACGGCTAAGGCATTTGCGTTGCCTCGATGGATCGATGTGGAGGTCTGTTTTGAAGGCGGCAACGAGCAGAAAATGCGCCGCTGGCTTGGTTCAGGTTGCTCTCTTTCTCGTCAGGCGCCGGGAGACCTCGGCATGCGCATGTATGCCGCATTTCTTGCAGCATTTCAGAATGGCTGTAGGCGTGTGATTCTCATTGGTACGGATATTCCTGAACTGAAGACCGATCACCTGGGACAGGCATTCGGCGCCCTGACCGAAAACGATCTCGTTATCGGTCCGAGCAGGGATGGCGGGTACTGGCTTATTGGGCTGATTCGCCCTGCACATCTCTTTGAAGGCATCAATTGGGGAACAGGGGCCGTACTTGGTCAAACCTTAGACTTGGCAAATGAACAGGGTTTCAGGGTCAAAGAGCTCGATGTGCTCACGGATATCGATACGGCGGAAGACCTAAAACAATTGCTGCCTGAATGGGCAGGAAAACGGCCTTACGTTTCGGTCACCATCCCAACCTTGAACGAGGCGGCGAATATTGAGACCGCAATTCGCAGCTCCCTCAATGAAGATGTGGAGATTATTGTTATAGACGGCGGTAGCACCGATGATACCGTGGCCCGGGCCATGCGCGCAGGAGCGCGAGTCGAGATGAGTTCCCGCGGCCGTGCCCTGCAGCAAAATAGGGGGGCCGCATCCGCCGGTGGCAGGGTACTCCTGTTCCTTCATGCAGACTCACGGTTGCCGACCGGTTACATAAACCATGTTTTTGAGATCTTGATGGATACTGAAACTGTCGCCGGCGCATTCCGGTTCAAAACGAACCTTGATTCTCCTCTTATGAATTTAATCGAGCTTATGACAAATATCCGCTCGCAATACTTCAAACTGCCTTACGGTGACCAGGGACTGTTTATTCGGAAGTCGATATTTGAATTGGTTGGTGGGTTTCCGGATGTCCCGATTGCCGAGGACCTCTTTTTGGTGCGTCGGCTCTCCAAAAAAGGTCGCATCAGGATTGCGTCGGTCCATGTGGTGACATCCGGCCGGCGATGGCAAACACTCGGGCTATTTCGCACCACACTGATCAACCAGGTCATCCTGGCAGGCTGCTGCCTTGGTATTTCACCCTCCACGCTTTCATCCCTGTATCAGGTTTACCGTATAAAAAACGTATAAGTGAGGATTAGTCCTTGACATCATAAGAAAGGATTCTTAAACTATACTTAAATACTATAGATTAAACAGGTATACATTGCAGGAGGATGAAAAGGTCAACCTGGATGGGAAAAAGGGTTCCTGACGGAGGAATAGTCCAATGAAGCTGTCAACGAGAAGCCGTTATGGAACAAGAATGATGCTGGACCTGGCACAACACTATGATAAAGGCCCGGTACGGATTGCTGAAATTGCAAAGCGGCAGGATATGCCTGTCAAGTACCTTGAACAGCTCATTATCCCTTTGAAGCAGGGCAATTTCATACAGAGTGTCCGGGGACCCAAAGGGGGACATCTGCTGGCAAGGCCGCCTGATGAAATCACGGTTGGACAAATTGTCAAAGCGCTCGAAAGCGGGATTGAACTTGTCGGTTGCATTGAAAACCCCGGTGAATGCGAAAGGGCCGGCAGATGTTTGACCCGTGGTATATGGGAAGATGCCTCTAAGGCGATGTATGATAAATTGAACTCCATGACTCTTTCCAGGATGCTTGAGATGGAAAAAGGCATTTAAGATGCACGGCTCGGTTTTCAAAGGGCTAAAATCTTACGAAATATTAAGAAGAGAAATAATGAAAATAGTTTCCATTGCCATAAGCAAGAAAAAGGGGACGCGAAAGGTCCAGGTCGATTCTGCTTCTCTCATTCAGGATCACGGTGTTGAAGAGGATGCCCACGCAGGCCCGTGGCACCGGCAGGTGAGTTTTCTTGCCTCCGAAAGCATTGAAAAGGCCAAAAAGAAGGGTCTTGACGTCACCTTTGGAGACTTCGCTGAAAACGTGGCCACATCGGGCATTAACTGGCTGAAGATCCCTGTAGGTACCTCGGTCCACCTGGGAGAATCGGCGATTGTAGAAATCACACAGATCGGCAAGGAATGTCACAATAAATGTGCCATCTACTATCTGGCCGGGGATTGCATCATGCCAAGAGAAGGGATCTTTGCCCGTGTACTCAAAGGTGGAAAAATAAAACGTGGCGATATGATCCGGATTATGCGTGACCTATGAGATGCCCTATTGCCCCGGGGTCAACATAGGCAGGGAGTCCATAACTTTTTAGAGGTAGTCAGCATGAGTATAAAAGTAAACATTCATAAGACTCATCGCCAATTTACCAACGGTCTGGATATCGTCGAGGTTGAGGGAAATACCGTGGGTAATTGTCTTGACAAGCTTGTCAGACAGTTTCCTAACATGGAAAAGGCATTGTTCGATAAGAAAGGCACATTGCTGAGAGTAATTGAGATTTATATCAATTCTAAAAGCGCCTATCCGAATGAACGGGCTAAGCAGGTCAAAGATGGAGACAACATTCACATTACGCTCTTGCTTGCCGGGGGATAAGGGCAAGAAAGCACTGTGGTATGGCGGAGGCTGTTACGGAGATGACTATGGATAATTTATTGGTAATCCTCATAGTAATTGTGGCTATCGCCTATATCATCAGGACTTTTTTTAAGAGGCTGAAAAAACAAGAGGACTCCTGTTGTGGGTGTTCGTCATGCAATACTGACTCAACATATTGCAAGCCAACGGAAAATTCGTTTCACGATTCATAGTAAAAGGTTGAAGGGCAGTCTATGAAAGTTTCACTGGAAGGAGGTGGTAACGATGAGGCATTTTATGATTCCGAGGGTAGCCCATTGTAGCGAGGGCTGCCAACTTCAGTCCTGAGTAAGACCCTAAACTGCTCTCAATATCATTTCAAGATAGTGGAGGGATCAAAATTATAAGAAGATCTATTATTATCAAAGCATCACTATTTTTCTTAGTGGTGTTTTGTCTGTTAACGGCCCGTGGGCAGGCCGAAGGGATATTTAAAACCATTTCTCCCCGCCAGGCCGCGGATCTGATATCACAAAAAAAGGGCGCCAACGGTTTTGTCATTCTTGATGTAAGAACCACTGCCGAATTTGAAACCGGCCATATTCACAATGCTATCCTGCTGGATTATTACTCGAAAGATTTTTTCAGTGACTTGGATCGTCTGGACAGGACAAAGACATACCTTATCTATTGCCGCAGTGGAACCCGAAGTGGAAAAACTTTGCGATTACTCGAAGAAATGGGATTCAGACAAGTGTACAACATGGCCCAGGGTATAATAGGATGGCGCAAAAACGAGTTTCCGGTTACACATTAATTGATGAATAACTTGTGGCCATAAGATACATACAACCAGTTGCGCCGAATTCCGCCGAAGGCTTGGTAACGAAAGTATACGGTCAAATAAAGAAGGATTTCGGCGCTGTCGCAGAGCCTTTTACCCTTCACTCACCCTCTCCGGAATTGCTGGCAGGAGCCTGGAGCGCCTGTCGGGAATCGCTCCTTGTGGGAACTGTTCGTCGAGACGTCAAGGAGGCCGTGGCTGCTACAGTTTCCAGAATTAACCAGTGTCCATACTGCGTCGATGCCCATACCATCATGCTCAATGCTACCTCGCAGCGTAACTCTGCTGATGCCATTATTCATCAGCGTGGTGATCAGATCCGGGATCCTGGCGTGCGCTCAATCGTTGAATGGGCCGCGGCAACCCGTTCACCCGGAGCAAGGGTCCTTCTTTCGCCGCCGTTTTCTCAGAAAGATGCACCGGAGATTATTGGGACGGCCGTATTCTTCCACTATGTGAATCGGATGGCAAATGTACTCTTGAGTGAAACGCCTTTACCATCCAATCATCCATGGCTGAAGGGGTTTTTTAAAAGCATGGCAGGCTTGTTTTTCTCCAGGGCTATTCATCGCTCGAAGCCATTGGGAGCGTCATTGAAGTTATTACCGGAACACCAACTACCTGCCGATTTAGCATGGGCAAATACATCACCGAACATAGCGGGTGCCTATGCATGTTTTGCGGCAGAGATTGACAAGGCTGGTAGAGACTCTATTCCGGAAGATATACGTGACTGTGTCGTAAAACATGTGCAGGCCTGGGATGGCAAGGATCCGGGACTCGGCCGGCACTGGGTTGAGGAGGCCATGAACGGATTAGACGAGGAATCAAAGGATATTGGGCGACTCGTTTTACTGACCGCACTTGCGCCGTACCAGGTAGACGCTAATGTTGTAAATGCTTTCGTTACTCATCATATTAATGAAGATAAAAAACTCTTAGGGGCCTTGGCCTGGGGCAGTTTTACGTCTGCAAGGAGAATGGGTACATGGTTACAATTATTGTAACCGTTTTCCCTAATAGGAAGGAGGTACGGAGAGATGAAATGCGAAAAGTGCGGTGTGGCAATTACCCCTGAAGAATCTTATCAGCATGCGGGTCAGAGTCTGTGCGAGGACTGCTACCTGGACATCAAAGCAGCCCCGAAAGCGTGCGACCCCTGGGCGGTCTTTACAGCCAAAAAAGAGGCGGAGCGCAATCCTTCACTGACTCCCGTTCAAGAGCAGATAATGGCCATCATTCAAGAGAAAGGCCCTTTGTCCCAGCAGGAAATATGCGAGGTTCTGAAAATTTCGGAGACGGAATTCAAGATTAATTTTACCACCCTGCGCCACATGGAACTTGCCCGCGCATCCAGGCAGGGAGATAACATCCGCTATACCACATTTGGAGAGTAAAGAATCCATGCACGCAACCCTCTACCTAAAACGTGATCACCTTGTCCGCCTCCATGGCCAGCTCATAGAGGTCATCCATCCATCCTATGGGGCAGGTGCTTGATCCCTCCAGACCGTGGGATTTCATGCAGACCCCTCAGACGTAAAAATCGCCTTCAAACTTGTTCATCTGGCCCATGACATCGTAATCCTCGTTATCGCATTTTTCAAACATCACACCCTTTCCCAGCATGAAGACGCTCACCTCATCTTCCTTTTCCACCCCGACATTGGCTAATCTCATGGCATTATAAATAGTTTCCACGTCATCACTGGTGATAATGAAAAGAACGTTCATGGTATCTCTCCCTCCGGTTTATGAAATAATGCTGCCTTACAGTTTCCCCTCTCTTTTCAGCTTTGCAATGAGAAAAATTGTCCCTGATCGGGATAGCCCTAAGCCTTCGGCCAGCTCAGCGGGATCCAGGGAATCGGCCCTTTTGACAAAGGCCGTTACCTCGCTCTCAAGCTCGTCCAGCCAGCTTTCAAAAAGTACCAGAATCTCCGGGTCAGACACTGCTCGCAATTGTTCCGAGCGGGCCACCTTATCCATAACCGCCTTGCACACATCCGTTGGATCGACACCTTCGTCCATGCAGGTGGCCAGTCAGAGGTGTACCATGCTTCCAACCTTGTCCTCGCCGGAATCCCCGAAAAGATCCATGACCAATTTAAATTTAGTGTCCTCGTCCAGGACCGAAAACAATTCTTTCAAGGCAATCACCATCCTGGAGGCCGCCTCTTCAGGATCCATGCTGTTCACCCATTCCTGGAATCTATCTCCATTCATGGTAATTCACTCCCTGCATTAAAAAGTTTCTCTCCGTGCCAGTAAATCAGTGGCCAGGTCGCTCAAAGACTGGAGGATCTTTATTATTCTCTTGTCAGAGATCTCGTAATAGATAAAGGGGCCGCTACGCTCCACATTGACCAGTAGTGTCCTCTTGAGTTCTTTCAGATGATGGGAAACCAGGGGCTGTGAAAGGCCCAATTCCTCCACAATCCGCGAGACGGACTTTTTACCATCGGACACACACATGAGGATTCGAAGGCGATTTTCATCCGACAGGGTCTTGGCCACAGAGGCCAGGGCCTGGAAGTGACCGTCAAAGGGAATTGTTTGTTTTGCCTTGTTGCGTGACACTCCGGGCCCTTCCACACAAGGTATACGCTAATATCCTATGGAAAGAATTTGTACTTAAAACATACGGAAGCTATAAACATCAATTTATATGTTTATTGCTCAGTCGTCAAGAAACATTTTTCCCAAAACTGACACAAAAAAAGGGGGGCCATGAGCACCCCCCTTTTTCTTTCTCCTGTCTTTAGTTCCAGCAATATCCCGGTCCCGGGCCATGGCCTCCTGGGCCGGGACCGTAGCCCATCATGCCAGGACCGTGACCCCTGCCGGGCCCCGAGCCGTAGCCCCTGCCGGGTCCGGCGTCGGGGGCTATTTTTCGCGCTTCAAGACGGTAGGCAAGCCCCTTTTCCGCTAATTTGTTCCTCAGTTCAGTGATTTCCTTCTGAAGGGCCTTTGCCTTTGCCTCATCGGGATTCGGGGTATTCAAGAGAGCATTCAATTCCGTGCTTTTGGCCCACATCTCATTTCTAAGGTTATTGGTCTCATCGTAGAACTTCTTGTCCAGTGCATCCAGCTTGCTCTGCTGCTCCCGGGTCAGGTTCCCATATCCGCTGCCATACTGCCCGGGATATCCCGGGCCTCCGCCCCAGGGACCCATCATATGATGGCCCCTCCCCCACCCGGGACCCCACGCAAACACGGGATAGGCGATGGCTGCAACGAGCATCAGACTTCCCAAAACAATCGCTAATCTTTTCATCTTGTAATCCTCCTTTTAAGTGAAATTTCTGGTCTTTGCCCTTTCAGATGAGCAAGGGTTGTGCCAAACAGGCCGGCAGCGCTGTAACATGCCAGAATCACAGAACATTATTGTTTGGATGCCCCCGGGAAAACATATTGTGTTGCAATAATCTCCCGAAAGATGGATAATAAATATCCAGTTTTCACCTGAAACAGGTATCCAGGCGGGTCAAAAATATCCAGCCAAGGTGCAAATTTAGACACAATTTCCGCCCGGAGGACGGCTCTTGATCCTATTGCCGCAGGGGGGGGTTGAGGCCCTTCAGTTAGCCTAACCTGTTGTTAAACAGATGGATTTGTCGGCTCAGGCCAATGCCTGCAGGAAAACTTGGCTCCTATTTTGCTTATGAAGATGTTCATGACGGACGAAAAAACTGAAAAACGAGGCGCGCTTCGCCTGCCCCCCTGGATTATTATCGGGGCGGTGGTTATTCTTGTGCCGATCTTCGTGTTCTGGGCCTTTCAGAACATCACACGGGAAAAAAGATTTACCACTGAACTGATGCTTGAAAAGGGGGCCGCCCTTATCAGGTCCTTTGAGGCGGGGACCAGGACTGGAATGATGGGCATGATGGGCATGCACGGGGGCGGCTTTCAACTCCAGAACCTGTTGATGGAAACAGCACAGCAGCCGGATATCCTGTACCTCGCGGTCACGGACATAAACGGGACCATTCTGGCCCACAGCGATCCCTCCCGGATCGGCGGGGTTTATGGAAGGGACCAAGATCTCAGGCGTATCGCAGGCACGAAAAAAGTAGAGTGGCGCCAGATATCAAATCCTGAGGGGGCAGGCACCTTTGAGGTCTTCCGCCGATTCCTGCCCACCAGCAGGGGTTTTAAGGGACTTCATGGCAGAATGATGCACAATATGTTTCCCGGTGCCGGGCCAGACCCTGCCGTCGAGGAAGCTGCGGCCCCTCACATCATCTTCGTCGGCCTGGACATGGGACCTATCGTGGCAGCGAGACAGGCCGACACCCGCCATACCGTTATCATGGCGCTTATCCTTCTCCTCATCGGATTCGCCGGTATCGTTACCCTTTTTCTTGCCCAGGCCTACCGGTCAGCCAGGACCAGCCTTACCAGAATCAGGGCCTTCTCGGATACCTTAGTGGAAAACATGCCCATCGGGCTTTTGGCATTGGATAAGGATGAAACCATTGTCTCCTTTAATCAAACGGCAGAGGCCATACTGCAACTTTCATCCACGGAGGTCCTGGGGCAAAAGGCCAGGGAGATCCTGCCGCAGCAGATCGAATGTCTCTCGAAAATGATCGATACTGATAGTGAGGTGCTGGAAGAGGAGATTGCTTGTCCTGTCGAAGAGGGCAGGACCATCCCCATGGACGTGAGCGCCTCCAGGCTGAGAGGGGATGACGGGAACCTCCTGGGCTATATCATCCTTTTCCGGGACCTCAGCGAGATTCAGGAACTCAAAAGGGAGATTGAGAGAAACCAGCGTTTGGCCTCTCTCGGGAGGCTTGCAGCAGGTGTTGCGCATGAAATACGCAACCCACTGAGTTCCATTAAGGGGTTTGCCACTTATTTCAAAGAAAGGTACCGGGAGATACCCGAAGACAAAAAAACAGCGGAAATCATGGTTCAGGAGGTGGACAGGCTCAACAGGGTTATCGGCCAGCTCCTGGAATTTGCCCGGCCAATGACGGTCCGGAAAAAATCCACTTCCCTCCAAACCCTGATTCAACACGCCCTGAAGATGGTCGAGAGGGAGGCCCGTGGCAAGGACATCCATATTGAGGCGGCCCTTTCGACTGAAATCAGAGATGTGCGTCTGGACCCGGATAGAATGAATCAGGTGTTTCTTAATCTCTGCTTCAACGCGATAGAGGCCATGGCGAATGGAGGGACTCTTGCAATCGGCCTTTCCCGGAAATATGATTCCGATCGGATACAGATCGATATATCAGACACAGGATGCGGGATCAGCAAAGAGGACCTCGTTCGTATCTTCGACCCCTACTTCACCACCAAGCAGTCGGGCACGGGCCTGGGCCTGGCCATCGTCCATAAGATTGTCGAGTCCCACGGGGGCGAGGTAAAGGTCGCAAGCGAACCCGGTAAGGGCACCACGGTGACCCTGCTGCTGCCTGCATCCTGAGAAGGTACATAAACCGAAACCCGTGGACTTATAACGAAGGACGCTTTACATGAATCAGAAAAACAGCATACTTGTCGTTGATGATGACCAGGCCCATCGCACCATGCTGCGGACCCTTCTCACCGGATGGGGGTATGCCATCAGCGAGGCGGATGACGGGTCTGCGGCCATTGAAAAGGCCCGCGAACAGGCCTACGATCTTATATTGATGGACATTCGAATGATCCGGGTCTCCGGCATTGAGGCGCTGACCGAGATCAAGACCCTGAATCCCGCCATACCGGTCATCATCATGACGGCTTACTCCTCGGTGGAGACCGCGGTAGAGGCCCTTAAGAGCGGTGCCTATGACTACCTCACCAAGCCCCTGGACTTTGATGAGCTCCGCCTGACCATGGAGAGGGCCATGGAGCACACCCACCTGAGGGAGGAAAACCGGGTCCTGCGCGAGGCCCTCGGAAATCACTTTGACCGCCGGAATATCATCGGACGCAGTGCGGCTATGGAGAAGATCCTCGATACCGTGGCCCAGGTGGCGCCGTCCGAGGCCACAGTCTTATTGACCGGTGATTCAGGGACAGGCAAGGAGATAATTGCCGGGGCCGTCCATTTTAACAGCCCCAGAAAAGAGGGGCCTTTTGTGAAGATCAACTGCGCCGCCGTTACGGAGACCCTGCTGGAATCCGAGCTTTTCGGGCATGAAAAGGGGGCCTTTACCGGCGCCCACAAGCGCAAGGAAGGGAAATTCCGCCAGGCACACGGCGGGAGCCTGTTCCTGGATGAGATCAGCGAGATGTCCCTGGCCATGCAGGTCAAGCTGCTGCGGGTACTGCAGGAAAGGGAGGTCACCCGGGTGGGCGGAGAAGGGATTATAAAGGTAAATGTGAGGGTGATCGCGGCCACCAACAGGGATCTGATGGAACAGATCTCGGAAGGGAAATTCCGGGATGACCTCTATTACCGTCTCAACGTGGTAACCATTAAACTCCCGCTCCTGAATGAGCGAAAGGAGGACATTCCCCTTCTGGCCCAGCATTTCCTGGAAATATTCTGCAGCCGGAATAATAAGGAGATCAAAGGCTTCACCCCGCAGGCCATGGATCGACTGCTCAGATATGACTGGCCGGGAAATGTTCGCGAGCTGATGAATGCCGTGGAAAGAGGAGTGGTCCTTTCCCGGTCCGAATACCTTGGTGAAGAAGACATGCCACTGATCCCCGGCGCCGAACAAGGCCGCCGGGATAGGTTGCCTGAGGAGGGCATCCCGGCAAATCTCCCCCTTGAGGAGGTGGAAAAAGCGAGCATCTTGAAGACCCTGGAGGCCACCGGAGGGAACAAGAGCGAGGCGGCCAGGCGGCTGGGGATCACCCGCAAGACCCTGCACAAGAAGCTCAAGAGTTATGGCGTGATGGAATAAAGCATCAATTTTCAGGGTTATGAGGTCGGTTGCAGAAAAGACTTAGAGTTTGGGCTGAAAGCAAATTGGCTGTTTTATTGTACAAACCTAAAACAGGAGAAGATATGAGCATCAGCGATAAAATATGGAGAGACAACCACGGTGTCTGCCACGTTGAGGGGCAAGACAAGAGGGAAGTCTTCGGTCTGATGGGATATGCCCATGGAAAAGACAGGGGAATGCAGATACTTTTAATGCGTATTCTGGGACAGGGGCGGGCATCCGAACTCCTCGATTCTTCCGATGAAGTCCTTGAAATCGACAAATTCTTCAGGAGAATGAACTGGACCGGTTCAATTTCTTCAGAAATCGATAAATTCTCTCCTGAAGCAAAAGAAGTAACGGATGCATACTGCAAAGGAGTAAACAGGGCATTTGCAAAAAAAATTCCATGGGAATGCAAACTTCTCGGTTATAAGCCGACGCCCTGGTGCACAGAAGACGCGATTCTTATCTCACGGATGATAGGCTACCTTACCCTTGCACAGTCCCAGGGTGAAATAGAAAGACTCTTTATCGAGTTTGTCCAGGCAGGTATGGATGAAGAAAGGCTGAATGAGCTTTTTCCCGGAATCCTTGGAGGGCTCGATTTAGACCTTATAAAAAAAATAGAACTTCAGGAACGACTCATCTCTCCGGTATCTCTCTGGAATATTGCTGCGCCATTGATGATGGCATCCAATAACTGGGCAGTCTCAGGAAAAAAGACCAGTTCAGGAAAGCCGATTCTATCAAACGATCCTCACCTCGAAGTAAACAGGCTTCCGAATGTCTGGTATGAAATGGTACTGAAAACAAGAGACAGATACGCAATGGGCGGAACCATGCCCGGTGTGCCTGCGATGCTTGTAGGTCGAAATCCTGACCTTGCATGGAGTGCCACGTATACATTCATGGATGGTACGGATTCCTGGATTGAAAAATGCAAAGACGGCAAATATATGCGTGAACCCGACAAGTGGACACATTTTACCGAAAGGGAAGAAATAATAAAAAGAAAGAAAAAAGATCCCGTGAAAGTAGTCTTTTATGAAAACAAGCACGGTATTCTTGAAGGAGACCCGAACAAGGAAGGGTATTATATAACCACTGCATGGGCACCTGCTTTTTCAGGTGCTGTTACATTGGATAGCATTATTAAAATGTTTGACGCAAAGACTGTTACAGAAGGAATGGATCTCTTCGGCTGTGTAGAGACATCCTGGAACTGTATCCTTGCAGACAAGGACGGAAATATCGGCTACCAGATGTCCGGCCTGATGCCGAAAAGACGGGAAGGAGTCAGTGGATTTGTTCCCTTACCCGGCTGGGAAG
>JAFDDR010000075.1 GCA_019310785.1 Deltaproteobacteria bacterium
GAAATTGAAAAATACTGCAAATGAAATGTTTTTGAATTTAACTTGAAAATAAAGGCTTGTTGCAATTAATAGTTAATAAAATCAAAAAATTACAATGGTCCATCATATTTAATTTTGAAATACTGAAATAGACGCAATATTTCCGTATTATAATACGGAAAGTTTTAATGATTACGCTTTAACTAATTAGATTAATTGATGATTTATATTGCTCCGGTTATATTAAAAGCCGGGATATACGGAAATGGAGTAGCATTAAAGTTATAGAGAATAGAAATAATTGAAAAAAAGTCGCAATAACTAAACGTAAAGTTTATAAAACAAAACGGAAGGTGGTGCTTGAATCGCGCAAAAAATTGAATCATATTTTTTGGCCATTGTCAAAATATAAATTAAAAGGAGGCCAAACATGAAGCTAATTGATCAGGTCAGGGTTGTTATACGAAAAAAACATTATTCTTATCGAACAGAACAAACCTATGTGGATTGGATAAAAAGATTTATTTTCTTTAATAACAAACAGCATCCAAAGGATCTGGGCGAAAAGGAAATCTCCCGTTTTATTTCACATCTGGCAGTAAATCGGAGAGTTGCAGCAAGCACGCAAAATCAGGCCCTTAACGCAATTGTTTTTTTGTATAAGCAGGTTCTGCGCATAAAGCTTGGCGATTTTGGACATATGGAGCGGGCAAAGAAACCAAAAAAATTGCCGGTTGTCATGACCACGGAAGAAGTTGAAAAGGTTTTGGGGTTTATGCATGAAAAAGATTTGAAGGCAAATTTAGGAGAGGTTCAGCTTCCTTTTGCGCTGGCAAAAAAATATAGAAACGCCGCAAAAGAATGGTACTGGCAGTATGTGTTTCCTTCCGATAGAATATCAAGAGACCCTCGGAGCGGGAGGAAAGGAAGACATCACCTGGATGAAAGCGGCTTGCAAAAGTCTGTCAAAACCGCCGCACGAAAGGCGGGCATTCCGAAGCCGGTAAGTCCACATGCTTTTCGCCATAGTTTTGCAACACATCTATTAGAGAGTGGGTATGATATAAGGACTGTTCAAGAACTGCTCGGACATAGTGATGTTTCCACAACAATGATATACACACATGTTATGAATAAGGGCGGAATGGGAGCAAAAAGTCCTCTTGATATGCTGGGTTTATAGGAGGCTGTCCGAGAATAGACTTCTACTCAAAGGCATTCAACTTTATGTAGTATCATTACCATAAGTCGCGACAAACCCATATTACTTTGCCGATTATCCTCACCTTGTTAATATCCTCACCACCAATAATAATAGGGGCATAGTCCTTGTTGTCGCTTCGGAGGAGCAGTTTACCCGGATGCTTTTCGATCCTTTTAATCATGATTGTATCATCAATCCCGACAGCGTATAAAAGGCCAGCAAGGATATCTTTTTGAGCGCAATCTACAAGAACAGTATCTCCATTCTTCAGTTCCGGTTCCATGCTGTTCCCAAAAATATCCATCAGCACCATTTTATCCGGCCGGCCTTTTCGTTTAAGCCATTCACTTTGAAACAGGTAGCTGTCGCTTATTTGCGAATCTACCTCAAAAGATCCTCCACCCGCGCAAAGCCTTGCCTTTACTTTCCGAACAATCTTATATTCAGGCTTTATACTCTCCTTTTCGAGTTTATTTAAAAACACCTGTCCTTTTCCAGACTCAATCCAAACCGGATTTACACCATGGGATTTGAACAGATTGAGTATCCATTTATCAGGAACAATACCTTTTTTCTTTGCCTGGCTTATTGATGATCGATTCAAACCCAATATTTCCGCCAGTTTCAATTGTGATGTAATCTCTAATGCCTCGCTTACTCTTTTGTAAAAAGAGTCAAACCCGACGTTGGCCATGCCGCCTCCTTTCCCAAAGTACACACTATTGTTGTATGTTGCGGATATAATATACCCTGTATTTAAATATTGCAACATAATTCATGGTTACTGTTGGTATTTGTTGCTATATCTTAACATATTTTCAGGAAGTTGTGGACTATAGCGCCAAAGTGTGATGAAATCCTCGCAAAAGGGCATGTCCCTCTCTGACCTGCGATACCGGTGTAAAAGGATCAATCTTTTCGATTTAGATACCCCCGACGAGCTATTGGGTTATTCGCTGTATGCCTGGGTAAGTATTGGCAAAGGAGCTTATCGTTTGGGGTTGTCAGAGGGGAGGGCCGTCATGGTTGCTCCGACCATTTTGGGCGATTGGGAGGTGCTGATCGGCAGACATGGAAAAGATACCGTTCTTGCGCGGCATCAGGATATTTTGGCAGCCATTTGATAAGCATGTTACCGTAATCATATAAAAATTGCGGGACTACACGCAAAACGCTCACTTAATGCCTTTATCTGACGTTTATTCAGTTCTCGTTTTCCGGAAAGGATTTCGGAAATGACGCCGGGACTCCCAAGTTCAGTCAAATCCTTTTGTTTCAAACCATGCTCCTGCATCAAATACTTCAGACATCCGATCGGCGTCCCTTCAGGCTGGGGAATATTTCTGCTTTCATAGTCTGAGATGAGCGTGCCCACTATATCCAGAAGTCCGATTAATGGGTGACTTTCGTCACCTCGTGTCTGGTCTATGAGATAATCGGAAAATTCAATTAATTTGTCCAGATCTTCCTCCGTTTGAGGAGGAGATAAGGCCATGGAAATAGCGGGCCAGACCTCTATTAATTTTTGGTATAATTGAACCATTTGTCCTCCTTCCATTTTCCTTTGTCATACTCTTTGTGAGTCATTATATGGCGAATAAATAAGCGATTCATTTGATAATGAATGAAAGCTATCAACCTGTACTTGTTTCCTCCGATATTGAAAATCACAAAATTGCCGACTTTGTCAGCACTTGGGAATAGCTGCTTTATATCTGTGAACACTTTGAACTCTTCATGTTTCACAATTCTATACCAATGATTCAATGGCTTTACGGCTGCTGTGTGTTTACCACAAAATTCCCTTATTTTTTTATAGCTAATGATATGCATTCAATTCTTTCTAAGGCTTATTCTCATTTTGAGAATATTGTACCTGTTTTGTGGGTAATGTCAACAACAAAATCTCAAATTGAGAACATTTAAGGTTTCATTAGGGCCTTTGGGGGTCTAATTCGAGGCTGTTGGCAATAATCCCCCTCGGTCCCCCTTTAAAAAAAGGGGAAGATTCCGTCCCCCTTTTGTAGAGGAGATAGGGGGGCGCCAATATCCGCAACCAACATGCTTGAATTACACCAGGTCTTTGGCTGGACAGGCAATGCGCTGATTCCGAGATAGGCATGACAACCTCTTGGGCGAATTCGTCTCTTTACTTCACTGCGACCGGTCTGGTAAAGTGAAAAACCATGTAATGAGAATAAAGGGGTTTGAAAATAGCAGACGGGGGAATCTATGGATTTAACGGGTCACAGGGCACTTATAACCGGGGCAGGGCAGGGAATCGGAAGGGCATGCGCGGAAGTTTTTGCATCACGGGGCGCGGACCTGGTCCTGCTTGATAAGAATAGGGAGACGCTTGATCAGGTGGCACGGAAGGTGGCAAAAAACGCGATCTGGGTAGTGGCCCGAACACTGGATTTGACTGATTTGGACCTGCTTGGATCGGTGCTGGAAGAGATTCGCGGCGAGCGTGTAATAGATATCTTAGTGAACAACGCCGGGTTCGACAGGCCAGGGACAACGGCAAAGATAGACAGAGAAGGGTTTGAGGCTGTTTTAAGTATACATTTGAGTGTTCCGCTTTTTCTTATACAGTCAACTCTTCCATCCATGAAGTCTGCCGGATGGGGTCGAATCATAAATGTCAGCTCCATTTACGGGCTAACAGGCGGCAAGGGAGAGGTGGCATATTCAACGGCAAAGGCCGGTGTTATCGGGTTGACCAAATCCGTGGCAAAGGAAGCCGGAAAAGAGGGTGTAACCGCTAATGCGGTTTTGCCGGGGTTGACCCGTACACCCACAATAGAAAGTTTTATGGCGGACCGGTTTAAAGATGAGATTATAGCGGACACGCCGCTTGCCCGGATTGGTGAAGCCGAAGAGATCGCAAAAGTCATTGCGTTTTTAGCCTCGGACGATGCCTCGTTTATAACGGGTGCGGCAGTTCCCGTTTCCGGCGGTTGGGGGATGTAGAAAGGGAGCAGGGAGAAAGGAAAGAGTAAAGAGGAAAGGGGAGAGAGAAGCCTGGTTCTCCCCCGTGTAACGGGATCTTCGATGGGCCAGGATTTTTACTTTAGACGATAGTGAGTTCAGCCATTTTTTTGAAAGGGTTAATAACGTTTGCGGAGATTCTATGAATTATAAAGACTGGGTGCATGAGGAATTGGAAGGGCTGAGTATGGCCCATGGGTTCAGGTATACCCCGCGCGAGGAGATAGAGGCCCGGTTAGTTAGGCTCAGGGCCGGTATGGAAAAGAAAGGCATGGAGGCGTTCTTAGTGGTCCAGAAGATGGACTGCTACTACCTTTCCGGAACAACCCAGGATGGCCTGCTGTTTGTTCCCTTGGACGGAAAGCCGCTCTTGATGGTGAAAAGGGAAGTGGAGCGGGCAAGGGTGGAATCACCATTAGATGATGTGGTGAGCATGAAATCGATCAGGGATCTCCCTTCCATGATACAAGAGCACTGGGGAAGGCTCCCAAAGACCTTAGGGATAGAGCTGGACGTCCTTCCCGTAAACGAGTACTTCAGATATCGGGCCCTTTTCCCGGGTATCAAGCTCATGGACGCCTCTCCCCTTATACGGGATATCCGCAAGGTAAAAACCCCTTTTGAGATTGATCTCATAAGAGTGGCCGGGGATATCGGAAGGAAGGTCTTACTTGAAGCTAAGGAATTTCTCAAACAGGGGATGACCGAGATTGAGTTCGGGGGCCTTCTTGAGGCATCGGCAAAAAAACACGGACACGAGGGGCTTTTAAGGGTCAGGTCACTCAACTACGAGGCATATTCATGGCATGTGCTGAGCGGCCAAAGCGGGGGCATAGTGAGCCAGTCGGATTCGCCCATGGGCGGATTGGGGCTTTCACCGGCCTTTCCGGTTGGCGCGAGTCTCAAGGTGATGGAGGCTAATGAGCCGATCTTAGTGGATTTTGGAACATGCTATCACGGATACCAGGCCGACGAGACCCGAATGTTCTCCATCGGCCCGATGAAAGAAAAATTTATTAATGCCTTTAATGCGTGCCGGGAGATCCATGATGCCGTCTTGGCCCAGACCAGGCCGGGCGCGGACTGCGATGCCCTGTTCCGAATGACCCTTGGCTTGGCCGGGAACTTGGGCTATGGTGACAGTTACTTAGGGCCTCCGGGACTTCAGACCCGTTTCATAGGTCATGGCATCGGCCTTGAACTCAACGAATTCCCTTTCATAGCCCGGGGCCAGGCGTATCCCTTAGAAGAGGGGATGATCTTTGCGGTCGAACCCAAGATAGTCTTTCCCTGCGAGGGATCGGTGGGGATTGAAAACACGGTGGTTGTCACAAAGGACGGGTGTGAGATACTGACGCCGGTTGAGCAGGATGTATTTGAGGTTAAAAGCTGAGATAGCCGCAAAAAGGCGCCGTTCGACAGGCTCACGGCCTTGAGCAAAGCCGAAAGGCAAAATACGCAAAAGTAAAAAACGGCTTCCCTAAAAAAAGTGACTAAAGTGATCTAAAGTGTACTAAAGTGCCTAAAGTTATGGTGTCGCTTCGCTCCGTCATTTTTTAATAAGCCAGAAACTAAAAAAGGATTCTGTATGATCACAGAGCAGGGTGTGGTTGAAGAGATAGTGCAACAAAAGGCCGTGGTCCGTATCCAGAAAGGCTCGGCCTGCGCCGGTTGCGAGTCGCGCGGCTCGTGTATGGCCATGGAAGACAAGACAATGAGGGCTGAGGTGGACAATGAACTTCAGGCGAATGTGGGGGATATAGTTGAGTTGGGCATGCCCTCCGGTTCCCTGATAAAGCTTTCTTTGCTTGTCTATTTCTTCCCGGTCATCGCCTTTGTGGCCGGTGCCTTTATAACAGCGGCATGGGCCGAATCTTTGCATATTGATTCAACAACGGCCTCCCTGATAGGCGGTTTTGTTGCCATGGCAATTACCTTTTTTGTGCTGAAATGGCTCAACCGGGGGGCACAGGACAGTGGGGAATATAGTCCCCGCATGACGCGGATACTGGCAAAGGCAGAGCACCCTCAAACAGAGCCGCCTGGCTGAGCGAATCAACAACAATTTTGGGAACTAAATCCCAGATCACAAGCACCAAATTACAAATTAACCCGCCACCGAACTTTGGCGGGTAAATCTCAAATTCCAATATTGATGCACTCGTAAAAAGTCGTCACCCCGGCGAAAGCCGGGGTCCAGATCAGTCATAAGTGTCTGGAAGCACTGGATTTCCCTCTGGTTTGTGCGGGGAATGACGGAAAATGGTGTTTTTTGACTTTTTAGGAGATTGTCAATATCCAATGACCAAAACCTTCAATGACAAGACATTGTTTAGCCCCGACCGGGTGGGGTTGGTTATTGACTATAGGGGTTTAGATAATGATTTTGGCAATGCCAGAGGGAGATTTATGAGTAAGGCATACAAAGTAGTACGTCGTCGAGAAAATCGACCGATAACGCAGTCCAAAATTATTATCTGGCAGCCTATACTTGAAAAAGAACCGCTGTTCTGATACCTTCCCTTAATGACAAAACCCTGCGCCTCCATTGACATCGGTTCTCACACTGCGAGGCTCCTGATTGCAGAGAAATCAGGGCCACAGGGCGTTCTCCGGCCACTGATCAGGAAAAGAGGCTATATTCGCCTGAGTGAAGGATTTGACCGGTCCGGGAAGAGAATCATTCAGCCCGATGCCATTGATCGAACCTTGAATGTCTTAAAGGGTTTTTCACACAGTCTTGAGACGTTTGATGTCGGTTCCGTGAATGCGGTTGCAACGGGTCTGTTCAGGGAGGCTGTGAACAGGGACGAATTCCTTGATCGCATTTACGAAAGAACGGGTATTCGCGTAAGAACCATAACCGGAGATGAGGAAGGACTCCTTACAGGCAAGGGAGTGTTGAACGCCCTGAATATTCGTAAAGGCCCCTTTCTCATATTTGACCTTGGCGGCGGGAGCACGGAATTTTTGTCGGACGCCGAGGGGGCCCGAATGGTCAAATCCATCCCCATAGGGGCGGGAATTCTGACCCAGGCGTATCTGAAGTCCGATCCTCCTGAAAAAGAAGAGATCAATGAACTCACAAGACACATTGATCAATCTCTTGAAGAATTCCTTTCGGAACCTTATGTTAATGGAGATAATATTTTGATTGTGGGTACGGGGGGAACCGTAACCGCGCTTGGGTCCATGCTTCACAGGATTTCGGTGGAAGATATCACGCCTGAAAGGATAAACGGGTTGACATTAACAAGGGCCCAAATTGAGGCCCTTTTTGACAGGTTGAGAAACCTGACCATAGAAGAAAGGTCGAAATTGCCCGGTTTAGATCCGGGAAGGGCGGGGGTGATCGCGGCAGGATCCCTGGTTGTTGTAAGAATCCTGCATTTTTTTAAATCGGTTCAACTGACGGTCAGCATGTCAGACCTGTTGGAAGGTATTTTATTAACTTGTTTAAACCTAAAGTGAACGATTCAAGGTTCAGGGTTCAAGGTTCAAAGGTTATAATCCATTGAAATCCATCATCCATACAAGTTAAAAGTGTCTAATGTGATCTAAAGTTCATAAAGTTATGGAGTCGCCTTGCTCCACTGATTTTATATAATTGACAGAATTCCTTAACTTTAGCTCACTTCAAACTTTAGTTCACTTCAAACTCTTGCAGTTTAAAAGTGAAACATGCGTGTCGTCTCTACTGAGGTATCATTCTTTTGCTATCAGACAGTTAGGGCTCTTTAGCCGTGAACCCGCCGGAGGCGGACAAGCCGTACACGTTGAACCGCTTAACTTAGATTAAAGGGAGAGAAAAATGAATATGAATGATGTTCCATACGGCTTTACATTTGATGATCTCATTCTGGTCCCGGGCCACTCTCATGTTTTGCCGGGCGAGGTGGATGTAAAAACAAGGTTGTCACGAAATATTACCCTGAACATTCCCATCGTAAGTGCGGCCATGGACACCGTGACCGAATCCGGGACTGCGATTACCATTGCGAGACAGGGGGGGGTAGGCTTTATCCACAAGAACATGAGCATTGAACGGCAGTCAATTGAAGTGGAAAAGGTAAAAAAATCTGAGAGCGGAATGATTGTTGATCCTATTACCATAGAGCCGGATCGTAAGATCTATGAGGTCTTGGAGATCATGGAAAAATACAGGATTTCCGGCGTGCCCGTGGTAAAAAAGGGCAATCTGGTGGGGATTATTACCAACCGGGATCTTAGGTTTGAAACTAATCTTGATCAAAAGGTGGAAGCCGTGATGACTAAGGAGAATCTCGCCACGGCACAAGTAGGTATAACCTTGGAGGAATCTAAGGCCATCCTTCATAAAAGACGCATAGAGAAGCTTCTTGTTGTTGATGACAAGGGTAAACTGCAGGGGCTTATCACGATCAAGGATATTGAAAAAATAAAAAAATATCCCAATTCCTGTAAAGATAAGCTGGGCCGGTTGAGAGTGGGGGCGGCCGTTGGTATTGGGCCGGATACGGAGGACAGGCTCGCCGGTCTTATTGCCGCCAATGTGGATGTGGTGGTCGTAGATACGGCACACGGACATTCGGAGAGAGTTCTTCAGACCGTCAGGGACCTGAAAAAGAGATTTCCGGACCTGGAGCTGATTGCCGGAAACGTGGCCACGGCCGAAGGGGCAAAGGCGCTCATTGAAACGGGTGTGGATGGGGTGAAGGTGGGTGTGGGCCCCGGGTCCATATGCACGACAAGGGTCGTTGCGGGGGTTGGTGTACCCCAGATGACGGCCATAATGGGCTGTGCCGACGAAGCTAAGAAACAGGGGATTCCCATTGTGGCGGATGGGGGAATCAAGTTTTCCGGGGATATCACAAAGGCATTGGCAGGAGGGGCGGATACGGTCATGATCGGCGGCCTGTTTGCAGGCACCGAGGAGAGCCCGGGCGAGACAATTCTGTTTCAAGGCAGGACCTACAAGGTCTACAGGGGTATGGGTTCCTTAGAGGCCATGAAGGAAGGGAGCAGGGACCGGTATTTTCAGGAAGAAGCGGACATGGAGAAAAAACTGGTGCCCGAGGGTATTGTGGGCAGGGTCCCTTATCGCGGTTCTTTAACGGATAATGTTTACCAGCTTGTGGGTGGATTGAGATCCGGCATGGGCTACCTTGGATGTGCGGATATCAAGACGCTTCAAACCGAGGCAAGGTTCGCTCAGATTACTCCTGCGGGCCTCAGAGAGAGTCATGTCCATGACGTGATAATTACAAAGGAGGCCCCAAACTACCGGTTGGAATAGGACATAATATTAAAAAGCTTTAGACAGGATTACAGGATAAACAAGATTTATTTACACCTAAAGTGAGCGGTTCAAGGTTCAGGGTTCAAGGTTCAAAGGTTATAATACATTGAAATCCATCACGTTACAGCACAACACCAAGATTAATCTTTTTCACCCATTGGGTGAAACATGCGTGTCGTCTCTACTGAGGTATCATTCTTTTGATATCAGATAGTTAGGGCTCTTTAACCGTGAACGTTGAACCGCTTAACCTTAGGGTTACAAGATAAACTAAATCCAGTCCATCCTGTTAATCCTGTCAGAAATAGGCAGTTGGACTTGTGCGTAACAGGGAGTTGACCAGTGGCAGGAAACCTTTACAAACAAAAAGTGCTGATCCTGGACTTTGGTTCTCAGTATACCCAGCTTATTGCAAGACGGGTTCGAGAGACCAAGGTCTACTGCGAGATTCATCCCTTTAATTTAAGCCTCGAAAAGATAAGGGGTTTTTCACCAAAGGGGATTATTCTTTCGGGCGGACCTTCCAGCATATATGACAAAGACGCACCCTTTGCCGACAAACGGATTCTCGACCTGAAAGTGCCGATTTTGGGCATCTGTTACGGCATGCAGTTCCTCACCCACCTGTTCGGTGGTATGGTTGCAAAGGCCGCGGATCGTGAATACGGGAATGCAATTATAACGATTAAAGATGACAAAGACCTGTTTCACGGGCTTAAAAAAACGGGCGGGCAAACCGTGTGGATGAGCCATGGAGACCGCATTGATCGAATGCCCGAAGGATTTGAGGCCTTAGCCGGCAGCAGGAACAGCCCGGTTGCAGCCATGGCCGATAAATCGAGAAGGCATTTCGGGGTCCAATTTCACCCGGAGGTGGCCCACACGCCCGAAGGCCCTAAGATCCTCAAGAATTTTCTGTTCAGGATATGCGGATGCGAGCCATCCTGGACCATGAGCTCATTTGTCCGCAGGACCATAAAGAAACTGAGAGAAGATGTCGGGGATGACAGGGTGATCTGCGGGCTCTCGGGAGGGGTGGATTCTTCCGTCACCGCGGTCCTGCTGCATAGGGCAATCGGGAAGAAGCTGTCCTGCATACTTGTGGATAACGGCCTCATGAGAAGGGGGGAGGCCAGGGAAGTGATGGAGCTGTTCCGGGGATATTACGGAATGGACCTGCATTTAGTGGATGAGTCCGAACATTTTTTAGAACAACTCAAGGGCGTTGAAGATCCCGAGGAAAAAAGAAAAATTATCGGCAGGGAGTTTATCACGGTTTTTGAAAAAAAGGCTAAGGAATTGGGAAAGGCAAGATACTTAGCACAGGGAACCCTTTATCCTGATGTTATTGAGAGTGTCTCCTTTAAGGGGCCTTCCGCTACCATCAAAAGCCACCACAATGTGGGGGGACTGCCGGATGTAATGAAACTGAAGCTCATTGAACCGCTCCGGGAATTGTTCAAGGATGAAGTTCGCCAGGTGGGTCTGGAGATTGATCTTCCCAAGGAACTGGTCATGCGCCAGCCCTTTCCGGGACCGGGACTGGCCGTAAGGATATTGGGCGAGGTGACTGATGAACGGCTCGATATACTGAGGTCCGCTGATGTCATTGTTTTAGAGGAGATCAGGAAGGCGGGTCTATATGAAAAGGTCTGGCAGTCCTTTGCCGTGCTTCTCCCTGTGAGGACAGTGGGTGTGATGGGTGACGAGAGGACATATGAAAACGTTATTGCAGTCCGGGTAGTGGACAGCCTCGATGCCATGACGGCAGACTGGTCAAGGGTCCCCTATGAGGTGCTGGCAATGATTTCCAGCAGGATTATCAACAGCGTAAAAGGCGTGAACCGGGTCGTATACGATATTTCATCCAAGCCGCCGAGTACTATTGAGTGGGAATAGTCAGTGTCCATCCAGAAATGGCCCTTTTTCACAATCCCCGCCTGCTTCGGGACAGGTCAGCGTCAATCGGCGGGATTCGTTGTGCGACGTACTAAAGTACGTCTCCGCCTAATCCCTTGATTCCCTTGATCTTGTAAAAAATTGTTCATTTCTGAATTGGACACTTGATAGTGCCCTTATTTCATTAATGGATGGGCACCAGTTACAATCAATCCAGGGAGGTGAGAATGGAGAAACCCATAAAGAACTACTGGCAGAAGCGCCTGACCGATGTCAAGAATGCTCTGGAAGGGAATAACTTCGAGGTTTTTTTGGCGAATACGGCAGTCGATGCAAGGGAGATTGTGCAAAAGGAAATTATTACCCGAATAGATGTGAAGAGCGTCTCATGGGGCGGTTCCATGACGTTTCTGGATACCGGGCTCTATGAGGCCATAAGAGACAGCCCGGACATGGAGGTCCTTGATACGTTTGACAAGAGCATTACGGGTGAGAAAAATCTGGAACTGCGCAAAAGGTCGCTTTTTGTGGACCTGTTCATTACCGGGACCAATGCAGTCACGGAAACCGGGACCCTTGTTAACCTCGATATGATAGGCAATCGTGTCGCTGGCATTACCTTTGGCCCAAAATACGTGGTCATCCTGGTTGGCCGTAACAAAATCGTCCCGGAGCTCGATGATGCCATGTTTCGTATTAAAAACTATGCAGCGCCCGTGAACGCCATGCGCCTTGATAAGAAAACTCCCTGCGCGGAAACCTCCTTTTGCCAGGAATGCAACACTCCGGAGCGCATCTGTAACTCCTGGGCCATTACCGAGAAGTCGTTTCCCAAGGGAAGGATCAAGGTCGTCCTGATAAACGAGGACATGGGATTGTAGAAGAGGGGTGAAACGGGTGGTCGTCAACCTTCCAGGGACTCCAGGAGATTTTCAGCTATTTCCACGGACTCGGGACCAAATTTTCTTGCAATATATGCCTTGCCTCCCTTCGATTTCATGGTGATGGAAAGTATATCCCTGAGTATCTGCCTCTCTTTTTTGTTAATCATCATCAAGGCTCCAGTCTTATCACTTAAGCCTAATTGAATGCCTTCTCCTTTTCCCATTTTTTCATTCTCCCGAGCAGGGTCGATATCAGATTTTCGTTAACACTATAATGCCAATTATTTGCAAAGAGATAGTTAAATATTAGCAGAATCCTGTCAGGTTTTGGAACTGTTTTTTTGTTCTTGTTTGATAACCTCGTAAAAAGGCCGTCTCTTACAATCCTTGCCGTTTATACTCTTGGGCCAGGCTGGCATAGAGAGCGGAGCCTTCCTTTAAACGGGTGAGTTCTTCAGAAGATATCCGGCTCTTTACCCGGGCCGGTGATCCCATTGCCA
>JAFDDR010000274.1 GCA_019310785.1 Deltaproteobacteria bacterium
AGGATCTTTCTTTTGAATACCCCGCATCATGCTTTTTTCCACTTTGGGCACCATGGAAATATCCTTCATTGTCTTGATGTCCCCTGGCTCAATACCAGCATCTTCATATAGTCGACGATGAAATTTTGAATGGTCAAATGCCCATTTCATTATCCGCCTGAATTTCTTGACCTGCAGTTCTCGAAGCCTTTCCCTTGGCAGAGTTTCGAGAAGGGGGTTCCAAAACCTGTCTGAGTTGGGAAACATTGCCATACCACATCCTTTCGGCCTTAAAGACCCGGCTACTTTTGTTCTGCCTGATACTTAAGGCTGTCCTTCAGGGCCTCCACGACGGCCCTGGCGAACTCTTGCGTGTTTATGTGCGCCTTGATTTCTATAATCTTTATTTCCGGATCGAGATCTTTTTTTAGTTCATCAACAAACGCCTTATCTGCGGCCGGATCATGTAGAACTCCTCCTTCTCCGCTCAGAGACGAAAAGCCCTTGGTGGGTATGAGGAACTTCACTAATTTTTTTTCTTCGTGCTTGTTCAGCTTTTCGGCCACGACCCGGGCGACACTCACCATTTCCTCTGCACTTGTCCTTGCCTGAACTCTCATGGCATCCTGCAACAGGAGCTTTCTGTCCGCCAGGTTACGGGACACCCACAGAGGATCATTCTTATCCCGCCTTTCAATGGGTCCGCAACTGAGCATATCAAACCCGCAGGGGGTCAGGATATACGGGATCGCCTGATTGACGGCAGCCTCGAGTCTGTGGGGCCCGGCATCTCGATTGCCTCCCAGGATATGCTCGCTCAGGCTGGCCGGCACAAGATCAATGAAGGCATCTAACAACCCCTGATCCACCAGGTCTTCAGCTGCCCTGTCTCCCAGTCCTGTAGCATGAAAGGAGATGGGATTGTACTTCTCTTGCCCCAAACCCTCCCTCACATAGTGAGCACATTGGTCGCAAAAACCAAATTCCGTAAGCGCAACTGCCGGCCTTTCGTCTTTCTTGACGGTTTCAAATCCGTCCACCATCCCGCATATGGCTCCAGCGCCGTTTAGCATCAAACGTCTCACCAGAGGGTTCAACCCCACAGTGTCAACTACGGTATTCATTACAGTTATATCCCTCAGGCCAAGGTATTCTGCGAGCCTGCGGGCATATGCCGGCATAGCCACCGTGCTTGAGATCAGGACCTTTGGTACTCCGAAAGGTAATGCCTTCATAGCGGTGAGGGAAAGGAAGGTGCCCGTCATTCCACCAACAGCTATCATGCCGTCAAGCCGGCCGGACTGGTAACATTCCAGGACCTTTCCGGCTAAGCCCCCGGCCATCATTGAGGTGGCCTTTTCCCTCTCTTTTATCAGCACCTGCCTGATCTTATCTATAGTTGTTCCGCCGGCTTCGGCCACTTCATCATTAGTAACCTCGGCCTTTAGGGAAGGAGTAATAGCGCCGGTCCCTATGCTAACATCAATAAGCAAGGTTTCATGGCCCCTTTGCTCAATATGCTCCTTGAGCAAGCGGAGAGCCTCTTCCCTCTCATCAAGCATGCCAACCACAACAATCGTCATTTCTCACCTCCAAACTATCCTGACCATTAAACCCTGAGTGTAATTTGGCAGGAACCGAACTCATGGCATACAGTACCCTGGTATATCCCAAAAGTCAATATCCTCGTCCACCGCAATCGACCTAAAGGCGGGCCAATCACCTTCGAGAAATCTTTGCCCGAAAAACCAACTATGTCAATTTCATTTTTTTATAACATTCATAAGTTTTATTTATGGAAATCGAACCCTTCTCGAAAGCACACACCCGTAAACCTCTGAACGTTGAACCTGAGCTGTTACAGTTTTCATTGACTCCGTACCTCTTGTGATGATATTTACGGTAAAGATCCGGGTCTGGAGGGCCTGGCTTTGGTTATCCCCCAGAGGGGATTTGCTTTATTGGAGTTTTATTGACTTATTGAAATTCCAAATATCAAATCCCAAATATCAAGCAAATTCCAATGACCAAAATTCGAAAATCCAAACAATCTCTTGTCCTGGAAGGTTTTGGTCATTGAGTATTGGAATTTGAGATTTGTTTGTAATTTGGTGCTTGGAATTTGTAATTTTAGGCACAAAAATCCAAGGCAGAACCATCTATATCTGACCTGGCCCAGAAGGCCAGGTTTTAAAAGGCGAATAGAAATCATGGATTTTATTGTAAAGACAAATGAAGGGACATATGACCTGGAGGCCGGTGTCAGGTTGATCGGAAAGGATCTCTTAGTGGCCATATGGGGCGGAGAAAAACCGCATATCGGCGTCGTCTCCGTGGCACAGCCGCGCCCGAGCCTCAAAGACCCGAATCTTACAAGCGCCACAGCTTCCGTATTCTGTTTCGTAGGTCATAAGGAAGACGAACTGGCCAAGGCCGCCTCGGAAATCTTGGCGGCAGCCCTGAACACACAGGTGGTTGTTACGGCAGGAATTCACTGGGACAATATCAGCACAGAAGGCATTCAAAACATTTTAAAAAACAGTGAAATCCTTGTGGACCTGATTCTGGACAAAGTTGCATCTTCGTATCTGTAAGCTATATAAATATTTTGGACACAGATGAACACGGATTTTGTGCATTTGTAAAAAGCCTGGCCCAGAGGACCAGGTTTTCAATGGAAAATAGATCTGCGTTTATCTGTGTAAACTTGCCCGCCGTTTGGTGGGCGGGTCTGCGTCCCCAAAAAGGTATTTCATGAACAAAAGACTAATTATAGGAATCGCAGGTGCAAGCGGCGTGATCTATGGGGTAAGGATACTCAGTCTGCTTAAGGAAAAGGACCTTGAGACCCACCTCATAATATCCGATTCAGGAAAAAAGAACATCGAGATCGAGACAAGCTATAAGGCCGGTGAAGTAGCTGCCATGGCCGACTATACTTATGACAACAAGGACGTGGGCGCGGCCCTTGCGAGCGGCTCATTTTTGACCGGGGGCATGGTGGTTGCGCCGTGCACTATAAAGACTTTGTCCGGGATCGCGAATTCATACACAGATAATCTCCTCGTGAGGGCCGCGGATGTGACGCTCAAAGAAAAGCGCAAACTGGTTCTCGTGGTAAGAGAAACCCCGCTTCACAAGGGGCATCTCAGGCTCATGACCATGGCAGCCGACATGGGGGCCCACATTCTGCCGCCCGTACCCTCCTTTTATCATCAACCAAAAACCATTGATGACATAATC
>JAFDDR010000076.1 GCA_019310785.1 Deltaproteobacteria bacterium
ATTTTTTTTAAGTTAACGACATTGATTTGGTGGAAGGTAAGTAAAGGTTGCACGGGATAAGGAACTTTATGTTCCACTATTTTTTCGGCGATGGTGGAAAATGTTTGCCCTGAGAATGGACAACAAAAAAAATGGTGGGACGGATTCGTAGAAAGCCGGACACAGTCCGGCCTTGGCAGGATTTCGAGAGCAGGTCGGAGTGACAAGTTTTTGAGCCTTTTAAGAAACCATCAGGCGTCGAACTCATGAAAATCTATTAATTTTTTCAGATCACCACAAATACTTCTAAGCTCTTTTTTGCATTCAATATCCTCGGACTTGTCCACTGCTTTTTCGATCCTATTGCATAAAACAAATACGACATCATATAATGAAGAATATATGGTTTTGAATTTGGCATCGCCTGAAACCAGCGCATCGCGCATCATATCGCATAAACCCATATAAGTATTATCATATTTTGATCTATCTTCTGAATCTAATTGTAATCCACAGTGCTTGCACCTTATTGTTTCCATAAGACCCTCCTTTTCATCAAGTCCGTAGCTACACCTGACCCTTCTGCCTGCAAATCCATTCAACCTTTGCCATTTTCTCACCGAATTTTTCACAGAAAAATTCACCTACCTCGTCAAAAAGGACTTTCCAGGTTGATTTCCCCTGGTCGTGGGCGACCATTATGTCTTCCAACAGACGGTCAAGTTCCCCTAACTTGTCTTTAGGCAGAAAGGCAATGGAACCTCTGCGGATGGTGGCCATGAGTGTATCGTAATTCATGGCATGGGCAGTCAACATAATCGCCGGGATGTTTTTTTCCACGGCCTCTTCTAAGAGTTTCATACCGTCAACCCCCATGATATCAAGGAGGGCCAGGTCGTATCTGAACTTATTTATCTTTTCCGATGCTGTAGAATAATCCTGGGCCTTGTCAACATCCGCATTGTCAAGTATTTCCTCGATTGTTGTCAGAACGTCTTCTTCGTCATCCACGGCCAGAATTCTCTTCCCTTCAAGGTAGGGTTTTTCCTCTGACATCTTTAATCCTCCTTTTCAAAAAAAGGCCACGATTTTTAAATATATCGAAATAATACATTTAAATGTAAAATTTTATGGAAGCACCAATCAACTGTCAAAGGTAAAACTTCCTAAAAAATAGAGGCGCGCAAGACGCGCGCCTTTTGTTGATCAGCCTGAAAAGTCAATCATTTTTCAACCGGATACTTTGCCTTTTCCCAGGCCTTCCATCCGCCGCCAATGCTCACAACGTTTTTGTATCCCATCCGGATAATACTGCAACAGGACAGGCTGGCCCTGCCGCCGCTCTTGCAGTACAGCAGTATCTTAGTATTTTTGTCCGGTATTTTCTTGGCAATCTTGAATTCCAGCAGGCCCCGGGGGATATTCATGGCACCGGGAATATGGCCGGCCTTATATTCGCTCGGCTCCCTGCAGTCCAGAAAGACGGCACCACCCTTGCCCAACTGGGCCTTTGCCTCGGCAGGCGCAATTTCCGTGATCTTGGATTTGGCCTCCTTGACCAGGTCCTTTTTTGTCATATCCTTGGCCAATGTTAGTGGGGTATTTAAGGCAAAGGCCACACCGATCACCAGGGCAATTATTAAAACAAGGTTCTTTCTTTTCATCAGACTACCTCCTTATTGTAAATTCTCAGCTAATTATTCAAATTTTATACTTATATGACCGCTAAAATATTCCTTCACCCCCTTTCAAGAAATGTAATAGCTAAAAATACCCCCTAAGGAAGATGAGATATATTTAGCAGGTTTTATCTTCTTCTTCATTAAATGTTGCAGACAAAACGATCCTGTCAGGTGATTGCAGTAAAGGGAGAGGGGCAAGCAAATTGTGGCTTTTTTCGTTCTGGAAATATTTTCGAGGGGCATTACGGGGATGGAGGTCCAGATCCTGGTCACGCTCGCTGTATTTATGCTTTTCATAAGACGGAACCCACACGCATGTCATGCGAGAAAAGCAACGGGGAAGACGAAGTTTTTCAACCAAGAAAATTATGTTCCAATATTATTCGGCACCTACCACCAGGAGATGACCTTATCGTTTTCGAAGATCGCATCAATGAGCTTTTCATAATCCGCCTGCTCATCGTAAAGCGGGAACTCGGAAACCTCGTTCCCTTCCGAAAGGATTTCCATCAGGGTTTTGGTGTTGTCTGCCTGCTTAGATCTCAGTATATGCAGCAATTTCATTTTTTAGCTCCTAAAAGGGTACGACGAGGTCCATTTCTTTCAGCTTTTTGCCGATCTCTTCCAGGCTCAGATACTGAAAGCCATGTTCATCCGCGTTTACCTTATTGTTGGAAAAATACTCACATTCCATATCCTCTAACCATTCCAGATTCTCCTTGTATTCATCGGTCATATCCACTTCGATATCTATGACGAACATATAGGAGTAAAAGTTTTCCACTGCCAGGCCAAGGGTAGAACGTGATCCTTCCCACAAGTCCTCTTTTCTCCGCAACAAAAAAGCTACATGCTTGACATCTTCCATATTCAGTATTCCCTCCTAAAATGTAACGTAGCGGTCACATTCCTCGATCAAATCGCCATTCCTGGCCTGGGTCGCATAATCTTTTTCTCCAATCCCGACGACCGGTGGTTTCAGGTTATGGCTTTCAAAACCCACATTGCACAGGGCCATCTTGGCCATGCCTTCAAGTTCTCCGAATCGCGGGTCCTGTGTCAACATAGTCCCTAAATGGCTAAAGAATATTGTTACTTCCACGTCCCCTTTTTTCTTTGCCGCCTGGCACAATTTGATTATCTTATCAAGGTGCTCGTTGGAACTCACAAAGACTCCCAGTTTTCTGGCCATGTTATAACTCCTTTGTTTGGAAACAGCTTAAATGCCTGCTTAAATACTTACTTCACCTTGAGATAAAACCGGGTGAATCCTTCATCCTCCTTTTCTCCAAGGTACTCATGCCCTGCCTTGTTGGCAAACCCGGGAAGGTCGTTTTTGGTGCCGGGATCCGTGCCTAAGATTTCAATGATCTGGCCTGAGCTCATTTTTCCTATGGCCTTTTTCGTCTTCAGAAGCGGCATGGGGCAGCTCAGTCCTCGACAGTCCAATGTTTCATCCGCTGTAATGTCATCTACCATATCAAAAACCTCCTTTTATTTTTTGTAAATGTTAACAGATTCAGAGTCCACGAATTAGCAGTTCCACTTTCCGAAACTTTGAACCTTAAACCCCGCAACTTTGAACCTGTGTAGTAATTATATTTCTACAATAAACTTATCTGTTTCCTCGTTCCATGTGGCTATAAGATAATAAGCACAAAGGATCAGGAACAGGATGATTAGCGTCCATTTGTAAGACAGGTAGTTTGGCAGAAACACCCGGCTGCCTATCAGAGATGTAAAGCCTTCCGAGGATTTAATCAGGGCTTTAAACAATGATGTTGAAAGGCAAAAACAGGCAACCGCAATAATAAGCTTGACCTGCCCTTCTCCGGCCCTCCAGACCGATCCGCTCCCACAACCCCCGGACAATAACATGCCAAAACCGAAGACAATACCCCCCACCAGGCTTCCAAACCAGAATGTCTGGGTCACATAGACATCCTCTCCTCTCAACCCGGTCCATTTGAGGGCGGCAAAGCCTAAAATGCTTATCATCAGGCTGATGGCAATGGCCCTGGGTACCTCTCCTTCGCCGGTCATGAAAGGGTCTCTGAAACCTCTGACAAAACAGAACCGGCACCTTTGAATAATGACCCCGAATGCTATGCCGCACAGAAGGAGACCTCCGATTTTGGTGAGGGCCTGCCGGGAATAAAGCCATGCGCATATGATGGCGAAAATGAAGACTGCAATACCTATATAAGGTTCCACTTTTAGCCAATTGAAGGCATTTTCTTTTTTCTTGGCCGTACTTCCACCTGAGGCCCCTGACGGCAGGTGCTCCAGTTCCCAGTATATATAACGAAGCCCAAGGTACGCACCTGCGAATAAGCCCACCATCATGGCAAGCCCGCCAAAGGAGAGAGCGCTAAGGGCCGAATAAAACCCACCAACATTACATCCTCCCGCCATGGCCGCGCCAATACCCATAAGTGTTCCACCAACAACACCCTTTATAAGTTCCAGGGGAGGGGCCATGCGAATGGCGAACTGCCTGGACATGAGCGAGGCCCCGAAAGCGCCCCACAGTAATCCCAGGGTCAGGATTGAATTTGTGGAGATCAGCGGAGAGATCGGCTGGTGCTGATAAATGCCCACGAGACTGAAAAACCAGTCTCCCCAGTTTCTGAGACCGCCGGCAACTCCCCACGGCCTGGCCCAGGCAAAGGTGATGACACTCATGATACCTATCAGGATCCCCCCAAGCCATATGGGCCAGTTCTTCGTAAAAACGGTTTGATAGCCCTGTTTCAGGAGTCCAAACATTACACTGTTTTCATTCTGATCATTCATGATCAACGTATCTCCCTGAAGTTAGCAGCCTTCATCTTCTTCATCTTCAACTATTTGCTTTTGGGTGGGGCCTGCCCTGGGAGGTGGTGGAGCTGATGGGGCAGTTGTACCGGGGTTCGTTTCACCCCTTACGGATACGTCCGGTGCAATGAGATTTGAGTTTTTCTCCACCTTTTCCGCTAAACCGAAAACTACCGCCATATCATAATAGCGCCATGCTAAAGTGGAAGAGGGATCGGTCTGAAGGGCCCTTCGAAAGTATTCCTTGGCATCCAGGTACTTTCCCCTTTGATATGCCTGCTTGCCAAATGCTAACATCTTGGCACAGAGGGCCTTATCAGGAATATATCGTTTTGGTTCTTCACAAGTAGTTTTATGGGGAATGTAAAGAATTGTGGTTAACAGGAGCGTTAAAAACAGGAAAGGTGCAATTCTATGCTTCATAACCTAACTCCTTAAAAAAATATAGATTATAGCCAAAAGATCTTGTGTTTTTGTTGCCTTGGAATGACGATTTGTTGCGAGGATTAAACCTAAAGATGAACCTTTTACAAAAAAATGTGAGGTTTGTCGGTTACCTTTTTTAAAATTATCCAGCCATAATGCAGTAATATTGAATAGGCATGTGACGCTTTTGAAATTTGCAAGGGCTTCGAGAAAAGAAAAAATTTTTAGTAACGAATAAAACCCCTAAAGGTCGTTTATTGTAAGGATTCTGATAGGATCTTATCTGCATTTTTGTGATTACATACCCCAAACTCGCTTGTGTGTCAAGAGATAAAGACCTCGTTTATTGAAAAAAAATCTTGACAATTATCGCTGCTCTTGACATCTTGGCATTGCTTTGTCCCAGTTTTTCAACCCTTACTTAGTACCCATCCAATAATGAAAAATGGGCACTAAGTTGTGTCCAATTCAGAAATGAGCAATTTTTTACAAGGTCAAGAAAATCAAGGGATTAGGCGGAGATTGTGAAAAAGCGCCATATCTGGATGGACACTACTTATCACTCTCGATATGATCCTGGGTAGCCATGAACGAATCATTGTTGACATTTCCAAAAGGCGGCGTGCATCCCCCTGAATCAAAGGAACAGACAGAGCATCTACCCATTGAAACCCTGCCCCTTCCTGAAACCGTAGAAATCCTTCTAAGCCAGCATTTCGGTGCGCCCTGTACGCCCCTTGTCAAAAAGAAAGACGAGGTAGTTGAGGGCGATGCGATCGGAGAGGTAAAGGCGGGTCTCGGCGCGGGCATCCATAGCAGTGTCACCGGAAAGGTAAAAAATATAGCCACATCCGGACATCCCATATCGGTAAGCGCCTCATCCATTGTTATCAAGACCGACCAGGAAGCCGGGCCAAGAGAGTATAAACCCAGCAAGTGGATGGATCTTTCAAGGGATGAATTGCTCGGCAGGATCAAAAGTGCGGGAATTGTAGGGATAGGGGGGGCAGGCTTTCCCACCCATGTGAAGCTTTCACCTCCTCCCGAGGCAAACGTAGATACCTTGATTATTAACGGAGCGGAATGCGAGCCTTACCTGACCACTGACCACCGCGTTATGCTTGAACACCCTGATCAGCTTATTGAGGGGGCAAAGATACTTTCGAGCATATTAGGGCTGAAGGAATGCCATATAGGTATCGAGGCGAACAAGCCGGATGCCATAGAGGCGTTGAAAAAGACGGCCAAGGACTCTTCCAACGGTTTTCGCATATTAGTTGATTCCCTGAGAGTCAAATATCCCCAGGGTTCCGAAAAGCAGCTTATCGAGAGCATTACCGGCCGCCGGGTCCCCGGCTTCGGGCTTCCTTTTGACGTGGGCGTGATCGTACAGAACGTAGGGACGACCAGGGCCATCTACGATGCGGTGGTCCTCGAGAAGCCCCTTTACGAGAAGGTAATCACCATATCGGGAAGAGGTATTAACCGGCCTGCAAATTTGTTAGTCAGGGTTGGTACCAGGTTAAGCGATATCGTCTCCTTTTTAGGAGGGACAAAACCGGAGTTGTCCAAGGTGTTGATGGGCGGGCCTATGATGGGTTTTGCCGTATCCACGCTTGACATGCCGGTGACAAAAACGACCTCCGGTGTCCTTTTCCTCACAGACCAGGAGATTGACATTCGCCCCCATGGCCAGTGCATCCGCTGTGGTTGGTGCTTAGAGGCCTGCCCCATGGGTCTTTCGCCAAATGAAATTGCTATCTATGTGGAAGCGGGACGCGCAGAAGATACCTCCCAGTTCGGGGTATTCGAGTGTTTTGAGTGTGGCTGTTGCGCCTTTGTCTGCCCGGCCAAACGGCCCCTTGTACAATTTATTCGCCTTGCCAAGATGAAGGCAAAAAAATAGATAAAATTGCAGTAACTACACAGGTTCAAAGTTTCAGGTTCACGGTTCAATGGTTCTTTTCTGAAGAGTGGACTGTTAAATTCAGTTTTTTCCTGAACCGCTTAACCTTAGGTAAGGAGTAGCGTCATCGAAGAACAGGTAAAAGATAGCACCCTTCCCGTGTCCGAATCGCCTTTGTGGACCGTCTCTGTTTCTCCACACGTGAAAAGCAGGGAGTCGGTGGAAAAGATAATGTGGACCGTAGTAGCCTGCCTGCTGCCCCCGCTTATCCTGTCCGTATTTATCTTTGGCCTGCAGACCCTCATTATTACCGTTATCAGCGTTATCAGTTGTGTTGCTACAGAGGCCGTTTCTCAGAAACTCCTTAATCGCCCCATCACCATCAGAGACGGGAGCGCGGTGATTACCGGGCTTCTTATGGCCTATATTATCCCACCCGGCGTGCCATACTGGATTCCCATTTTGGGCGCTGTCATGGCCATTTACGTGGCCAAACACCTCTTGGGCGGAATCGGGTTCAACATTTTCAACCCTGCCCTGATCGGCCGGGCCTTTCTGTTGGCCACTTTTCCGGTGGCCATGACCTCTGCCTGGTTTGCCCCCATCCGCGATGCGGCAGTCTTCAAATACATGGGCACGGGAATAGACGCGGTGTCGACTGCCACACCGCTCTATGTGCTTAAGCATTACGGCATGGCAGCAGTTCTTGAAAAATTCGGGCCCCTATCTACTATTTATAGTGATTTTTTTATTGGCTGGCGGCCCGGATGTATTGGTGAAACATCCGCCCTGCTGCTTCTTATTGGTGGCGTCTATCTCCTCTACAAGAATTACATCACGTGGCATATTCCGATCTCGGTGATCGTATCCGTGGGTTTTTTTACCTGGGTGTTTGGAGGGGAGAAAATTTTTACAGGCAACCCTCTGCTGGCCGTGCTTTCCGGCGGTGTCATATTAGGGGCCTTTTTCATGGCCACCGATTACGTTACCTCTCCGACCCAGAAAAAAGGAAAGATCGTTTTCGGTGCCGGCGTGGGTGCCCTGACCGTTCTTATCCGCCTGAAAGGCGGGTATCCGGAAGGGGTCTGTTACGCCATCCTGCTCATGAACCCCCTCACGCCCGCGTTTGAGACATGGTTTAAACCTAAACGTTTTGCGCCGCCAAAGGGTGCTGAAAAATGAAGGAAATCATACGGATAGTCGTAAGTCTGACCATTTCATGCCTGGTTGCCGCCTTTGTGATGGGCACGGTCTTTGCCATCACGGACAAGGCAAAAAAGCATAATGAGCATCTAAATGTCCAGGAAACCGTGCTCGGGTTGCTGGGATATAGCAAGGCAAATCCAGCGCCCTCAGATCTCAGGCTCTTTACCATGTACCGGTATATCCTTGAAGATGATAAAACCAAGAATTTAGGTTACATGGTACCTATTGCAGGTGAAGACAAAGAAGGTTATGAATTGCTGATTATTAACCTGAAAGGGGAGTTTATAGAGCGTCTCAGTCTTGATATTCCACCTGAAAAGGCCGCAGAGGAACCTGAGCGAAAGGCGGCATTAATGGCCGTGATCGAGCCACCAAAGATTTTTACGTATGCGGATTCCACCATTATCGCTAAATTAGGAGGCAAACGCTTAGCCTACCTCCTTCCCGGAGAATTCCCGGGGTTCAAGACCTTTATTGAGGTTATGTTAGCGCTGGATCCCACTTTCAAAATCATGGGCCTTGAGATCATGGAGCATGAGGAGGATCCTGGCTTAGGCGGCGAAATCGAGCAAGAGTATTTCAAGAACCAATTCAAAGACAAATCCTTTGAAAAGGTCAAGGAACTCAAGGTGGTCAAGGAGCCTCTTCCGGATGAATACTTCAGATACCTGGAAGCAGATAAGACAAAAGAAGGCCTTATATCCAGGGAAGATATCGAGGAGATAAAGAGCAAGTATCAGGACAAGGATATTTATGCCCTGACCGGCGCGACCATTTCGAGCCGTTCCGTGACAGTTGGTGTCAAAAACATTATCAAGAAATTTGCCTATCGCGTAAATATACTGGATAGGGTCATTGCCGGGCAAAATATTCCGGTAGCGTTTTGATTTAAAGTCCTATTCCCCTCCCCTGGAGGGAGGGGATTAAGGGGAGGGGGGACATAATTAGATTCACCCTCACCCCAACCCTCTCCCTTCAAGGGAGAAGGAGTTTGAGATTTTTTACTGAGGTTATCAATAGGTAAATGATCGAGTAGTTGAAGGAGGCAACATTGCCAGCAACAACAAAGACAAACTCCCAATTGGTTATTAACGGCATATTGAACGAAAATCCCATTTTTCGTTTAGCCCTTTCCATGTGCCCTGCCGTGGGAATCAGCACCACCGTTATGAACGGCCTTCTTCTTGGAATAGCCGTTCTGTTCGTGCAGGTCTTTTCCAGTTGCACCATAGCGCTCATCAGGAACTATATTCACCCTAAAATCCGGATCCCCACTTACACCCTGACCATTGCCACGTGGGTGACGGTCATTGACCTGGTCCTGGCCGCTTATATGCCTGCGGCCTATAAGGAGATGGGTATCTTTGTGAAACTGATCGTGGCCTTTGCCATTATTACCATGCGGCTCGAAATGTTTGCCAGCAAGAATTCGGTTCCCGCATCTTTCTGGGATGGTGTGGGAATGGGGCTCGGTTTTATGTTTGCCATGATGACCCTCGGTTTCGTGAGGGAACTTCTGGGCATGGGCACCCTTTTTGGCTACGACATATTAGGTTTCAAGCCGCTCCTTTTCTTTGTTCTCCCGGCAGCCGGTTTCTTTTGTGTAGGCATTATGATGGCAATATTCAATTACGTTGAACTGGCCTATAACCGGAAAAAGAAGGGCTAAAGAGATATGAAAATTCTTAGACGTGAATATTTGATCATAAGCATCTTAGCTGTTCTGGGACTTATCCTTTTGGGCGGGTGCAAGCCGGAACATCGTTTTATAAAAGAGACGGCGTTCAAGGATACCAACAGTATCGTCATTACCTTTGCAGGTCCCGTTGATGAGGCATGGGCGAAAAATACCGCCAATTACAATATTTACGAAAAACCGGACCCCGACATAAAATTAGAGATCAGCCAGGTGAGCCTCAGTAAGGACAAGATGACGGTTATTTTAACCTTTAAAGAAGACCTGAACCAGAATCAGCCCCATATCCTGACCATGAAAGAAATCATGTCCGAGGGAAAAGCTTTGGGCACGGCCTTCGTGAAAGTGAAGAAGCTTTACTTCGGATATCTATTTTCCCTCCTTATAGGGGCCATGGTCATAAACAACTTTGTATTTACCAAATATCTGGGGCTATGCGTATTTTTCGGGACGTCTCAGAAGAAATCCACTGCCGTGGGCATGGGCATTACCTTTACCCTTGTAATCGTTTTCAGCGCCATGATGGCATGGTTTCTCTACCAGTTCGTGCTCAAGCCCTATAGGCTCGACTTCCTGCAGATCGTTGTTTTTATCGGCCTGGTATCTCTCTCGGTCCAGGCCGTGGATACTGTTTTGAGAAAGGTAAACCCGGCCCTTTTCAAGGCCTTCGGGGTGTACCTTGTTCTCGTAATTGCAAATTGTATTGTTATCGCGGTCCCGTTGATTCTTGCGGATAATGAATACAACGGATGGGAGAGCCTGATGCTTGCCTTTGGCGCAGGAGTCGGGTTTTTGATCGCCCTTTTTCTGATGTCGTCCGTGCGTGAAAGGCTGGATCTTGCCAACGTTCCACCCACATACCGAGGGCTGCCCATCGCCTTTGTGGTTGCGGGCCTGTTTGCCTTAGCCTTTATGGGCTTTTCCGGTATGTCGATATTTTAGGAGTATAAATGGATCCTGTATTGATAAAAATGGCCTTAGGCGGATTAGTCGTATTAGGTTGTATAGGCCTTTTCTTTGGAATCGGCTTAGCGCTTGCGGCCCATAAGTTTGCCGTTGAGGTCAATCCCAAGGTCGAGGAAGTGTTGGAAGTCCTGGCAGGGGCCCAGTGAGGGGGCTGTGGCTTTGCCGGGTGCGAAGCCTATGCAGAAGCAGTGGTAAATGATCCTGATGTCCCGGCCAACCTATGTTTTCCCGGGAAGGCGGAAGTGGCCGCAATGGTGGCAGAGATCACCGGCAAGAAGATGGCGGCTGTGGAAGATATAATTGCCATCATCAGGTGCTCTAAGATCGAGGGTCAGGTCCGGGAAAAAGAACACTACATCGGTCATGTTTCGTGCACCGGTGCGAACCTGGCCTTTGGTGGTCCCATGGCATGCCAGTACGCTTGCGTAGGCCTTGGTGAATGTGCCGAGGCCTGTCCTTTTGATGCCGTTACCATGAAGGATAATTTTCCGGTCGTGGACCAGGAGCTTTGTGTGGGCTGCGGAACCTGTGTGCGCACCTGTCCCAAGAAAATTATTGAATTGATGCCTTTAAAGGCCAGGGTATGGGTTCCATGCAGTACAAAGGACCCGGGCAAGACGGTAAAACAGTTGTGCCAGGTGGGTTGCATATCCTGTAAGATGTGCGTCAAATCCTGCCCTGCCGAGGCCGTCACATTAGAGGATAATGTTGTAAAGATTGACCACAAAAAATGTATGGAGTATGGTACTGAATGTGAGGAGATATGCGTGGAAAAGTGTCCCAGGAATATCTTCCGGCATTTCCTTACAGAAGAAAAAACCGGACAGCGGGCCAATGCGGCCGCTGCCTGAGAAGTGAATTTCAGGAGGAACACCATGGAAAAACAAAACCCCATTCGCCAAATACCCGGGACCATGAACCGAAGATCCTTTTTGAGGCTTTCCGGCATGCTTGGTTTGGGCCTGGCTTCAACCGGGGTCATTCCTGTCGCTGCCGAGGCGGTAAAGTTCAACCGTAAAATGTATAAGGTCTCAAGGACCCGATTAGCCATGGGAACCTTTGTCTCCATGACCCTTGTCCACACATCTAAAGACAGGGCGGAAGAGGCCATGGGCCTGGCCTTTGAAGAGATTGACCGCTTAACGCGGTCAATGAGCCGCTTTGATGACCGGACGGCAGTGGCCCAGTTGAACAAAGAAGGCTTTTTGAAAGATGTACCGCCTGAAGTTGCCGATGTAGTTTCAAGATCAATAGACTATTACCGGCAAAGCCATGGTGCCTTTGACGTGACTGTCAAACCGATAGTTGATCTTTTTAAGAAGAGCTTTGAAGGAGGGAAGGGAAACCGGCCCGGCGAGACGGAATTAAAGAAGGCCCTTGAATTAGTGGGTTCGGACAGGGTCGAACTGAAAAGGCGCACCGTCCGATTTAAAAATCCCGGCATGGGGATTACGCTGGACGGAATAGCAAAGGGTTATATTGTTGACAGGGCATCCGGTGTGCTTGCCGGGCATGGGATAAAGAATCATCTCATCAATGCGGGCGGCGATATCAGGACCATGGGCGCCAGGAAGGACAGGAAACCCTGGACCGTGGCCATCCAGGATCCCCTGAAAAAGAAGAAGTACCCGGATATCATCCACATGACTAACGGTGCCGTGGCAACCTCCGGAAACTATGAGGTCTATTTTGACCGGGAAAAGATGTTCCACCATATCGTAAATCCCAAGACGGGACTATCACCCGAGTTGAGCACAAGCGTCTCGGTCTTAGCCAATACGGCCATGGACGCTGACGCCCTTTCCACGACTGTTTTTGTCATGACTCCCTCGGTCGGAACCCGCTTCATTAACTCACTTTCCGAATGCGAATGCCTGGTATTAGACAAGGCGGGTAATAAAATTAAGTCTCAAGGATGGAGAAGCGCTGGAGTATGAATGCCATAGCGCTTTCCTAACCATACTGTAACGGCTCTTGTTTTCTAAAGAATGCACAAGAAAATGTGCACCCATGCACATTTTCTTGTGCATTTTGTGTTTTCTACTCAACAAAATCCATCATAACCGACTGCCATGAAGTGTCATTTTTCACTCCCGCTGCAGGAATGGGAATAAGTTGAAAAGGATGTAATTAGCTGAAATAAATCCTTATTCCCCATTATCTCCGGCCTCTCCACCAAGGAAA
>JAFDDR010000077.1 GCA_019310785.1 Deltaproteobacteria bacterium
TAACCAGTATCCAGCAACCAGCAACGAGTAACCAGCAGCGATGAAAACAAAAAAGAAAAGCCGCAGCCAAACGACTGAATCGTTTCAAGATATGTTTCTGGGTCACTACCCGACTCAATCGCGTTTTGCCGAGAGTTACCGGACCTTGAGGACCAATGTAAACTTCTCCTTTATGGAAAAGGATTTTCGCACCCTTCTAATCACCAGCTCCGGTGAAAAAGAAGGGAAAACCACGACCGTGGCCAACATCTCTTATACCATGGCCCAGGCCGGAAAGACGGTCCTCATGGTGGATGCGGACTTGCGCAAACCCTCTCTGAGCCGTATGGCCTCTTCCGGTGATTCCCGCGGGCTTACCGGGCTATTGTCAGATACATTCGGCACGGCTGTCGATTCCGGGTCCTTAACGGAATTCGGGGTAAGTGATCTTTTCCGGCTCCTCTCATTTCAGAAAAAGACCGGGGTTTTGCATCTCTCCGAAGGGGAAGAGCAAATAGGCCTCTATTTTTTGGATGGGGAACTGGTGGATGTCAACTGGCTCACAAGACCTGAAGGGAGAAGACTCGCAACACTACTGATAAAAAGCAATGTTATTACAAAAGGTCAGGCCGAAGAGACCCTTATCCGCAAAAAAAATACAGGTCAGAAACTCGGTTTTATACTTATCAATACGGGCCTTGTAAAGGAGGATGACCTGGCCGGTTTCATTACTATCCATATGATTGAGGGGCTGCGAACCGCCATGCAGCTCAAGTCCGGAAAGTTTTCCTTTGAGAAACTCCCCGAATCTCACTTTGAGCGGCCTTCCTTTGATCCCGCGGACCTGCCCCGGCTTTACAGGCAGGTGATTATCGGGGAGGAGGAATTCCCCTATTTACAGAAAAAGATAAATAAAGCCATTATAAAGACCGATACGGAAGACCTCTTTCTCCTGCCGAGCGGTCCCCGTCCGCCCAAACCTGCCGAGCTTTTGGACTCCAATCGTATGTCATTCCTGCTGTCCTATCTGAACAGGCGTTTCGATCGAATGATTATCGATTCATCCCCCATTCTGCCGGCGAGCGATGCGGTTCTCATTGCACCCCGAACTGATGGTGTGGTGCTCATGGTCAAGGCCGGCCAGGTGAACCGGGAGTTGATCAAAAAGGCCGTTGACCAGGTACGGCTGGCCCAGGCGAATTTAGTCGGGGTGGTCCTCAATCAGGTGGATGTCAAAAGAGAAGGGTATTATAAATATTACCATAAATACTACTCACAATATTATGGAGAAGAAGACTAATAAAATCGCAAAGCGATTTTATAAGCGCAAAACACTTTGCGCCGTGCTCATTCTCCTTGTCTTCATCACGGCCTCCTGGTTTCTGTGTCTTCACTTAATATCCCATATCCATTATCAAATAGCCCTAAGCCATATTCGCGGGCGATATTTTGAAGCCGCTGTCGAGCATCTTGAAAAAGCCTCACAATACCGTGCCGATGATCCGCTAATCTGGAAAAATCTGGGTAATGCATACCATGGTCTGAGTATCTTAAAGCCCGTTAGCGATGCCTTTCGTTTTACGGAAAAAGCAAAACATGCCTATGCCGTGGCGGCCCGCCTGAATCCCCTTGATGCGGAATCCGCTTACGGCCTTGCTGAACAAGAGGCCCGGCTCAAAAGGCTGTTCCCCTACCTGCATCCTGATCGAAAAGACAATCCTTATGAGGCATTTCCTTTTTTTCAGGATGCAATCCGCCTGCGGCCCAATGGAATCCTCTACCACTATGCCTTTGCCCGTTACCTGCACAAATACAAAAAAACAGAAGCACTCATGAAGATCGTTACCAAATTGGCCCGTATATATCCTTCCGTGTATGGTTATCTCAAAAAAGAGGCATTCTGGTCTCCTGATGTTGAGGAAGCGGCAAAAGAGGGGCTCAAGCAGGCCATTAATGAGGGGACTGATATTCGAAATGCCCATATGTCCATGTCCTCTCTTCTCGCCGGCCGGAAAGACCGGACTGGAGCCATATTACACTATCAGAAGGCATTAGCCATTGGAGCAATTGACAACGACTCAGCAAACTATCTCCACTTGGGCCGGCTTTATGTGGCAAACGGACAGCTCGAAGATGCCGAAAGAAGTTTTTTTGGTGCCCTTTCTATGAGCCCGACAAAGGAAAACGACCTGGAAGGCATTTACAATGTATATAAGAAAAACGGTTATTTGAAAGACCTGTACCGGTTTTATGAAAAGGTCAGCAAAAGCTTTGCGCTTTCGCCACGCATGGACATCCTCTTGGCCCGGTCCCTGATAGATCTTAACCAATACAACCAGGCCGGGTGGATACTGGAAAAGTCAAACCAAAAAGAGCCGACGGCAAATGCCTGCTACTGGCTGGCCCAGATAGCAGAAAAAGAAAAGGACTGGGACAGAATGGAATTGGCCATTCAAAAGGCCACGGTATTGGACCCTGAAAACAGTTCTTATCACCTGCGCTTCTCCCGGGTCCTGAAACGGCTCAACAAGGTGGACAGGGCGGAAAAGGAGGCAGGCCTGGCCATAAGACACTCGGCCAAACCGTCTTCCGGGCTTTTCAATCACAGGGCCTTGATTCGCTGGACCATGAAAGACTATCAGGGTGCCCTCGAGGACTGGACATCGGCCATGGCCCTGGAACCGAAAAAAGCCTACTTTTATGCCCGGGCCGCCGAGGCCTGTATTAACATGGGGCAATGGTCAAGCGCCGTGGAGCATTACGAAAAAGCGATTCATCTCGATCCGAAGAATAAAAACTACCGAAAGAGATATGATAAACTACGTGGAGACAGACGACGGATGTCAGATGACAGCTCAGATTTCTCTTTCCTGTCTTCTGCCTTCCGACCTCTGTCTCCCGTCTCCTGTCTCCTGTTTTCCGTTTCCTGTTTTCCGTCTTCTGCCTTCCGTCCTCTATCTTTTCCCTTGACTATTTATTAAATTTTATTTAAAGTTCACGGCATGAACAACCGATATGAACAAGAAATCCGGTATCGTCTCCTCAAGGTCCTGAGCCAGGACTCAAACCTCTCCCAGCGTGACATGGCAAAACGCATGGGGATCAGCCTGGGCAAGGTCAATTATTGTCTTTCAGAGTTGGCCAAAAAGGGTCTGATTAAGGTCAATCGCTTTAAAAGTGCAAAAAACAAGATACCCTATACCTACATTCTTACACCGACTGGCCTGGAGGAAAAGGCCAGGTTGACAGTGACTTTTCTTAAGAGCAAGCTGTCCGAATACGAGGAGATAAAGCGTCAGATCAAGGAACTGGCCAGTGAGGTCGGAGAAGAAAGGGTGGAAGTGATGCACAGATTTCCTTAAACCCTCTTTGTGTACAGTATGCCGGTGATCCGACAAAAACCGAATAATTATAAGCGGTTATCTTGAATTGCCCCTGTAACCGAAGGGGCGGAGCTGTATCCCGTTAAAAGCAGGAGTAAAACGACTATGAACAAAACACCCTCCGATACCCGCAACGCGCAACCCGCAACGCCCCCCCCTTCCATCGCAATCATCGGCTCCGGGTACTGGGGAAAAAATCTCGTGCGTAACTTCAACCAGTTCGGGGCCTTGAAACTTATTTGCGACAAGAATGAAACTGTCCTGGATGACTTCAAGAAACAGTATTCGGGCGTGGAAACCTGCCTGGCCCTGAACCAGGTACTGACTCACGAAGACATTCAAGGCCTGATCATTGCCACGCCTGCGGAAACCCATTTCACGTTGGCACGTGAAGCATTGTTAGCCGGAAAGCACGTCCTTGTGGAAAAGCCCCTTTCCCTGATCGAAAAAGATGCCCGGGAACTGGTTGAGCTGGCACAACAGAACCAACTGATACTAATGGTAGGCCACCTCCTCCAATATCACCCGGTCTTTGTCCGGCTCAAGGAACTGGCTGCGTCAGGGGAGTTGGGCAGGATCAATTACATCTATTCCCATCGCCTGAACCTCGGAAAAATCCGGAGAGAGGAAAATATCCTCTGGTCCTTTGCACCCCATGATATTTCCATGATCCTTTCCTTGGCAGATGAAGAACCGGAAAGCGTTCTCGCCACGGGCGGCAATTATCTCCACCGCAGAATTGCCGATGTCACGACCACGCACCTGGAATTTCCGTCCGGACTTCGGGCCCAGATCTTTGTTTCCTGGCTCCATCCATTTAAAGAACAAAAACTTGTAGTGGTCGGTGATCGGAAAATGGCCGTGTTTGACGACACCCAACCCTGGTCTGACAAGCTCCTGCTTTATGCCCATGAAATCCAGTGGCAGCATAATATCCCTGTTCCGGCCAAGGCCGAACCCGAGAGGGCGGACATCCCCCGGGATGAGCCCTTGCGTTTGGAGTGTGAGCACTTCCTTGATTGTATTGCAAAAAACGAAAAGCCCATTACCGACGGATACGAAGGCATGCGGGTCCTCAAGGTCCTCAATGCCGCCCAGCTATCTTTGGACGAAAACGGCCGCAAAATCTATCTTGGAGAAACTCCTGAAACATCCGGTATCGAGTTTCCAGTTTCCAGTATCAATAAGTCCCTAAAATATTTCGCCCATTCGACCGCGGTTATCGACGATAACGTTTCCGTCGGCACTGCCACCAAAATCTGGCACTTCTCCCACATCCTGTCCGGTTCAAAAATCGGCGAACAGTGTAATATCGGCCAGAACGTCGTAATCGGGCCGGACGTAATCATAGGCAATACATGCAAGATCCAGAACAACGTGAGTATCTACAAGGGGGTTACCCTTGAAGACGGCGTGTTCTGCGGTCCTTCCATGGTTTTCACCAATGTGTACAACCCGCGAGCGGAGCTCAGGAAGATGGATCAGCTTCGCCCGACTTTGGTCAAGAAAGGCTCAACCATAGGGGCCAATGCCACTGTTGTCTGCGGTACTACCCTTGGGAGATACTGCTTTGTAGGTGCCGGTGCGGTGGTGACGCAAAATGTCGTCGATTATGGCCTGGTGGTGGGTAATCCTGCAAAAAGAATAGGTTGGATGTGCGAATGCGGCGAACGTCTCCCGGATGATTTCGAATGCCTGTCATGCGGCAAACGATTTGAGAAAAAAGGGGACGGAATAGAGCCCGCCAAGGAGTAAAAAGTAAAGAGGGAAGAGTAAAGAGAAACCAGCAACGAGCAACGAGCAACCAGAAGTCAGAGATCGGAGGACAGAAGTCAGAAGACAGGAACCAGGAACAAGTAACCAGCATTATCCCTCTGTGATCCCTGCGTGCTCTGTGTGAGACCATGCTTTTAACAATCGACAATCGACAATCGACAATCATAAATCGCATTTCCCGTTATTCCCTTTACGCCCTCTTAATCTTCACCCCCCTTGCAAGGGCATCGGTGCAACCGTGGGCAATCACCATCATTCATATGCTCACCCTGATAGCCTTGACAGCATTTCTGTTGGAAAAAACCATGGCCTGGGACTGGAAATGGATCAAGACGCCCTTAGACAAACCCTTTATTGTCCTAACTGTCCTCTGTCTTCTGTCCTCTATCTTCTCTCTTCACAGGGCTACAAGCCAATGGTCCATGATCCTTTTGCTCAACTACCTGGTAATTTTCTATCTGACCATTCACACATTCCGTACCAGGACACAAATCAGGAAGCTCGTGTATTTCATTATCGGAATGGCCGCCTTTCTATCCATATTCGGACTGTTCAAGTACTTTGGCTCGAACCCTTTCTCCTGGTGGGAGTACACGGATATAAGCCAGAGTCCGTATCGTTTATCAGCTACTTTTGGCAACCCCGATCATTTAGCAGGTTACATGGAAATGACCCTTCCCTTGGTCCTTGGCCTTTTCTTGCTCGGTTTCGAGCGGGGCAAGAAGTTTTTTCTCATATATTTGGCCTTCTTACTTCTTACTGCCCTGATTTTGTCTTTAAGCAGGGGCAGTTGGTTTGCTTCAATCACAGGCCTTGCCCTCATGGCCGCATTCCTGCTTTTTGATAGGTATTTCAAACGCAAAAAACTTGTCCTTTCCATTATCGGGATTACCCTGGCAGCAGCCTTCATAGTTTTGTCAACCACGCCTGTAGTGGAACGTATTTTGACCCTTACGGAAAGAGATCCGGAGGCAAACTTGAGCTGCCGCCTGACAGCCTGGGGCGGGGCAGTCCGTATGATTGAAAACCACCCGGTATTGGGAACCGGACCCGGCACATTCGCTTTTGCCTATACCAAATTCCAGCCTCCCGGGCTTAGCAAGCATTACACCATGGCCCACAACGATTATCTTCACTTTGTTTCAGAAGTTGGTTTGCCATTGATTGCCATTATCATGTGGATGATCCTAAGCCTTTACAGGAAGGGATTCAGAAAGCTGAAAAACCCCAGCCGTCTTGTCCGGGGAATAACATTAGGGGCCATGTCCGGCATAACAGCCATCGTGGTTCACAGTGTTGGCGACTTCAACCTGCACATCCCTTGTAATGCTATCCTATTTACTGTGTTAGCCGCTATTACAACGTCTCCCATACCTAAAAACTCGTGATGTTAACCCCAATAACAAATAACCGAAGACAGCACGAATCGTGAGTTATTTAAGTATTTAAGTACGTTCCCTTGAGCCTGCACTTTATGCTTTAAGAAGAAAAAGGATTTGACACGCAATCAAGCAGGCGGTATACTTCAGGATGATAAAGAGTATACCTCCGGAGGTGATCAAATTGTCTAAAGTAACTGCTAAATATCAAGTTACCATACCTGTAAAGGTTAGGAAGGAACTGGGTATCCTTCCAGGAACCGAAGTGGACATTGCAAAAGAGGGTAGAAAATATGTCATCGTTGTTGACCCAATAGAAACGGTTAAGAGGAAGTGGCGTGGAAGGTTCAGGGGTGGACTGAGAACAATGGAATATATGGATGAAGTAAGGGGCGAGGTAAATTGAGAGTCTGCGTAGATACGACTATTCTGCTTGATATTTTGAAAGATGAATTTAGAATCTTTCAGGATAAGTTGTACACTGCTCTCGCAAGAAGAGAGAAACTGGTTGCACCATCGGTGGTGTTTGCGGAACTTATGCCCCAATTTAAAGGAAACACCAAGCTATTGGGTGAGTTTTTAGAGGAACACAAAATTGTGACAGAACCTCTTGATCTTGATTCTGTCATTGCCGCATCAGAAAGCTGGATGAAATATTTGAAAAGAAAAACAAAAGTAAAGTGCCCACAGTGCGGCCATAAGCTGAACATAAAAAAACATTTTCCCCAGCTAATCGGATACGAAGATTGTCTGAAAATGTGATCACGCTGATTTCTGCTGTGCTACTCCATGCGTCCCGCTCTCTTCGAGACCTTTGAAAAATGCTCAATTTTGTTCAAGTTCAAGGAAGGCTAAAATTTTAACCACAGGAACACATCGAGTATTTCGAGGATTAAAATTTGAGCTTGACGCAGAAATTGGGCGAAAGAGGGCGTTTTGCAAAGGTCTCAAAGTAAGTCCCGCTTAAGTTGGTCAGGAGTTAGGACAATGAAACAAAATATGTCACACGAAGATATCCTTAGGCTTTTAAAGTTTGAAAAGGAATTCTTGAGGAATGAATTCGGTGTAATCAATATCGGACTCTTCGGATCCTATGTTAAGGGGACTCAGCGAGTTAATAGTGATATTGATCTCTTGGTTGAGCTAAAAGAGCCTCGTTTTGAGTGGATTTCAGGATTGCAGATATATCTGGAAAAAAGATTCGACAAAAAAATTGAACTGGTTCGCAAAAGCAATAGTGTTAACCGCCGGTTTACACAACGGATTGAAAATGAGGTGATATATGCTTGATGATATTATCCGAGACAATCTGCAAATCATCTTGGAATCAATTGTTTTGATCGAGCATCGCTTTTCCAAAATAAATAGTGCAGAGGATCTTGTTTCGAGTACAGACGGTGTTCTTATTCTTGATGCAATTGCTATGCGACTTCAAGTTGTCGGTGAACTGCTTAAGAAAATCAATAAAACGGATAAATCTATCTTAGAAAATTATCCGGAGATCGAATGGGATAATATCATGAGATTACGTGATATAGTTTCACATCATTATGAAAAAGTGGATCATGAGATAATTTTTGACATCTGTAAAAATCATATTCCGAAATTGAAGTCAACCATACATAAGATAATCGAGAAAGAAAATTTACAAAAACCCGGTGATCCTGTCTAAAAAACCATGCGGCGATTTCGATGTCTATCTCTTATCTTATCACTATTTGCTTCTCGTTTCTCACTATTGACCATTGTCTCTTTACTTCCTGGAACGCCGTATCTTTGTGTAGGCGGCTTCACGCCTAACTACTAACTTCTAACTTATCCATCGCCTCGCTTTAATCTGCCTGTCGGAGCGAAGTTTACCCCGTTCAATTCATGTAATGACGAGCAATGGGTATTTAACTGGGGTTTACCCCGCGTGCCCTGTTGAACCGGGTCCCTTCAGGGTGTTCAACCGGGGTGCAATGCTTTTAGCTTTCTATTGCACTGGGGCCTTTTTCTTTTCTATTTCATCGGGGTGGCTAAAGAACATGTTATTTAAGTATTTAAGGGCGTCCCCAAGGCCACATGAGTCAATCAAAGATTTGACCCCTAAACAGACCAAAGCCACCAGAAAGGAGAACAAAATGAAATCATATCATAACCGGATCCATATGAATCCCGACATAATGCTGGGCAAACCCGTTATTAAAGGAACGAGAATCCCTGCTGAACTGATTGTCCGTAAAATTGGAGAGGGGGCATTGACTGAAGATTTATTGGATGCCTATCCCACTATCACAAAGGAAGACATCCAGGCGGCAATTCTCTATGCGGCTGATAATCTGGCCAATGAAGTCGATTTATTTCTGGAAACTGGAACGTAAACGATGATGGTGGAAGGAAAAATTCGATTCCTGGCTGATGAGAGTTGTGATTTTGCAGTTGTCAGGTCGCTCAGGTCTGCAGGATACGATGTTGCCGTGGTTACGGAATCTTTCCCGTCTGCGCCTGATATAGAGGTGCTTAGAGTTGCGGTTGAAGAAGATCGGATTCTTATTACTGAGGATAGCGATTTCGGCGAATGGGTATTTGCCCATAGAGAAAAAATGAAGGGTGTCGTATTCATCCGTTTTCCTGGAAATGCGCGCTCGGGGCTGGGTGAAACGGTCGTTTTGCTTATTGAAAAGTACGGAATGGACATCGTTGGGAACTTTACCGTTTTGCAGCCGGGTAGAGCCAGAATTCGGGGGTTTCCTTGAGACAGGAGTCTCGAATGCTCACAGCCGAGGAGCTAATAAAGCGCTGGTAGCTGCCCTGTCAACCTTTATTTATCCCGTTTAATTCGTGATAATGACAACTGAAACGTATTTAATTGAGACCTTTTTCTTTTCCATTTCATCGGGGCGGAGAATAACATATGAATCGCCCAAGGGCCCTTCCGGCCCCTTCAACCATCAGCCTGAACAGCTTCAGCCCGGCTAATTTTATCTGTATCCGTCTGTAGCAATAATATTATTTGGTCAGTGTGTGTCCGTGGCCAACCCAAACCCTACTCATCTAAAAACTTGGAATATCAAGGTCCCCCTTTATACCCTTTATGAAAGGAGGTTCGTATAATGGAAATAAACATAACCATTGAAGTATGGCAAAAAGGCAAATGGTTTGTTGCCAAGTGCCCTGAATTGGATTTTATTTCCCAGGGGACAACAAGAGACGAAGCAAAAAAAACCTTTTAGAGGTTATTCGGATTCAATTTGAAGAAATGGATAAAATCGGGACGCTGAATGAATATTTGGCTGAATGCGGTTATGATATGCATAATGGTGCGATTGCCCCAAAAGTAGAAATGATCGGATTTGAAAAATATTCAGTGCAGGTTGCATAGATGCCCAAAATCAATATGCGTACCGTCGGAATGACAAGAGATGAATATTTTGAACTGCTGAAAAGGAAATGATCCCCGCGAGAGAATATTCTTTATTAACCCATTTTTCTCTTCCGGCCCGGCAGAGAAAAAGTCTGTGTCGGTCTGCGTGTGTCTGTGGCTAATGAAGAAGTTATTTTAGTATTTAAGGGCGTTCCCATTATTATATGAATCTGAAAAACCTGTCACAAATTTTGTCAAAAATGGAGTGCCGGATGAGCGATTTGTGTTGCTCCCCGAAAATTCAAAGGTCTCAACATGCGTCATTAGACATGGCAGAAAATACCATAAGTTACTTTTATTACCAACGTCTCTCATTACAAATAAAACTATGCCGCGCCAACCCAGACTAGATGCCCCCGGCCTCCTCCAACACGTCATGGGCCGGGGAATCGAACGACGAGAGATCTTCCGGGACGACAAGGATCGCAACTCCTTCCTTGATCGCCTGGCCACCATCCTCGAACAAACCCAAACCCAATGCTATGCCTGGGCTTTGATCCCGAACCATTTTCACCTCCTCTTGCGAACTGCCCCTACCCCCCTCAGCAAAGTCATGCGCCGATTGATGACAGGGTATGCCGTTACCTTCAATAAAAGACACAAACGCGCCGGCCATCTCTTCCAGAACCGATACAAATCCGTCATCTGCGAAGAAGACCCCTATCTCCTGGAACTGATCCGCTATATCCATCTGAATCCCTTACGGGTAAAACTCGTGCAAGACCTCAAAGAGTTGGACAAATACGCCTGGACTGGCCACAGCGCTATCTTAGGCCACCGCAAAAACCCCCTTATTCCAGAGGTCAGAAATCAGAAGTCAGAAGTCAGGAATCAAAAATCACCCAGCACCTCCTCCTCCGAAGGCGGATTGTCTTTTTCCCTTTCGTCCGGAAAGGGAAAAAAACAACAAAGAAATCCTCTTAATCCTGTTAATCCTGTCAAAAAAGAAAGGCCTCTATCAGAAAAAACCATCGAAGATGTCCTACTCCATTTTGGTGAAACCAAGAAAGTTGCTCGACGAAGATACCGTCAATTCATCAAGAACGGAATCGAACAGGGAAAGCGCCCCGAATTTCAAGGTGGCGGCCTGGTCAGGAGTGCCGGTGGAAACAAGACAGGCCTCCTTGGTCGAAAAAAAGAAGAACGGGAGAAAGGGGATGCAAGGATCCTGGGAAGCGGGGATTTCGTTTCGAGGACGCTTCATGAATCAAATAGAGCATTCGAAAAGCGGAATTTACAAAGACCTGCGATAGAGTCAATCATAGATGAAGTCATCTCTCATTTTAAAATCAGCCCGGTTGCGTTGTTTTCCGGTAGTAGAAATGGGCAAGTGAGTAAGGCGAGAGCAGTTATTTCCTATCTGGCCGTTAGAGAGGCAGGATATACGCAAAAAGAAGTGGGCACTGAGCTGAACGTAAGCCGTATAGCTGTTAGGAACAGTCTTCAAAGAGTTGGAAAATATATTGACAGATGTAAGCAGATATGGGCCAAAATAGGATAAGTTACCTTTATTCCCAACATGCCTATAGTCCCATCGGAGGAAACAATTATGAAATTTAACATTTTCTATAAAAAGAAGAACGACTGGTTCATCGGCCATATCCAAGAATACCCCGATTATGAAAGCCAGGGCAGAACTTTGGATGAATTGAAAGACAATCTAATAGATATCTATAATGACATCAATGAAGGACTGGTACCCGATGCTGAACCATTTCAGTTAATGGAAATCGCGATTTGAAAAGGAATGAATTACTTAGACTTATTAAGTCAAACGGTTGTGTGTTTGTGCGTCATGGTGGCAATCACGATTGGTATCGGAATCCTCAATCCGGCATAAGTCAACCTATTGCAAGACATACTGAAATAGAAGATGGCCTTGCGAAAAGAATAATCAAGAGATTGTCTTAGGCTTCCGGGAAAAGTATTATAGGAGATAAAAAAAAGCCTTGACATGTGTCATTAGACATGGCAGAAAATAACGTAAATTACTTTTATTACCAACGTCCCTCATTATTACTTACAGGAGACAAAAATGTTACAGAATTATACTGCAAAATATTCCAAAATCGATTCTGGTTATATGGGTCAATTAGTCGAATGGCCGGAAGTCGTGACTGAAGGCAAGGATATAGAAGAGTGCCGCATGATGTTAAGAGATGCCCTCAATGAAATGCTCATAGCTTATAAGCAACAACGGAAAGAAATACCGCTGGGTGGGGCTCTGATTGAGCAACTTCCAGTAGAGGTTCAAGATGTCTATCAAACGGCGTGATCTGATACGATACTTTGAAGAAAATGGATTTCGTCTTTTGCGTGAAGGAGCAAATCATTCGATATACACAAATGATGTGAAAACCATTCCTGTCAAAAGGCATCGCGCCCTCGACAGAATTACGGCCAATGAAATTTGCAAACAAGCCGGGTTAAAGCCGAAATTCTAAACAAGCACCTAACCGGAAATTACTGAATATTTATAGATGTTTTATTTCGAATAAGCTATAATTTTAGAAATCTACAAAAAAGGGATGGAAAAATCATGAAAATCTTCGGGTATACTGCAGTAGTTTGGAAAGAAGAGGAAGGGTATGTATCCAAATGCCCTGAACTTGGAGTTGCCAGTTGCGGTGATTCTTTTGGTGATGCCGTTAATAATTTACGGGAAGCAGTCCAATTATACCTGGAAAATGCAAGAGAATTGGATCTTATTGAGGACTTGGAAGAAAGCTTAACCTCGAAAGAGAAATTTACCGCTCATTTTGAAGCCACACTTCCATGACAAAACTTCCAATCATCTCATCAAAGGAAATTGTTAAGGCACTCAGGGCTGCCGGCTTTGAGAATGCTCCTAAGAGAGGAAAAGGCAGCCATATCGCAATGATGAAAAGGGATCACGATAGAACAAGATTGGTCGTCATACCGGATAGAAAAAACATCCCCAGAGGGACACTCCGTGCTATTTTGGATCAGGCCGGGCTCACGCGCGAAGAATTTCAAAATCTCCTTAAAATATAATACTCAATAATTTAGGCGCTGCCCCATGCTCTTTGCTCCGTGCTAAGTCATCAATCGTCGATTTTACTGCGGTAAATTATGCAATGACGAGCAACGCGTGTTTAACCGGGGCCTGCCCCGTGAAATTCCGCAGGACAGCGAAGTTTACCCCGTTAAATGCCTTTGCCTTTCGACTTCGCTCAAGGCCGTGAGCCTGTCGAACGGTATTTCTATTTAACTGGGGTGTCCCATCAGACAGCACGAATCATGAGTTATTTAAGTATTTAAGGACGTGCCCAAGACGTCCCCAAAATAGCAACATGAGTCGATCAAAGATTTGACCCCTAAATCGGAGAATTGGAAATGACCACCGCTTTGGAAATGAAACCTGAAGAATGGCGAAAATTTAATCCCGGAAGAAAGATCGCCACTCGCGCTGCTCAGAGTAAATATTCAGAAGAGCGCCGAGCAAAAGCGCTTGAGCTGGCCCAAAAAGCATCTTTTCTACTGCGGCAACGATATGGGGCGAAAAGAGTGGTCGTATTTGGATCACTGACCAGGACAAAGGCTTTTAGCGCCCGGTCGGATATCGATCTTGCTGCCTGGGGTATAGCACCGGATATATTTTTCTCGGCCGTGGCTGCTGTGACCGGCTTGAGCCCGGACTTTAAGATTGATTTGGTGGAGCCGCATACCTGTCGCGAGGCAATGAGGATCTCCATCCAAAAGCATGGGATAGAAATATGAGCGAGAGACTAAAACATCTCGCTATGCGTATACGAAATGAGCTGCCTGAGATCGAACATACTCTCAAGCGGGCTATGGAAGGGGTGAAGCGCGCCAAACAGACTGGGGATGATTACTACTTGGACGGTGTTGCGCTCAATCTGCATAGTTTCTATTCAGGAATTGAACGGGTTTTCGAGCTCATTGCCGTCAATGTGGATGATATGCTTCCAGAAGGAGAAAACTGGCACCAGAGCCTGCTAAAGCAAATGGCAGAGGAGATGACCGAGGTCCGTCCCGCAGTCATCTCTGGTTCTCTGCGGTTGGGGTTCGATGAATATCGGGGATTTCGGCATATTGTGCGAAATGTATACACGTATAAATTTGATTCAGCCAGAATAGAAAAATTGACGGAGAAAGCTGGACCATTGTTCACTCGGCTTCGGGCAGAGCTTCTGGCCTTTGCTGATTTTTTGGAAGCCAACGACGGGGAAGAAGTTTGAAAGGATTCAACGTCTCGTTGATCCACGAGAAGCCAAGAGCCCCAATCTGTGTATATCTGTGAAAATCTGCATGTCGAAGCGAAGCGTAGATCCCTCTATCGGGGCCCTGTTTACCCCGTAGCTTCGGGAAATGGTACTGGGGTTAAATTCCGCTGGACAGCGTAGCATATTTAACCGGGGTGTCCCATGAGACAGCACGAATCATGGGTTATTGAAGTATTTAAGGATGTCCTTCTGACCTCACAAAAATTGCCCAAAATAGCAACATGAGTCAATCAAAGATTTGACCCCTAAAAAATTTATTAGTAAATGGGTGTACAGTAATGGAAAGAAAAATTTATCTTGATGTGTGCACGCTATGTCGTCCATATGATGATCAATTTTATATGCGTATCAAGTTGGAGACAATTGCCGTCCAATTGATATTTTCCGCAATTGACCAAAACATGTATGACCTGATCTATTCCCCGGTTCATGTAAAGGAAATTTCAGCCATATCTGATCAAGTTGAACGATTTGAACTTTATCATGTACTTAAGGAAACGGGTGAATTCGTTGCAGTTGATAAGGCGCGGGCAAGAAAGCGCGCTAAGGAATTGGTTTTGGCAGGCTTGGGGCCAGCAGATGCTGCCCATTTGGTTTTTGCGGAAGCTTATGGGGCTGATTTTATCACATGCGATGACAGGTTATGTAAAAAATGTGGTACATTGGACTTGGCGATTTGGACAGGCAATCCTGTAGCTTTTTGCGACAAGGAGGGTTTAAGATGAAACTAACAAAAACTCTTTCTGATAATGAGCTTTTAAGAAAAGGAACACAAATACTTTTTCGTGAACTCGGGAAGGTAGAGGCTATCCGGTTTCTTACCATGCCGCGAGAAAAGAGGGTTGAAAGTGTAAAACGGCACAGAAAGTGGCAGCAAACGCTGGACAAGGATACTTTTTTTGATGAAATATTTACTGATCATGAACAGAGGGTATCTTGAGGGCATTTCTGAGAATTTCGGCTTTGAGCTTTCACCTTTGAGCTAATCCATGCGCAAAATCTGTATTGTAACCGGAACTCGGGGTGAATATGTCCTTCTATACTGGCTCACGAAAGAGATTCATTTACTATTTTCTCTGTGGTGTCCCTGTGTGCTCTGTGTGAGATATTTTTTATTGACCCATTTTTCTCTGCCAAGTCGGCAGAGGAAAAGTCTATGCCTGCCGGGGCGTAGCCTTGTTGGGCGAAGACTGGTCTGTGGCTAAAGAACAAATCTTCAATAATAAATCTTCAATTGTTATGTCCGTGTCCCACCAGACAGCACGCATCATGAGTTGTTTTAGTATTTAAGGACGTCCCCTTGAGTCTCTGGCCAATAA
>JAFDDR010000275.1 GCA_019310785.1 Deltaproteobacteria bacterium
TTCGGCAATAATATTGCCTGCCATATCGATCAGCAGAACACTATGAATCCCAGCTTCAGGCAGGTAGTCCTGTAAAATCTCCTCAATGCCTTCTATATGTGCCTGATCAAGTACGTATGTCAATTAACTTCCCCTTTTATAATTAATGAGACCTTCTCCAAATCCTATTCATAATCGTCTGGAAAGCTGTCAACACCCCGGCATTAATTCAATTCGTCTTGAGAATACCCGTTGCCGTATGCCTGCTTGTCTTCTCTAACTGTCCGTGATATAAAGCACAAACTTCCATACTGAGTCGGTGCTGAGCAGAATGTATTATATCTATCGACAAAAATAAGCCGATTCTTTAGCCACTTAATCGAAATACCGATATTTTTCAAAGGTTTTAGATCTAATCCCCGGATAAGCCCTCTTTCAACAGGTCTGCGGTGCATTTTTTTTTAAATACGAATATTCGAATTCAGATGAAATTGTTTCAACTACTTAATCAAAAATGCCAATAGATCTTAATGCTGCGAAAGGTAATACTGGTTTTGTCGTCCATAGCCCGTACCATAGATTTTTTGACATGAATCGTCAAATTTTTATGATACCCCTGTTTTCTTTCCATTAAGCAGTGACGATTGAACCTGAAAATTGTCACTCGATGTTCGAAGTGCTCAATTTTATTGGAGATAAATTATAGCATGTTGAACTAAACCGCTTCGCGGTGGTTTTTCCCCATAGCCAGGGGATTTGTTCTTTGACAATTGAATAGCGTTTTGCTCAGGGCCACTGTCTTTTGATGGGGTTCCAAGACGTGGCCTCCTTCTGTAGAAAGTAGGGTATCTACTCATCCCAAAATCTCAGAAAGGAGGCACACGTTATGGGACAATTATACAATCAAATGAAGATGGATTTGGAGCTAAAAAACTTCAGCCCGAAGACCATTACCTGCTATTTGGACTGCATGGTGCATTTTGTGCGTCATTATGGTCGCTCGCCGGCGGAGATGGGGGAGGAAGAGATTCGCAACTACCTTTACTATCTCATGAAGGAGAAGAAGGTCTCTCAGTCCTCCATCAACCAGGCATACAGTGCCATGAAATTCTTCTATGAGACGACCATGGAAAGAAAGTGGAACGGGATCAGGATTCCCCGGATCAAGAACCGAAAGAAACTTCCCGTGGTCTTGGCCAGGGAAGAGGTCCGATCCCTTCTTCGATGCATCCACAATCTCAAGCACCGGGCCATATTGACAACCATCTACTCCGGTGGCCTCAGAATCAGTGAGGCAGCACACCTGAAGGCTTCTGACATCGACAGCAAACGGATGATGATCCGGGTCCAGGGCGGCAAAGGAAATAAGGACCGCTATACGCTGCTCGGCAAGCGTACCCTGGATATCCTGAAGGAGTACTGGAAGGCCTATCAACCCGGTGACTGGTTGTTTCCCGGAAAGGACCCCAAGAAACCGATCAGTATCTCAAGCATTCAAAGGGTATTTAGGGCGTCTTTACAACGTGCAGGCATCAGGAAGAAGGCATCGGTACACACCTTGCGACACAGCTTTGCAACCCATCTGTTGGAGTCAGGAACCGATCTCTATTATATCCAGCGTCTTTTGGGTCACCGTTCGGCCAGCACCACGTCTATTTATCTTCACATTACGGGGAAAGATCTACGCAGGATAAAAAGCCCCATTGATCTCATAGATGCTGATTCCTAAAAAAGGGGTCTTCCCATGCGAGGTCCCCTTGAGGTGGCGGATATCTTTCGGCTCCATGGCCCCGGATATCGGGAAGTTCACGGCCGTGAGATGCCTTTAAGGCACCTACGGGCCATGAGGGCCATCGAAGCCTGCCGCACGGCTGAGCTTGGCGGTCATGTAGAGGAATGCGACCATTGCGGTACCCTGAGAATATCTTACAACTCCTGCCGTAATCGCCACTGCCCCAAATGCCAGTGCCTGGATAAAGAGCGGTGGCTTGAAGCGAGAAAAAAGGATTTGCTCCCCACGCAGTATTTTCACCTGGTGTTCACCCTCCCAGAAGGCTTGCGGCCTTTGGTTTTGAGAAACCAGGATGTCCTGTACGGTATCCTTTTCAAGGCTGCATCCGAGACCCTCAAGGAGTTGGCCAAAGACCCCGAGTACCTGGGAGCGGAGGTGGGTTTTATTGCCATCCTCCATACGTGGTCACAAACGTTGATGGATCACCCTCATCTGCACTGCATCGTGACAGGAGGAGGCCTTTCTCCGGATGGAAAAAAGTGGACACCATGCAAGAAGGACTTCTTTATCCACGTAAAAGTCCTTTCCCGCCTGTTTCGGGGAAAGTTCCTTGCCTATCTCAAAGAGGCAAGAGAAAAAGGAAAGCTGGCTTTTCCCGGAAACATTGCCCACTTGAAAGAGGATCGATTTTTTAAGGCCATGCTCGATGATCTCTATGACCAGGAGTGGGTGGTGTACTGCAAGCTCCCCTTTTCCAGCGCCGAAACCGTAATGGATTATCTGGGGCGATACACTCACCGGGTGGCCATTTCTAACAACAGGCTGGTCAAGATGGAAGGAGATCAGGTCACCTTCCGATATCGAGATCGCAGAGAAAACGATACCATCAGGCTGATGACCCTGAATACGTCCGAGTTTATCCGCCGCTTTCTCCTGCATATCCTCCCTGATGGCTTCATGAAGATCAGGCATTATGGCATCCTGAGCAACCGAAACCGCAAGACAAAACTGGCCCAGTGCAAAAGACTCCTCGGCGTCGATTGTCCCTGGGAGCATGAAAAGGAATCCTGGCAGGATCTCCTGGCCCGTATCACGGGAATTGATCCCAGAATCTGCCCCTGTTGCGGCAAAGGGAAAATGGTGTTGAAACAAGTTCTCCACCCCTCAACAGCTCATTCCTGCCGGTATTACCACGGCAGACAGGTGCCTCCATGACCAGCAATTTAATCAACCTGGCGTCCTTCAACTCCTCAATGCCCTCGGCCCGAGGCAATGGATGTCTTCGTCCCATGCAGAGAGCACGCAACCAACTTCTTCTCGTTCATGGGCCCGTCATCACGCACCCGCGCTCTCTTCTTGTCCAAAAACGCTATTCAATTGTCAAAGAACAGAATGCTTCTCTAAAATCGCCATGAACAAACGGGGTATTAAATCCCCATAGCTGTAAGCGGCTCAGTTCAACACGATTGTAACCGGA
>JAFDDR010000276.1 GCA_019310785.1 Deltaproteobacteria bacterium
CTCAGAGAAGATCTGTCGCAATCAGGCGGCAGATCACTGATACATGCCCTCCTTGACCTCCTATTCAGGGAAACAGGTCCTGTCCCGGCGGACGCCTTTCTTGTTACTGCAACCACCAAGGCCGGCATAGACAACCTGGAGAGGTTGAGACACGGGATCCTGGCCGATCCCGATGATATCCTTTTGGCCTCCATACCGGATATTGTTTCTCAAAAACTGGGGTTGGAAAGACCGGCCATCAACATAAGTGCGGCCTGCGCCTCCTCCGCCATAGCAGTAGCGCGCGGTGCGGCATTGATTGCCACGGGCAGGGCCGATGCGGTCCTGGTGTGCTGCCTTGATGTTGTGACGGAGTTTGTTTTCTCCGGTTTTTCATCCCTTGGCGCCCTGTCCCCTGTGCCCTGCATGCCCTTTGACCGGGACCGGAACGGCCTGAGCCTCGGCGAAGGGGCCGCGGCCCTTATGTTGATGAGCCGCGAACGGGCCGTACGCGAGGGCAGGCCTCATTTAGGCACGGTCTCGGGCTGGGGCATTGCCGGCGACGCCCATCATATCACCGCACCGGCCCGGGACGGCCGCGGCCTGATAAAGGCTGTAGGCCTGGCCTTGCACAGTGCAATGATCAATGAAGAAGATATATCCGTAATCAGTGCCCACGGTACCGGAACCGTTTACAATGACCTGATGGAATTGACCGCGTTTGGCCGGGTGTTCGGGCGCCGGAGATTGCCCGTCTATTCCGTTAAAGGGGCCATTGGTCACACAATGGGTGCGGCAGGGGGCATTGAAGTGGCCCTGGGCCTCAAGACCCTCTCTGAGCAGGTTGTCCCGCCCACGGTCGGACTTTCAAACCCGGAAGATGATGCAGCAGGGCTGGTGTCCCCCTTTGCAAGGGAGATGACGGGAGATTACCTGTTGACAACCAATTCCGGTTTTGGCGGGACCAACGCCGCCATTATCCTGAAGAGGGGGAAAGAGACTTGATGCCATTGATCACCGGGATTGGATGGGTCACTGTTTCAGGTACGGGACATGGAAGGGCGTCTAAAGACTTTGCCCTGACGGCCGGTCGGCTTCCGTGCATCTCCCGCAAGTCTGTTTTTGAAAAACCATACCAGCATTTCGGCCGGATGGATGAGTTCTCCAGGCTGGGGCTGGCCGCCATTGCATTTGCCCTTAAAGATGCGGATCTGGATGAGTGGACCCGGATGCGTGACATGGGGATTCTGGCCTCCACCGTATACGGCTGTCTTCAAACGGATATTGATTATTTTGACACGGTGATGCCCGGGGGCGAACAATCGCCCAGTCCGGCACTGTTCTCGTACACCCTTCCCAACTCTTTCCTGGGAGAAGCCGCCTGCCGTTTCGGGCTTACGGGAGCGGCCTATATAATCAATGAGCAGCACCCTTCAGGGCTTGCCCCGGTATGCGCCGCCATGGACGGCATTGCCTGCGGAGAATTTGAAAATACCTTAGCAGGCATTTGCGACCTGGGTCGCCCCGCGCATTTTTCATTAAAAGAAAGAGGCCTTCCCGGTGCAGTATTTTTAGTGATCGAGAAGACCCCGCGACCCGGCTGTTTACCATACGGGTCTCTTACCATGAGCAGGAATGGTGATGTCATGTTCAATGGAAAAATGGTTGAGGACCTGGTCGGCCTGGTGAAAGAATGCCTAACGAAAACTTAAAGATGAACACTTTAACCCCAAGCAGCCCGATTACAACCGGCCCCCCTAAGGTGATCATTGTCATCCCTGTTTACAACCATTCAGTCACACTGAGGCGCGTGGTTGAAAAGGCGCTCAAGGTCCACGATTCGGTAATGGTTGTTGACGACGGCAGCACGGACCGGGGTGTGGATAAACTGGAAGGCCTTGATGTGAAAATTATCCGCCATGCTAAAAACCTGGGCAAGGGCGCGGCCATTTTATCCGCAATAAAGGAGGCCAGGGCATTGGGCATGACCCATGTGGTGACAATTGATGCCGACGGACAGCACGATCCCAATGACTTTCGCCTTTTCATCCCCGTAATACGGGAAAATCCCGATGCCATTGTGGTGGGTAAACGGAATTTTATAAAGGCCGACGTCCCTTTCGGGTCCCGTATAGGCAGGGGCATCTCAAACTTCTGGCTGCGGGTGGAGACCGGCAAGATATTAGGCGATGCCCAGAGCGGGTTTCGGGCCTATCCCGTTTCCGTGATCGAAAACCTGCAACTGCGCGAAAAGCGTTATGCCCTTGAGATCGAAGTGCTGGTCAAGGCGGCCTGGGCAGGCGTGGAACTGCTTGAGGTGGATATCTCCACTTACTATCCCCCGCCTGACGAAAGGATATCCCACTTTCGCCTCTTTTGGGATAATCTTCGCCTCAGCCTGCTCAATGCCAGGCTCACAATGCGATCTGTTGCTCCCGTGCCGCACAGAAAGATCGTTGACAGCAGGCACAGGCAAGGGGAAAAGATCACGGTGCTCCATCCGCTCAGGTCATTGAAAAAACTTTTAACGGAAAACACCTCACCGGAGCAGTTGGCCGCTGCAAGCGCCCTGGGCGTGTTTTTAGGGACACTCCCCCTGATAGCCTGTCACTCAATCGTTATACTTTTTGCGGCCGCGTTTTTCCGGTTGAACAAGGTCGTGGCCCTTAGCGCCAGCCAGATATGTATGCCCCCCCTGGTGCCCGCCCTCTGCATCGAGACGGGGTACTTTTTGCGTCACGGGAAATTCCTCACCGAGATCTCCATGACGACATTAGGCTACCAGGCCCTGGAGAGGGTATATGAGTGGATCATAGGATCATTACTCCTTGCCCCCCTGATCGCGGTACTGGTGGGTGGAACGGTATATGTAATTTGTGTTTACATATCGATTCAGAAAAGGAAGATAGGATATTAATGAAAATAGTCCTGGTACACCCGTCCGGATCAAACTGGATACCGGGCAAAAAGGATGTGACGGCAACGGCCAACCGTATGGCCCCATTGGGCATTCTTTCCGTGGCGGCCTACCTTGAGAGGGAAGGGCATGAAGTATTTGTCCACGACCGCCTGGGCCCTGGTGCCCCCGGGAGCAATAAGGCCAGCGCCAGGATTATCCTTGGTTATGATCCCGACCTGGTGGGCTTTTCCGCAACCACATCCGCCTTCTTAGACGGTTACGACCTCGCCACG
>JAFDDR010000277.1 GCA_019310785.1 Deltaproteobacteria bacterium
AAAGAGAAAGACAAAAATCCTTGTCAGACCTTCCCAGAAGACGAACCACGCCCGTTTCTCTATGTCCAGCGACGCAATGATCAGAAAAATTCCCAGAAAAACAACGACGAGGCCAAGAATGTTGATCATTATCACGTTATTTATATTTCCCGGCATGGATAACGCTGTTCCCCCAAGCCCCAGGACATTACTCAGGCCGTTTGAAGTGCCAAGGAAGCTCTTCAGCGTAAAGGGACACAGAAGCGCTGCATAAGCAATGATGTTGAAAATTCCCGTCCAGAAAACCCACCTTCTGAAATGTACGGTCTTAACTGAATCCGGCATAATAGGTACCTCCTTAATTAAGGCTTTCGGTTTTCCGGAGCTACGGGACGTTGTTAATCAGGTTGACAAACTCCCGATGCTCATTCATGTCAACCTCAAGCCACCTTCACACGATCTTCGGATAATTCCATCAATCAGATCTTCTCTCGGTTATTTATAAAAGGTTCAGCTTTAAGCCTTCAGCTATCAATTACCATACTCAATTGTCATATCCGGTCAAAACGCTCACAAGAAAATAAAGAAAAAAACCCCGTCCTCTTTTTGAGAAACGGGGTTTTTGTATACCATAATCCATGGTTCTTACCCTCTGGTCTGCGAATTAGCGTCTATGTCGATTTTTACAACATCATTTATCTCTGAATGATCGAAAAGTCAAGCCGGCATAAGCCCGATGAATCAAAAATAACTGATTTCAGACAGGATTATGATCCCTGTGTAGTCAATGCCTATCCTCCAGAATGTGACCATAAGAGCCTTTTATGATTACCTTAGCCGTTCAATCAAGTGCACATTGAGGTCTTGCAATAAATATCTCCGCAAGGTCAATTGTTTCGAGTCAAAATAGTTCATTACCATCTGCGCCTGCTGAATGGGATCAAATCCGGCTTGCCGGATATAGGCCGCCTTCCCGCCGGAATGACGATAAACCTTGGTGCTAAGGGTGTAAGTCCGGCCCCGGCCGGCAATAGGCACATGATCCATTAGGAAGGATTCAGCCCGGCCTACTTGATCTCGAAGGCCGACGTAAAATCGCCTTGCCCCGCAATGGTATAAATGGCCTTAGCCAATATTCTGGCTTTCTGCCAAGCTTCAATGTCCTCAAACTTCTCAATCTTCGCCACTCGCGTCTCCAAACTTCGAACTTTCCAACTTTGAACCTTGAACTACCGCCAGTCCTCTGGCGGTAAGCCGGTATCTTTGCTTTTTGCTTCTTGGCTTGTCCGGGATGGTCATTTCAAGACAGCCGAGGGCCAACAAGCGGGAGAGTGCTCTTTTAAAATTCCCTGTACGGGTTTCATAGCCCAAGAACTGAAGCAAATCGGGTGTGCTTTTTGATTCATGGGAACAGGCAACCAGAATTCTTTGCTCAATATCGCTCATAGGCTCATGGGCCTCATCATGGGCCTCATCATGGGCCTCAACTTCCCCGGTGACTTGCGAGATGTCGGGTAAAACGGCGGGCAGGAAGGTCACGTACACCGAACCGGCCTGCTCCTGCCAGGCAGGCGTTGGGTTACCATTCTCGGTACACCAGTCGATGATATTCAGGGTGCCCATGCCCCAGCGCTCAATGATGCCTGCTCGGTAGAATACGTTGGCAATGATAGGGTTCCACGGCCTTGATTCATGGGGTTTGGTAAGTTTCTCCGGAGTGATGCCGAAGTGAAGGGCACCGGGATTTGTGATCTCCAGGTGATCGTCATACATGGCAACGGCAACGGCTCCCCCCGGAATAGTATAGTCGCGGTGACACAGGGCGTTGGCCATGGCTTCACGCGTGGCGCGCGGCGGATACCAGGGCTGATCTTCACGGACCATCTTGCCCGGCACAACCCGCCCGGCAATAGGCACATGATCCATTAGGAAGGATTCAGCCCGGCGGAGGAGGGAAAAAGCGTGACCCCAGTATTGCCGGTTGTCAGTAAAGTCAGCCAAGCGATTCACCCCCCGGAACCTAGCCAGACGGATGCTCATTTGGGGATAGAGTGTCTTGAGTTGATCTCTTTCTCCATAGAGGATTACAGCGGCGTTCAGAAGCTTGTCATCACGGATGAGTTCCAGGCCGCGGAGAATGGATTCGATATCTCTCCGGTCAGTGGCTTCGAGACGTCCCAAGCGGATAGCATTGTCCAGAGTGATCTGAATTTCCTCTTCATCAAGGTCGTGTATGGAGACGCCCTCAGGCACCGGTTCATTTTCCCAACGCCGGGTGGCATGCAGGCATTCGATCAATCGCCGTTCGTATTCATCACGGGGCATGACCACGGTGGTGGGGCCGTGTCGGAGGTAAGCCCGACCATCGAAGGCATACGGGCCCCCTCCGCCAGGGACTGTCAGCACGATCGCTGCTCTGTCTCCTTTCAGATGTACCGTTTCGATATCAGGAAAAGCCGGGGGCTCTATTTTGCGGAGTTCCGCCGCAATGCCTTCGATTGTCCTGGCGGAAACCTGCTGGCCTACGATATCGCCTTTGTCGGTTACGCCAAACAGGACAAAGCCGCCAAGCCCGTTAAGCATGGCACAAACTGTTTTTGCCGCACTGGTGCGCTGACCCGTTGACCGTTTGAATTCAAGCCGGTCCGATTCACCATTTACTACGAGTTCCTTTAGTTCCTGGAGGTTCACGTCGGCTTAACCTTTAGTTCAGTATTATCCGAACCTTGCTCACATCCTTACCCTTTGCGAGATCAGACAAATAATCATTGAAACGTTTCTTCAACTCTTCCATCGTGGCTGGTGTTCCGCCTTTAAGAAAAAAAGGGGTCAGATCCCGGTTAAACAGGCTGTCCCCGGACAAGCAGCCACACATTTCACGGGGTAAACATTTAACGGGATAAATCTGCTCTTGACCCTTGTTTTTCATAAAACATTCAGCCATCAGCTATCAATTACCATACTCATTTGACAGATACGGTCAAATAAGCCTTCCAAGATTTCTTTATTATTTTCCATATGTTAAGCTCTCTTTTGTCTTTGCCAATCGTATCGCCAGGTCATCAAGATATTCCGATTTTTCGATTCTTTTGCACCAATCATCTGGGATCGCTCCTATTCCTAAATGAGCCCCACTGATTGAGCCCCCAATACAGGCAATGGAATCGGAGTCTCCATTGGTGTTGGCC
>JAFDDR010000078.1 GCA_019310785.1 Deltaproteobacteria bacterium
TACTACAACAAACCGACCCAGGAAGGTCTCTACCAACATTTCAAGGCCATTTCCGATGCCGTGCCTCTACCGCAGGTCCTCTATAATGTCCCCGGTCGGACCAGTGTAAATATACTGCCCGAAACCGTTGCCCGCTTGGCCGAACTCCCGGACGTGGTCGCCGTTAAAGAGGCCTCCGGTAACATCGGTCAGATGGCGGAGATCGTGAGACTGGCCGGAGACAAGATTACCCTGCTCTCAGGCGACGACAACCTGACCCTGCCGGTTCTCTCCATCGGCGGGAAAGGCGTTGTTTCCGTTGTCGCAAATATCGTCCCGGCAGATTCGGCAGCCCTGATCAAGACATGGGAAGACGGAAATATCACGGAAGCCAGAAATCTTTTCTATAAACTTCTTCCCCTGTGCCAGGCCATGTTTTACGAAACCAATCCGATTCCCGTAAAGACGTCCTTAGCGCTCATGGGAAAGACAACAGATGAGTTCAGACTGCCCATGTGCAACATGGCCTCTGCCAATCTGGATCGGCTGAAAAATGCGCTCAAGACCTACGGCCTTATTTAAGCGAATCGCACAAAATGTATCCGCATAGAAAACTAAAGGAGACAGGATCATGATAAAGGCGATTGTTGCCGGTGCTGCCGGCCGTATGGGTAAAAGGATCATAAGCATGATCCACCAGAACCCGGAAATAGAGTTGGGAGGCGCCTTTGAACTCCCTGACCATTCCGATGTGAATGCGGATGCGGGTCAGGTGGCAGGTATCGGGGAATCAGGGATAAGGATTGCAGGTTCCCTAAAAGAGGTGATAGATAAAGGAGAGGTCCTGATCGACTTTACCTCCCCCCAGGCCACGCTTGAAAATATTCAGTCGGCAGTCCCTAAAGGGATTGCCATGGTCATCGGCACCACCGGGATAACAGGGGATATGCTGAAAGAGGTTGAAATGTTAGCTAAAAAAACCAGGTGTGTCTTAGCCCCGAACATGAGTGTCGGCGTCAATGTGATGTTCAAGATTGCAGGAGACATGGCACGGATTTTAGGCAATGATTATGATATGGAAATCCTCGAAGTCCATCACAGGCTCAAAAAGGATGCCCCGAGCGGAACGGCCATGCGCCTTGCCGGAATATTAGCCGAGGCCGTGGACCGGGACCTGGAAAAAGTAGGGGTGTATGAACGAAAGGGTATGATCGGCCAGAGGACCGATGATGAGATCGGGATCCAGACATGGCGGGCCGGTGACATTACCGGTGAGCATACGGTAATGTTCGGCGGCATTGGTGAAAGACTGGAGCTGACACACAGGGCCCACAACCGGGATAACTTTGCAAGGGGGGCCGTCAGGGCCGCATTATGGTTAGTCAAGCAAAAGGTGGGCCTTTACGATATGCAGGATGTGCTGGAACTCAAATGATGTGGGGTACAATGAAGATGAGGCATAGCCTGCAGGCTAAGTGAATTAAGAAGCTGGACATGACAATTCTGGGGATTAAACCCCAAATCACAAGCACCAGATTACAAACAATATCCAAATCTCAAATACAAATGACCAAAACAATGACGTGTTTTGATGCGTCTTTCATCTTCCATTTTTGACTTTCTTGGAAAACAGGATAAAAGGCTTACGCTGAAATTCCTTAAGCTTATGTCTTTTTGAGTTAATCCGTAAGGATTTTGTGCCAAGAAAAATACAAGCTGCTTTTGGGCTTGGTTGAAGTAAGCCATGTTTGGATATTGTAATTTGAAATTTATTTGGAATTTGTGATTTGTTATTTGGAATTTATTTAAAATTCCGATGAGCAATATCTTTGGCCTGGAGACTTTGAAATACGTAGGAACGATAAAATAAGGGAGCTTTTGAATGGAGATGTTTGAAAAAGCCGAAAGGCTGAAGAAACTTCCACCTTATCTTTTCAAGGAGATAGACCGGAAAAAAGCCGAGGTCATGGCCAGGGGTGTTGATATTATCGATTTGGGTGTGGGCGACCCGGACCTTCCCACACCACCGCACATTATTGAGGCACTGAAAAAGGCGGTGAATGATCCTGCCAACCACAGGTATCCTTCCTATTCAGGCATGGGCGGGTTCAAGGAAACCGTGGCCCAATGGTACGGCGAGAGGTTCGGTGTAGATCTGGACCCACAGGCGGAAGTAGTCTCCCTGATAGGAAGCAAAGAGGGGATCGCCCATTTTCCATTAGCCTTTATCAATCCGGGTGATGTGGCCCTTGTACCGACACCGGCCTATCCCGTGTATAATATTGCCACTCTCTTTGCCGGCGGTGAATCCTTTTTCATGCCGCTTTTAAGCGAAAACCGTTTTCTTCCGGATCTTGACGCAATACCGGATGAAATAGCCTTCCGCGCCCGTGTCATGTTCATAAATTATCCCAACAATCCCACTTCAGCGGTCGCTGATCCGGAGTTTTTCAGCCGGGTTGTGGAATTCGCAAAAAAGAATGGCATCATTGTGTGCCATGACGCGGCCTACACCGAGATGGCCTTTGACGGCTATCGCCCACACAGCTTTTTAGAGATTGAAGGGGCCAAAGAGGTAGGCGTGGAATTTCATTCCCTTTCAAAGACCTATAACATGACCGGCTGGAGAATCGGTTTTGCAGTGGGAAACAGGAAAGCAATTGAGGGGCTCGGCGCCATAAAGAGCAATATTGATTCCGGCGTGTTCCAGGCGGTTCAGATGGCCGGCATAGAGGCCATACGGGGAGACCAGTCCTGTGTCACGGAAATGGTCGGGGTGTACGCGAGACGAAGGGACCTTATGGTACAGGGTCTTGCAGATGCAGGCTTTGAGGTGGAATCGCCTAAGGCCACATTTTATTTATGGGTCAAGGTCCCTGAAGGCTACACTTCCTCCGGTTTAACTACGCGCCTTTTAGAGGACACGGGCCTTGTGGTAACCCCGGGAAACGGTTTTGGAGAGCCCGGAGAAGGCTTTTTCCGTATCGCATTGACCCGGAAAAGGAAAAGGCTTTCCGAGGCCATTGAAAGGATAAAGGCCATAAGCCTATAATTTGCGTTCAAGGAGTAGTTGATTTGGTGGAAATCACAAATAATAAACTACAAATAACAAACAAATTACAATGACCGAAATTCAAAGTTCCAAACAAGTTTTAATAATCCTTATGCCAAAGCCTAATGAAAGAACTATCCAGGCCTGTCCGCCGTAATACTATAAAGGGCCGGTGGGAACCAAGTCAGTTTTGGTCATTGGATATTGAGATTTATTTGTAATTTGGTGCTTGGAATTTGGTATTTCAAAAATTCAGTGAACGGTTACAATATTTAAAACTATTATGCTGACCAAGGAAACAGCTTACATCGGCATTGGCTCGAATCTCGGGGACAAATTGAATAATTGCCGGAAGGCCATAGACCTGACCGGCAGGATGCCGGACACAAGGGTTACGGCCCAGTCCCGTTTTTACAGGACAGAGCCAGTTGGTGTAGAGGGCCAGGACTGGTACGTGAATTGCGTGATCTCTTTATCCAGCGGACTTTCTGCACAGGACCTTAAGGAAAAGCTGCTGGGCATCGAGAAAATTATGGGAAGAGAAAGAATGAGAAAATGGGATTCCCGGACCATTGACCTGGATATCCTCCTTTATGGACAAAAGGTGATCAAGGAAGAGAACCTGACGGTCCCGCACCCATTGATGCACTTGCGCCGGTTTGTTTTGGAACCAATGGTAAATTTGGCCCCTGATTTAATTCATCCCGTTTTGGGAAAGAGCATGGCCGGGTTGCTGGAAGACTTTAGAGAACAGGGGCAGGATGTTATCCCCTTGGGAGAGGCATAAATGCGGTTTTTGATTTTTGCGTTTCTTGCCTATTTACTCTATCGCGTAATAAAGGGGGTTTTAGCATCCGGTCAAAGCCCCGTCAGTCGCGATGATAGGCGTACCATCGATGAAATGGTACAGGATCCTTTTTGTAAGACATATATTCCTTTAAGGGATGCCCAAAAAAAGACCATAGCCGGTAAAGAATATTTTTTCTGCAGCAGTGAGTGTGCGGAAAGATTCAAAAAAGAAATTCAGGCATAATACCTCAGCGTTAAAAAAAATATTCTGGCAGGATAAGTTCAGGTTATTTTAATACTGAATATCCCGTAAATCCTGTCAAAGAAATTTACTAAAATCCAAAATCAAGAAAGGGAGGTACTATGAAATTTTTCATTGATACGGCCAATGTTGACGAGATTAAGAAGGCCAACGAATTGGGGATGGTTGACGGTGTTACTACAAATCCCAGTCTGGTTTCCAAAGAAGGGCGTGAGTTCAATGGGCTTATAAAGGAAATTTGTGATATCGTGGATGGCCCGGTAAGTGCAGAGGTTGTCAGTGTGGACGCCGACGGTATGGTCCGGGAGGCTAAGGACCTGGCAAAACTGGCGGACAACATTGTTATAAAAATTCCCATGATCGAGGAGGGCTTGAAGGCCGTAAAGATCCTGTCCAAGGAGGGGATCAACACCAACGTTACCCTTTGTTTCTCTGCGATTCAGGCATTGATGGCTGCAAAGGCGGGTGCCGCATATATCAGCCCCTTTGTCGGAAGATTGGACGATATCGGCCACAGGGGCATGGATTTAGTGGATGAGATCCTAACCGTCTACGATAATTACGGTTTTGAAACCGAAGTGATCGTGGCAAGTATCCGAAACCCCATCCATGTGCTCGATGCGGCCCTCATGGGTGCGGACATTGCAACCATACCTTACAAGGTCATTCAACAGTTGGCAAAACACCCGCTCACGGACATCGGCCTGGAAAAATTTTTAGCCGATTGGAAAAAACAGGGCTAAACATGTATGCTAAAAGGGTTTACCGGACTGCTGTAGCGGGTATGATTCTCTTGTTGTTTGTCAGCGCACCGGTATCTGCCGACATCTACCGTTACGTGGACAAAAATGGGGTCTGGCATTTTACTAATATCTATACTGACACCCGTTATAGACTTTACCTTGCAACGACCCACAAGACATCGTCCGAATATATTAAGGAATACAAAGGCATCATACGCCAGGCATCAAAAAGGTTCCGATTGGATCCCTCCCTGATAAAGGCCGTTATCAAGGCCGAATCCGACTTTGACCACGAGGCCGTGTCCCGTGTGGGCGCACAGGGACTCATGCAGTTGATGCCCCAGACAGCAGATGCCATGGATGTTGGAGATCCTTTTGACCCGGAAGAAAACATTTTTGGCGGGGCCCGATATTTGAGCCAATTATTGAAACGTTTCAAGAACAATAAACTGCTGGCCTTAGCCGCCTATAATGCTGGCCCTGAGGCCGTGGAGACCCACAAAGGCGTGCCCCCGTATCCCGAAACAAGGGCATTTATCAAAAAGGTAATGAGTTACTATAAGTCGTTCAAGGCCAACGCCAAATAATCCTTATACTTTATTACCTTTTCCGTGGCCGGAGAGGGGGCAACGGATAAAAACCCGTAAAGGATTAACAGAACAATTATGAAATCACGCCTTCAGAATGACATAACCAACCTGCCCAATACATTGTCGGGAATCAGGTTGGCCTGCATCCCTATCCTGTTCATTTTCCTTAATTTTCAGGGGAGGTGGACAAGTTTCTTCGCGGCCCTTGTTTTCGGCCTGGCCGCTATCACCGATATCTTAGACGGCTATTTCGCAAGGAGATACGGGACCGTAACCGTATTGGGGAAATTTCTTGATCCATTGGCCGACAAGCTGTTGATATCATTTACCATGATCATGCTCATCCCCTTGGATCGAATCCCCGTCTGGGTGGTGATTATTATTATTGGCCGGGAGATGGCAGTAACAGGTTTGAGAGGAATTGCGGTAAGCGAGGGAATCGTGATACAGGCTGGCACCCTGGGAAAATACAAGACCATTTTCCAGTCCACGGCCATGGCAGGACTCTGTCTCCATTATCCATATTTTGATGTTGATTTTCATGTTGTGGGCATGGTCTTTTTGTGGGGGGCGTTGATCCTGACCCTGTGGTCCGGATGGGACTATTTTCGACAGTTTAAACAGGTCTTTTTCCCTGCAAAATAGTCAACTATTCAGGCAGCCGGCAGGCACACATATGTTCCTCTCCCCTGGAGGGAGGGGTTAGGGGAGGGGGAAAGGGAAGAAGGCTGATTTTCTATTGACAAAGCACGTCTGTGTTGTAAAATAACAGACAAATCAGCGGGAATAGCTCAGCTGGTAGAGCCTCACGTTGCCAACGTGATTGTCGCGGGTTCAAGTCCCGTTTCCCGCTCCAGAAAACGGCGGCATAGCCAAGTGGCTAAGGCAGCGGTCTGCAAAACCGTTATTCACCGGTTCGAATCCGGTTGCCGCCTCCATAGAAACATCAAGGGCTTGCAAGAATTATCAAACGCTTGCACGCCCTTTTTCTTTTTTCCAACCCTTCTCACCACCAAAGCCATTCCAAAAAAAACGTATGATAAGGTCTAACCGGATTTCCTGCTATTTCCAGGTAAATGCTCTACCTTTCTGCCAATATTATTGACAAAATAACTTATTTTAATTAAGTTTCGATAAATTTATAGAATAATCATAGCAGCATAAAACAAAATAGAAGTGATATTCATATCGCTTTGTGCAAAGAGCAACCTCAAATATGGAAGGCCCTCGGTCTGAATATAAAACTATTAGGGTGTACTTATTTGGATTAAAGGGTATATTTGATCATGGATTTTCGTGGGACGCCCATGGGCGGCAAAGCTGAAGCTAATGTTCGTTCGTCTGATGACTTCTTGCGGGATATCGCCGATTTCCTGAAATAGCAGGGCAGGTTTTATCTAAGGAATATCTTGCATTTTTGCGCCTTCCAGGTTATCTTTTCTTTAAATTAATAAACTACTGGACAAATCTATGACACGATCATTTATCGCAAAATACTCATATCTCTCAATTGCCTTGATTGTCGTTTTTTTATTGCTCTCAGGTTCTGCACAGGCCGAACGTCCTTTTCCAAGGTCAGGGGGGCCGGTCAATGATTTCGCAAACGTGATTCCTCCGGCCTACGAGCAGAAGATAGCCGTGATTTCAAGGGAACTGCTTCAAAAGACCGGGACGGCTTTGGTGGTCGTTACCATGCCGGATATAGGGGGTGCGGAGTACAACGACTATGCCACCCGCCTGTACAAGGCATGGGGAATCGGCAAAAAGGGGGAGGACAAAGGGGTCCTGATTTTTGTCACGGTCAAGGAAAGAAAGATGCGCATCGAGACCGGGTACGGGGTTGAGGGCATCCTGCCTGACGGCCTTGTAGGCGAGATCCGCGACCGGTATATGGTACCCCTTCTCAAGCAGAACAAGTTCGGGGAGGGGTTGCTTAACGGTACATTAGCCGTGTCCCAGATTATTGCCAGGGATTCGGGCGTCAGACTGACCGGTCAGATGCCTGTGAAGTCTGTAAAAAAGAGGCGATCGGGCCTGTCCATTTTTCCCATCATCCTTATTTTTATCGGACTTATGTTTTTTTCCCGAAGGCGCGGCGGATCATGGCTGTTGTTCCCGCTCTTACTCCTCGGCATGGGAGGGGGCGGCTCCCGTTACGGCGGCGGGTTCGGGGGAGGTTTCGGCGGATTCGGGGGAGGTTTCGGAGGCTTCGGCGGCGGCATGAGTGGCGGCGGCGGGGCCGGAGGAGGTTTTTAGCATGGCAAAGAGTCCCAAAGATCCAAATGAGATATTTCAGGATATCATTGCCGATTACAGGAATATCTTCGGTGATGATCTTATAAGCATCATTCTTTACGGCAGTGCCACGGGCAAGGACTACCGGCCGGGAAAATCGGACATCAATTTCATGATTATCCTCACGGAACAAGAAATCGAACATCTTGACCGGGCGTTTGGGACTGTAAAGAAATGGCGGAAAAGGGGCGTGGCGATCCCGCTTTTTCTAACGGAAAGTTACGTGGATACTTCCTTAGATGTTTTCCCTATCGAATACCTCAACTTTCAGCGTGATTACGTTTTGGTCTTTGGAAAAGACATTCTCAAAGACCTGACCTTTAACCCGGAATTCATAAGGCTGCAGTGCGAACGGGAAATCAAGGGCAAGCTGCTTATACTCAGAGAGGCATTTCTTGAAACCTCGGGTAAGGGAAGAGCACTCAAGGAGGTAATCGGTCAATCCGTTTCCGCCTTTATTGCCATTTTTGAGGCCCTTCTCTACCTGAAAGACAAAGATCTGCCCAAAGAGAGGCGAGAGATAATCAAAAACACATGTGGATCATTCGACATGGATGCCGCTGTGTTTGAAAAGCTCCTCGATATCAAGGCTGAAAAAGTCAAGCTGAGCGATATGGAAATCATGAAGGCATTTAAAGATTACCTGAAAGAAGTACGCAAATTAGCAAAACTGGTAGATGTATTAGGAGGCTAACATGAGTAAGACACTGAAAACCGTTCTGATTATTGTCGGCATACTGGTGTTGATTATCCTGGTCCCTTTGCTGTACCTGAAAGGGACGTATAACAGCCTTGTGACCCTGGATGAGGGTGTTAAGGCGGCGTGGGCCCAGGTGGAAAACCAGCTCCAGCGCCGTTACGACCTGATTCCTAACTATGTGGAAACCGTTAAAGGTTATGCGAAACACGAAAAAGAGGTCTTTATAAAGGTCACTGAGGCCCGCTCAAAGGTGGCGGGCGCCGCGAGCATCGGCGATAAGATAGGGGCCAATAACCAGCTTTCGTCTGCCCTGGCCCGTTTGTTGGTAGTGGTCGAACGCTACCCCGAACTGAAGGCCAACACCAATTTTATCCGGTTGCAGGATGAACTGGCCGGCACCGAGAACCGCATTGCAGTTGAAAGACGCCGGTATAACGAAGCTGTAAAGGTGTTCAATATCAAAATCCGCAGGTTTCCCACCAACATGATAGCAGGTGTGTTCGGTTTTGAAAAAGCAAGGTTTTTTGAGGTGCCCAAGGAGCGGCAGGAGGCGCCCAAGGTGAAGTTTTAAGTTTAAGGAGAGAAGGAAATCATGATAAGGGCAAAACTATGGTTCAGGTGTGCGGCAATGCATGATCCGGTAACACCTATTATTGTCAGGCCTGCGGTTTTGAGCTGGGAGGCAAAACAGAGGGATGTGGATTTGACCATTGAACGGGCATTCAACGGCGATGAACTGGTCCTCAGGATGAAGGGTTGGGTCACGGTTAATGTAAAAAAAGCGGTGGGGATCGTAAAAAAATACGGGCGTCTGAAGGTCTTGGATGAACGGGACCTCGTTGTGGAATTAGAAAGAGAAAAGGACTACGAGAGATTGGAAGGGGAGATCTTAGAAAATTTCAAGGATCAATTGAATCTGGAAAGACTAAAATAATCAGACATGGAAAAAGGCGGTCCTGAAGCTGTACATATCCCCATTGACGGAGTGCTGGACCTTCATATGTTCTCACCGAAAGAAGCTGCCTCGGTCGTAGATGAGTATATCCTGGCATGTATGGAGAAAGGCATTTATGAAGTCAGGATCATACACGGAAAGGGAAAAGGCATTCTTCGCCGGACCGTGCATTCGCTCCTTGAAAGACACCCGCATGTCCTTGATTTCAACCTTGACACCGGGCCTTCAGGCTGGGGAACAACCCTGGTAAGGCTCAAACGCGAGCCATGAGTTTCTTTATCACTTCCGCGTGTTTCTTAGCGGCCCCCTGGTTTTTCAGGACCGACACCCTGGCCCGCTCACCGGCCATATTCAATTCCTCTGGATGCCGTAAAAACCAGATCGCCCTTTCAGCTAATTCCTCATGTCCGGACACCTGAATCCCGGCCTTTGCCTTTTCCAGTAAAGCCCTTGCATCCGAAAAGTTCTCCATTGAAGGCCCGTAAAAGACCATATTTCCCCAAATTGCCGGCTCCAGGACGTTTTGCCCTCCTAAGGGAACAAGGCTGGCCCCGCAAAACAGAATGGTTCCCACACTGTATATTTTGAAAAGCTCTCCAAAGGTGTTGATAATCACGACCCGGGCCGTGCGCTTTGTGTTAGCCCCATCAAAGTCGGTCCGAAGCTGATATGTGAAGCCGTGCCTTTCAACCAAAGAGCCGATTTCGGCTGTTCGTTTGATATGCCTGGGAACAATGATCAGAATGGTGTCCGGGAATTCTTTAAGGATTTTTTCATAGGCATTGAGGACAATTTTCTCTTCCCCGTCTCGGGTACTGCCGGCCACAAACACCGGCTGTGAGGCATTGAGGTTCAAGGTCTCCCGCATTTTAGTTTCCATGCCCGAATCCACGAGGCTCGTTAATTGGTCATATTTGGCATTACCATGTATCTTTAATCGTTGGGGATCAGCTCCCATGGCCATTATACGATCGGCATCTCCCTCGGTGATCATACTTAAGACATCAAAATTATTTAAGACCTTCCGAAAAAATCCATGCAGCTTCAGATATCCTTTTATGGATCTCACGGAGATCCGGCCGTTAATCAAGGCGGTTTTTATGCCCATACGCCGGGCCTCATAAAGCCAGGCAGGCCAGATCTCAGTTTCAAGAAAGACTATGATATCGGGTCGCACCGCGGCAAGCGCCCTGCATACAGAACCTATAAAATCGACCGGCGCATAAACCACGGGGATCTTTCCTCCAAGGGTCTTTGTTGCCAGGTCACGCCCGTGTTCGGTAGATGTTGAAAGGATAATCGAACAGCCAGGCATCATAATGCTCAGGGCCTCGATGATGGCGTCCGCCGCCTTGATCTCTCCCAAGGACACCGCATGAATCCAGATTCGAGGGGACCCGGAAAGCCGTTTGATCACTTTATCAGGCACAAATCCCAGACGCTCTTCAATGTGGTCGCGGTATCGCCCGGTTATTCGGGTATAAATCCAAAAGTAGGGAGACAGAAATATGAACAGACCGGTTGTCAGGATTAGATATGTGGCATAAAGTATGGTCATGGTATAATCTTAGGAAGAAACAAACATGGTGTCAATGACATTACCGACATACAAACAAGAACTAGATCAAGCAATTCTTTCTTGGTAGGAAAAGAGAAAGTAATTGCTTTGTGGAGTTTTTCATTTGGAAAAAGGTAACCTGAATATAGCCGCAGTATGCATGCATTCCGCGCCGGGCGAGATCGAAAAAAATCTTGACCGGATGCAATCCTTTGTATCCGAGGCCTATCTTGACCGGATGCAATCCTTTGTATCCGAGGCCTTAAAGGCGGGGGCGGACATCGTCTGTTTTCCGGAGCTTTGCGTAACCGGTTATGTCCTGACACGGCCTTTCGATGTTTACGGAGGTCTGGATTCCGAGAGGGTCATGGAGCGTCTGGTGCGTATGGCCCGGGAGGCCGCTCTGGTCCTTATTGCGGGTCTCGTAGAGATTTCTGATGACGAAAAACCCTATATCTCCCAGGTGATAGCAGGCCCGGAAGGTTTGATCGGGGCAGGCCAGGAGATCAAGGTCTTTTCTCACGAAAGCACCACGTTCGGCGTGCAGCTCTGTTACGAGGCCCATTTCCCCGAGATAAGTACCCGCATGGCCCTTATGGGGGCTGATATTGTTTTTATTCCCCATGCCTCTCCAAGGGGAGAACCCAATGAAAAATTTAAGAGTTGGCTGAGGCATTTGCCCGCCAGGGCCTTTGATAATGGTATGTTTGTGGTTGCCTGTAACCAGATGGGAAAAACCGGGGCAGGCCTTGCATTTCCGGGGGTTGCAGTAGTTTTCGGGCCTGATGGTCGATTGTTGGCTAAGTATATGGGGAAAAGTGAAAAAATCCTTTTTGCCGAGCTTGAGGCTGGAATGCTTCGGGATGTAAGAACACACAGGATGAGATATTTTCTTCCGGAGAGAAGGCCTGAGCTTTATAAAAAAGGTGACAATTAAAAAGCCCTTGTATGCTCGGCAAAAAAACTTTCCATTATCTTTTTAAAGGATTCCCCTTTCCAGGCAGTGGAGGGTTTGGTCTTTTCATTGGTCAAGATATTGTAGGGTAAAAAAGGGAGAAAATCCGAGATCCCAGGGATAACTACGCGAACCACAGGGAAATTCAGGATCGGATGGGTGTGGTTCAGCAGGATACAGTCGGTTCGGAGTTCTCTTGCTATATTTTTGAGCCCCTCGATTTCTTCGAAGATGTCTTTTTTGCTGCCCCGTGGAAAGTTTGCGACCTCCCCCTCTTTCAAAAAAGAAATATCTTTTGGTGAGATCCCGTATCTCATCAGCATATAATAGTCTTTAACCTGGGATCCGGGGACAACGGCTTTGTTGAGCTTCGTTCTTGGAGACAAAAGGGTCTTTTTCCCCTGCATGCCTTCGGTAAAGCATCTGGACAGGGCTTCCTCAAGGTTGAAGGATGCTCCGGCTATCAGGGACATATGTTCCAATCTGTCCGAAGGCAAATTCCGATTGGTATAAAGAACCCCTATGACCGGTAGTTTTCCGTCAAAGGAAAGGTCTTTTATGGTGGCCACGACATTGAATCCATCATAAAAGTCGATCATGTTGTGGATTAAAGAAAGATCCACAGAGTCCGGATCGATGGTTGGAATGACCTTCTCCGGTTTGACAATATTGATTTGAGCGTAACGTTCCAGTATCTCGCAACTCGCCTGAATCATGGCTTCTTCAATGGTATTGCCCGCCGCCATGCCGTTAGAGCCGTGGATATAGGCCAGAAATTTGACCGGGACCTTAATTGTCTCCTCTCGCAGTAAAGAATAACCGTCCACCCAATGTCTTGCCATTTCGCAGCCTTTGATCTCCTCCAGATCTTCTCTTTTGAGGTGTTTTTCCCTTTTGAGCAGTTCCTCTATGGTCAGGGAGTTGCCCAGTTCATTTTGGTGCGCCCGCACATATCCGTGCATCCATTCGTAATTCAAAAAACTGATGGTCTTGGGGCCGTAGATTCCCGGCAGGTGGAATCTGACTTGTTCTTCAAACGCGGGATAATACAGCCCGGCACTCAGACGTTCGGTGAGTTCCGCATAGGCGCTTGCCTTAGCCAGTTCCTCGGTGATACCTTTGCCTTCGCAGACGATCTTTAGGGAATCGATCCAAACCCTTCCCCAGAAGAGGAAATCCGAAGCCCTGACCCCGGCGTATACGGGTTCCAAGCCAAGTTGTTTGAAACCATCCTGAATTCTGTTCAAGGTGTTTTCAGGACTGTCGCATTTGTTGTATTCATTCCTGATATGGTTTTCAAATTGCATGTATCTAAAGCCTCTAAATGTTGCGCTGCTAACAAATTGCGCAAAACTTCAAATTCGGAATTGAATATTGCTGGATTTATTTTCACCTTAAAGCTAATATTATATGCTTGAGACAAAGTAAAACGTCTTGACAACAAAAAAAACCTCATATATAGGAAGAATGTAAAATTTCAACATTAGGAAACCTTAATTTGGCAACAGGAGGTGCTTAAATGGCTGATTATTGTATTAATCTATTTTTAGATCAAGAACAGCAAAAAAAAATCGAAGAGCTGGGCCTGGGAGATCATATTCAGGAAATAGATGGTAAAAAGGCTGTCCAGGTGGCCATGAGCAAAAAAGACCAGAAAAAGCTTCAAAAGGGTTTTCCCGACATAGAGTTTGATTCTTCAAATGCCTGTGTGCTTCCTGATGAGGCCCAGATTACCCTGGCAGATATCATTTTTGAATTGAAGAGCCTTGATGTCATGAAATTTGCAATTACCAAACTCTATAACCCGCTTGCAGGAAAGGCGCTTCGAAGTAAGACTTAAACGCCTTTTATCTGGCAGTCTTTTCAGTTCATACGAAAAAGGCGCAAAAGGCACCATTATTATATTTATGGTGTCTCTTGCGCCTTTTCTTTATAAAAGAATAATTTGTGTCTTTGTGGAATTAGACGCAGCCGGTTGGTTTCGGCAACCCTGCCATTTTACATGCGCCTTTTCCCGGTCCTGAGGGAAACAACTCGTAGATGTATTTCAGCTTGTATCCTGTGACCTTGGACAGGATCCTGACCATGGGGGCAATCCCGTTTTTCTTGTAATACTCTTGGAGGACCTCGACGACCTTAGTATGCTCGTCGGTTATTTCCTCAATACCTTCCGTTGATTTTACGTGCCTCATCCATGCCTCATTCCAATTGTTGAAATCGTCAATGAAACCGTCTTCATCAACATTGTAGGTGTTCCCCTCAAATTCTACTGTTGGCATACCAAATAACCTCCTTTTATTAAGATCTTTTTCTATGCGTATTTGTTTTTCGCCTGGCAAATACTTTTAAGTTAATCAATATAAGTCACGTTTTTTGTGTTGTCAATTGTTCTTTTTGTGTACAGAAAAAAATATTCATTTTTCTCTGTGATCATATGCCGATCTGAAAAGACTTTTTGCCCACAGGGGGGTTCCCGCCGCGTGAATGTGGGTATAGGTGGCCAGCACATTTTTCTTTAAAATTCCATCTCTTAGCCCATCAATTCCATTGCCCCGGCTTACCTTAAATGCAAAATCTACATCCTCTTTCCCTGTGAGCACGGCCTTTGAATAGTGAAATTCGTGGCCTTTAAGGGTCTCACCAACGGGATAATAAGGATTTGAACTGTCTACTTCCAAAATCGTATACCCGTGACCCTGTGGTTTTTTTTGAAGAATAAATTCCACAGGCAGTGCGCCGACCATGGGGTAGGTCATATCGTTCACAAGGAGGCTTTGGCCTAAATACATGAAACCGCCGCACTCTGCATAAACGGGCAGGCCATTTTCTACTTCCTCTCTCAGGGAGTTGCGGAAGCTTTGATTATCTGCCAAGGGCTGTGCCTGAGTCTCGGGAAATCCGCCGCCAATATATAAGGCATCCAATGGCGGCAATTCAGAGTCTGAAATTGCGTCTATTTCAACCAGGACAGCGCCTAACTCTTCTAATTGCTTCAGGTTTTCAGGGTAATAGAACCAGAATGACCTGTCCCTGATAAAACCGATCCGGGGAGCATCGTGCCCTCTTCTTATTCTTGATTCTGATTCCCGGTCTTTAGGCAGTGTTTCCAACCTAACTACCCTGTGGGCCATTTTCCAGATCTCATCCAGATCCAGATTTTTTTTAACTGTTTCCCTGGTCCACAAAATAGCCTTTTCAGCGTGATCTCTTTCCTGAAAAGGGATAAGTCCCATATGCCGTTCGGGAAACGGGTCCTCTTTCAGCTTTGGCACGGATCCGACCACGGGTATGCCACAGTATTTTTCAACCGCTGTCCTGATCAGGGTCTCCTGGCGTGATCCTGCCACCCTGTTCAGGATGACTCCTGCAATATTCACGTCCGGATCAAAGACCTGGCATCCCTTAAGGACGGCTGCCATGGTCCGGGTTGTCATGGTTACATCTAAGATGATTAAGACCGGGGTTTTCAGAAGTTTAGCCAATTCCGCGGTGCTGCAGCGTCCGTCCAGGTCAAGGCCGTCATAAAGTCCACGGTTTCCTTCAATAACGGAAAGGTCGGCCTTATTTGAATGCAAGATAAAAGATTCAAGGACCTGTTCGCTGTTCATCAAAAATGTGTCCAGATTATAGGATGATCGATCAGCGGCAAAGGTGAGCCATCCTGCGTCAATAAAATCGGGGCCTTTCTTAAAGGGGGCAATACGGGAGCCCTTTTTGCGCCAGGCGGATATAAGACCCAGTGACACCATGGTCTTGCCTGCCCCCCCCCTTAATGCTGCAATAATAATGCGTGGCTGCATGTAAAAATCTCTTTTCATTTTAAGTGGTTAACAGATGGTTCACTTTTTTATTAATGTATGGCGATTCTTAAGATTAGGAACACGACCAGTCATGATTGTCAATAAAAAATTCGTGGGTTTTTCAATGGATTTTTTTATTGACAACCCAAAAGGCTTTTGATTATAAGAAAAACCTTAACTATCTGAAAAATTAACTAATTATTTTTTTCACAAATAGTTGTGTTAATTGATCTGCCACAGGCTCAAAACCCATGGCAGAAAGGACAAAAATCAAAATATTTAGTACTATTTCAGGAATCATGATCATTATAAGGGAGGAGGTGAAAGTAAGCGTACGATATTTTTAGTTTTGCTCCTAAAAATTAAGTTTTGTAAATAGCAATAAGGAGGCATAGACAATGGCTTTTGAAGCGAGAGAAGACCAAAAAGAACTGAAATATGATGAGCTAAGGATCTATTCCGATGAAGAGCTGAACAATTACACGGAAGAAGAGCTCAAGAATTTCAAGGTCAAACATGATATCCCAATGTGTGACGAGCTTGAAAAAGGCCCGTGGCCGAGCTTTGTGGCCGATTCCAAACGCGAGGCCCTGCACCGGAAGAAACTGGCTGATGATCGGATGCTGGTGGATAGCGACTGTGTTGAAGACGTGTTAGGCCAGTTGGAGGATTCTTTTGTAGACGGTGAGACCCACTGGAAGCACGGTGGTATCGTTGGTGTTTTCGGGTACGGCGGTGGCGTCATTGGTCGTTATTCGGATCTTCAGGAAAAATTTCCTGCTGTTGCCCATTTCCACACCATGCGCGTTAACCAGCCTATGAGTAAGTATTATAACACGGACTATCTCAGGTCCATCTGTGACCTGTGGGAGTACCGGGGCAGTGGCCTAATGAATATGCACGGTTCTACGGGGGATATTATTTTCCTGGGAACAACTACAGAGCAGTTAGAGCCTGTCTTTTATGAGTTGGGTCACCAGCTTCAGCAGGACCTCGGTGGCTCCGGCTCGAATCTGCGTTCCCCTTCCTGTTGTTTAGGCAAGTCACGGTGCGAATGGTCATGCATTGACACACAGGCCATGTGCTACGAACTGACCCACTACTATCAGGACGAATTACACCGTCCTGCGTTCCCTTACAAGTTTAAGTTCAAATTTGATGGATGTCCCAACGGCTGTGTGGCGTCAATTGCCCGGTCAGACATGTCTTACATCGGAACCTGGAAAGATAATATCCGGATAGACCAGGAAGCGGTCCAGGCGTACATCGGCGGCGAGATTCCACCCAATGCAGGGGCTCACGCCGGAAAAGACTGGGGTAAATTTGACATTGAGAAAGAGGTCATCAATCTGTGCCCAACAGAATGTATGTGGATGGAAGACGGCAAGCTTATGATCGATGATAAGGAATGTACCCGCTGCATGCACTGCATCAATGTCATGCCCAGGGCACTGAGACCGGGTGAGGACACCGGGTGCAGCATCCTGTTCGGGGCCAAGGCTCCTATTCTTGAGGGTGCCCAGATGGCGGTCCTGACCATTCCGTTTGTGAAATGCGAGGAGCCCTACGATAATATCAAAGAGATCGTGGAAAAAGTGTGGGACTGGTGGATGGAAGAGGGGAAGAACCGTGAGCGCTTAGGTGAATTGATTCAGCGTTACGGTATTCCGAAATTCTTAGAAATTCTCGAGATTCCGCCCATGCCGCAGATGGTGACCGAGCCCAGGAGCAATCCATACATCTTCTGGAAATCCGAAGATGTTCCGGGTGGTTTTGAGCGAGATATAAATGCATACCGAGCCAAGCATAAGAGATAGGAGGGAATAACAATGGCATTATCTACAGATAGATTAGGACTTTTTAACCCGGATAAACCGATGGAAAACAGGCTCACGGATCTGGGGCCAAGGCACTTCTGGCAGTATTTCCCTCCTGTTATCCAGAACAATTACGGGAAATGGAAATATCACGAGATCCTTGAGCCGGGTATTCTGGTCCATGTGTCCGAGACCGGGGATGAGGTCTATACGGTTCGAGTGGGTGGCTGCCGCTTCATGTCGGTAGAGCATGTTCGCGAGATGTGCGAAATTGCGGACAAGTATTGTGAAGGGTATTTGCGATTTACCACCCGGAACAACATCGAATTTATGACCGACAGTAAGGAAAAGATGGAGGCACTGAAAAAGGATCTAAATGAACGCAAACACGTAACCGGCAGTTACAAGTTCCCCATAGGCGGAACGGGCGCAGGTGTAACAAATATTGTGCATACCCAGGGATTCCTCCACTGTCATACGCCGGCGACCGATGCATCGTCCATGGTCAAGGCCGTCCTGGATGACCTGTTTGAGTATTTCCAGGGCATGACCCTTCCGGCCCAGGTCAGGATTTCCATGGCCTGCTGTCTGAACATGTGCGGTGCCGTGCATTGCTCGGATATCGCGCTTCTGGGTTACCATAGAAAACCACCGGTTATTGACCATGAGGTCATGGATTCTCTTTGCGAGATTCCATTGGTGATCGCGGCCTGTCCTACAGGCGCCATCTCTCCGTCCAAGACCGAAGACGGTAAAAAGACCGTAAAGATCAAAGAAGAACGCTGCATGTTCTGCGGTAACTGCTATACCATGTGCATGGCCGTTCCCCTTGCGGACAAGGAAGGTGACGGCGTGACCATCTTAGCGGGCGGTAAGATATCCAACCGGCTTACTCCACCAGCTTTTTCCAAGGTAGTAGTTCCCTGGCTTCCCAATGAATTCCCGAGGTTTCAGGAAGTTTGCAAAACGACCAGGAAAATCGTTGAGACATATGCGGCCGGTGCCAACAAGTATGAGAGGTTGGGAGACTGGGCCAAGAGGATCGGATGGGAGAAATTCTTTGAGAAGTGTGATCTTCCATTTACTGATCATCTCATAGATGATTATCGACTCCAATATGACACGTACCGCACGACAACCCAGTTTAAATATACTGAGGCGGCCTGGGCAGTCTCCAGGGCAGCGGGCGGTATTGAATAAGAAAGTGATTTGGCGGGGCTGCCCCGCATACTGCGGGGCAGTTACCCCAATGATGTAAGGAGTATTCGACATGGAAGATATCAAAAAGGCTATTATGGACTTTGCCGAAAAGAGCAAAAAGACCAAGTTTTACTTCAGCGATATGGAGAAGGCGGTGAGGAAGGTGATTCCCGACACCAAGGCCAGAGCGGTCAAGAAGGCCGCGACAGCCCTGATTACTGAAGAAAAACTGATCTATTTTTCCACCGGCAGCAGTACAATGTATGGTATGAAGGGCAGAGGGGTTACCGAGGATCACTAATAAACCGTGATTCATGTTTAAAAATAATCGTAATCAGATAGCATAAGAGGTCGCTATTCCTATGGGATTGCGACCTCTTTTCATATTCAGAGGAATATCATGAAAACGCCACAGGCTGCCGTAGAATTTATTGAAGAGCAAAAAAAAATTCTTGCAGATAATTCGGAATGTGCCAGTTCAAGCTATAATATGGGTGTTGCCCTCATGGAACAGGGAAAATTAGATGAGGCGATTGGGGCATTCAACGATGCCATTGGCAATAGCGGCAGGATGTTCGAGGGCTGGGTCAATTTAGGCTACATCTATTTTAAAAAGGGAGATCTCAACAGGGTCGTTGAGGCCAATCTCAAGGCCATAGAGATTGAACCGAGATATGCCAGGGGTTATGCAAATCTCGGATTTGCCTATCTCCAGATGCTAAGAACAGAAGAGGCTATTGATGCCCTTAACAAAGCCATTGAGCTGAATCCCGATATTGTACAGGCATGGAGCAATCTGATAAATTCCTATCTCCAGAATGATGATGTGGCAAAGGCTATAGACACGGGAGAAAAACTGGTTAAGCTTGCGCCCGATTTTGCATTGGGACATAACAATCTTGCCTCTGCATACTTTAACGATGATAATTATGATAAGGCGATCGAACACATGGACAGGGCCGTTGCCCTCGGGTTTGACGTCCATCCTGAACTCCTCAAAAGACTTGAACCCCACCGCAAGGCTTGAACGGCAGGTAATGCCTTAGCCTATAGAAATGTCTGTCCACCCGCGAGCCTATGAACTCTTAATATGACCCTCACTCACCTTTTAGAACGTTACGAGCACTTAGCGGCAAGGGCGGACCAGGCATTTCAGAAGATGCAGCAGGATTATCCTGAGTGCATCAAATGCAAGCCTCATTGCTCTGATTGCTGTCACGCCCTGTTTGGCCTGTTTCTGATCGAAGCGGCTTTTCTTAAAAATCATTTTGACATGTTAGGGAGAAAAGAAAGGCGCGCCGCTCTTCTGAGGGGCGACAAGATGGACAGGGAACTCAAGAAACTCGAAAAAAAGATGCAAAAAAGCGGCGGTGCCTCAGAAATGGGGACGGAAGCTTTAGCAAAAGAGAGAATCAGATGCCCGCTTTTGGACGATCAAAAGGAGTGTATCCTTTACCCTCACCGGCCCATCACATGTCGTGTTTACGGCATTCCCACTTCCATTAAGGGAAAGGCCCGAGTATGCGGCAAGGCCGGATTCAAAAATGGGGAATCCTATCCCGCCTTTGATCTTGATGGGGTATATCAAAAGCTCTATTCGCTGTCCAAGGAACTGCTGGAAGCGGCGGGGAGAAGGGATTTTGAGAAGGCATCGCTCTTGATATCGGTCTCAAAGGCCATTAGAACACCCTTGGGGGATCTCGGGGCGGATATGGAAATTCGGAACAGTCAAATGGGATAAAATATTTTGTAACCGTTCACGGGACGTTCAAGTACCAAAAATCAACAAAATTCCAAATTCCAAGCACCAAAATACAAATAAATCTCAATATCCAATGACCAAAACTGATCTGGTTCCCACCGGCCCTCCATAATATTGCGGCTGACAGGCCGGGAGAGTTCGTTCATTGGGCTTTGTCATAAGGATTCCCAGAACTTGTGTGGAATTTTGGATTTCGGTCATTGGAATTTGTTTGTTATTTGGAATTTGTTATTTGAGATTTCTACCAAATTAAATACCCCGTGAACGGATACTTGAGAACTTACAAGGGTATTTCTAAAAGACTTGAATAGTCCGGTAGAGCCGGTTGACATGGCCCTTCAGATTGGACTGTATTATGGGAAAATCGCCGGGATCGTCTTTTCTGTACATTTCCAACAGTGAATACAGGAGTTTCTCAATCTCTTCCGAGGAAAATGATTTGATAAGGGAAAGCAAATTATCAACTTTACCCGGGGAATACCCTCCATCCGTCTCCATGATCCGAAGGGCCTCGAAAAATCCCTTTATCGCGGCCTCAACAGAAAAATTCCCGGCCCATACCGTATCCCCCAGTCCGTCCAGCCTGTCCAATCGTATTCTGATGGTCAGGTTTAAAAAGAAGTATACAATGGCGATTACAGGGTCAACATTCTCGTCTGAAAAAACCCCCATGAAGGACTCATATCTTCTGGCCGTGGTGAGTCTGACATCAATGATTCCGTTCCTGTTTTTTACAATAAAATCCCCTGCCGCATGGTGCCACGGATAAATCTGGTTGAAATTCCGGGTGTCATAATAGAGGGTGAGAATTTTAGCCGCCTGCCTGAATATCTCAAAGCTTTCCTCTTTAGATGCAAATCCATGGCCGTTTTTTAAGTCCCATATGCAGACCCGCTGTTTTCCCGACGCTTTGTCAATGGAAAGGTGCCATTCATGGTAGTCTTCAAACCAATCGGCTAAGACCATGGACAGGTTTTGCTTCAAAGGGCCGGAATGACGTTCTATTGCCCTTGCGAAACAGGGCCTTGGCAGGTATGGTAGGTCAAAGGTCCTGTCTAAGAATTTGAGAATATCAAATTCATGGCTTAAATGGCCCTTTCCTTTTTCAGAGACGGCCGTGCTTACGGAGAGTTTTACGGAGTGTCTGGCACAAAGGGACTGTTTACCGTCCTCAATGTGGATCTCTACCGGCATATTTCCCTCGCTCCCTTGGGGGAGAGGGGCAGGGTGAGGGGGTACGGAAAGCGATATGTCAAAAAATATCTCGACACTGGCCAGATGATAAAGAACCCCGTGTTTCTCACTCCGAATCAATATTTTTTGGATGCTGTCTTGACTAATATCCTTATTTGACCGCTCCCTGATAACGGCCATCAGGGGCTTACCATGATCCTCTAAAATGAAATCTTTGATGGCCTCGAAGTAGTCCCCGAGCGTGAGGAAGGGGTGGTGTTCTGAGGGTGTGATTAAAAAGGGCCTTGCCAGGTCTTCAGGCCCAAGGGCGATGTCCCCCTCCAGGGAAGAGAAGAGATATTTTATCATCATAGCCGAATCATGCCGGGCGCTTTTTTTACAACTTCAGACACTTTAGTTCACTTTAAACATTAGTCACTTATCTTCTTCAGGGCCTCTTTCGCCACCTGGCCCACTGTCATTTTCTCTAAATTACCGTTCTCATAGATATCAATTTCATGGAACTCATCCAGGAGCTTTTCCAGGTCTTCTTTGGCCTCATGGGCATCGAGGTTCCCCATGAGCAAAGCCGTGTAACCGCGCACTGCGGGATCGGAATCCTCAAGATAAGTGAAAAAGTGAAAGGTGTGCTTGCGGAGAAGATCCGGCCTTGACATGGCAACCCTGCCAATGGTTTGAAGGACCTGGGCACGCCGCGTTTCATCGGCCAAAAACTGATATAGCTGCGGGACATATCCTGCAAACAGATCCGGTCTATGGCTTATAATTTCTCCAATCGCCTCAAAGGCCCCCCATGTAAAGGCGGCAGTATCCGAAATAGCGTAGAACAGACCCTGAAGAAGTTTGGAAACGGCCCCGGGATCTTTCTCGCCAATGACGGCGCATGCCCGGCCCAAGATTTCCGCGGCCCTTTTACGGAATAAATCGTCTCCCGAATAAATCAATCTTTGAAGATTTTTGATCAATCTCTTGTCTTCTCCTGCAACGCTTAATATCGGTTCAATCCGAAATTTCCCTACGAGTTCTTCAATTTCTTTTTTTGACAGGGACTTCTTTCCTGTACGCGAGTCCGGACGTTCAGGTGAGACAGGGGAAGGCCTGGCTTTCTTGAGCCTTTTGCGAACCCCTTCCGAGGTGACCTCCTGAACATCCTCGTGCAATCTAAAAAAGAAAAGCACGCCCGATATTCGCCTGCTATCAATGAATCCCCCCGGGACAATCAAGTGCCTTATGTAATCATAGTCTTCTACGATTTCCTGTTTGTAATCCTCCTCCGGCAAAAGGTTCCATGCCAGGTCCCAGTCCATGTCGCAACCAAACACCAGGGCTTCGATCATGGCCGCGCCCTGGTTATGTCCTGTTTCGTCGCAGGCATAGACAGCACCGCAGGAGCATGACCCCACGGGCATCTCACCCGGTCTGCGGGATTCCAATTCCCGCGGTTTTTCTATAAGAAGCCCGCAAAAAGGACATGAGGGCGGCATGGTCAGAGTTTTTCCGATAAATTTGCTTTCAAGCATCTGAATTTAGTTCCGCTCCGCAACCGGAGTATTGGAATAATGGAGTAATGGCATGACGGGCTTGATGGTATAAACAGGTTGCCGTTAAAAGACTTATGATTCTAAAAAGTTATAGAATCTTCTATGAGCCTGTCCGAGAATAGGTTTTTATGTCATTTCGGCCCCTTCGCTTCTGTCATTCCGAGCCCCGCCCACGGGGCGGGGCTCGAAATGACAACTTTGGTGAGTTCTCGGACAGCCTCCTATATGTCAACTAATTGCCTGGGAGCCAGATCGAAACTCCTTGAGTCTTCATCATACTCAAAGTCAACAATATCGAAACCTGATCGAGTCGATCTGAACTCAATGACCCAGTTTTTATATTGCTCTCCCGCGAATTCACAGTTGATGTTCCCGATTCTTGCGTGCATTATCATGAGTCTCGGCACGATATCTTCATGAAAAATTTCGGAGATGTAAATCTTGCCCTCATC
>JAFDDR010000079.1 GCA_019310785.1 Deltaproteobacteria bacterium
CCCTTCAATTCAAGGACAGGAGCACATGACGCGTTTGATAAACTGTTTCGAAAATTTAAAAACAGTATTCTGATAGTTTCCTATTCATCGAATTCCTTTCCGAATCAGGAAGAGCTAACAAACCTCATGGCAAAATATAAAAGCCAGGTCGAAGTTGTTTCGATAGACTATCGATACAGCGCAGGAAACCATGGACACAAAATAAACGACAACAATAACAAAGTACAAGAATACCTATTTGTAGGTTTTTGATTATGGCAAATTTTTGGCACATAGGAAACACAACAGTCAGAACCCCTTACCGTTTAAGAGACGCTTTAATTGCTTTGGCGCATTCAGAATATCATGGCAATCTGGTAGGAAAAGACAGAGAAAGTGGATTCGCAAAATCTTAAAAGCTGAACGAATTGACCAGGACTATTCACAGGACTTTAGCGATTTAGGAAGAAAATGGAGAAGTGCCCTTGCTCAATTAGGTTTTGTGGTTCAACATCTCACGAGAGGACACCAAAAAGGGATAGATACTAAATACAAAGATTTCATCAAAGAACATCCTGGTTTTTCGGGGATACCATATGAAGTGACTCCAAGCGGAATCAATCTTATCAATGCCAATACAATACCCGCACAGCAAGAATGCTTTTTAAGAGTATTGGTAGCCTACAGGATACCATCTGTATTTGAAACCAGATACAAATTTGAGCAATTCTCGCCTTTACGCCATATACTCGAAATCCTGATAAATCTCGAAAACAAAAAAGTCGAGCCAGTGATAAGATTTTGGGAAATGGTTGTTTTGCAATTAACAAGCCCCGAAAACGGATACGAAAGCATTACAGACGAAATTCTTAAATATAGAGAAGAAAGAGAAAAGAGCGATAACAAAAAAAGATTTGACCGTGAAATGAGATTAAAAGTAACAAGCGGCGACATAACAAGGGCAAGAACCCTTATAGATTACGCAGATTTAAATATTCGATATCTTAAGGCCACAGGTCTGTTTCAATCTTCTGGCAGAGGAATAACAATATTACCGGAAAAACGCATACTGGTTGATAAACTCCTTGAAGATGAATTTACAGTCTATGATGACAATACATACATAAAAGAAATATGGACGGGTGCTGTATTACCAACTGATAACAGAGAAACAGCACAAACTGTTATCAAATCATTAGTTAATAGTATCCAAGAATTGGGTGAAGAAATTGGCCTCCCAAAACTCGAAGATAAAACGCCTCAAGAACTATCAAACATTCGCCACGGAATAGAAGGGCAATTGAGCCAGATAAAAGAAAACGAATTTGCAAATAAACAAATTATAAATTGGGAAGAGATTTTATGCTACATGCTTGCCCTTGAAAATCCACGCAAGAAAATCCCTTTTAATGATGAAGTGATAAGCATACCAGCCGGAGAAGCACCAGCTTACTTTGAGTGGGTTCTTTGGAGAGCTTTTTTAGCCATTAATTCTCTGACAAATAAACCCTGGGAAGCCAGACGATTTAAAATTGACCAGGATTTCTTACCAATCGCACCAGCACCAGGCAGAGGTCCCGATCTCATCTTTGAATTCGAAGATTATGTTCTGGTTGTCGAAGTCACATTAACCTCATCATCCCGACAGGAGGCCGCCGAAGGTGAGCCGGTACGTCGCCACGTTGCCGAAATAGCCGAACAACATGAAAATACAGGTAAACGAGTATATGGACTATTTATAGCCTTAAACATAGACAGTAACACCGCCGAAACGTTTAAAAGCGGTAACTGGTACAAACCAGATGACAGTAAGCTCCCACTTCAGATCATTCCAATCAGGCTTGATGATTTTTCTAAACTATTTGAAGCCGGCTTTAAAGCTGGGGGACTAAGCCCAAGAAGTATCAGAGAACTGATTACAGAATGCCGGGCTTTGAGTAATTATGACGCTCCAGAATGGAAAGGTCTGATAAATAACGAAGTAAAAAGGTTCATTGAGCGAATTGTCAAAGGCAATTGATTTATAACCACGTAACCATGCGTTGCTGGACTCGCAAGGGTGCCATCCCCGGTTATGCCAGGGGTCATGATTAGATTTTATGAGATATTATTTTACCAATGATTTAAACATATTTGATTTTGATCTACAGTCAAAAATTGCTGAAAGTAATATTTCACCATTTTATTATGATATTGAGATACCTTTTCATTTCTGCCACATATACCAGACAATTGCGTTGATCTTATCTTTGCAGATCCGCCCTATTTTTTGTCATCTGGTGGTATAACATGTAGTAGTGGGAAAAAAGTATCTGTAGATAAAGGAGAATGGGATAAATCACGTCATATTGAATCTATTCATGATTTCAATAAGAAATGGTTGTTAGAAAGTAAGCGAATTTTGAAAGTAAATGGTACGATTTGGGTCTGTGGAACATTTCATAATATTTTTTCGGTGGGATTTGCCTTACAGGAGTTAGATTTTAAAATACTAAACAATATTGTATGGGAAAAGAAAGAGCCTCCTCCAAATTTAACGCATAGATATTTTACTCATGCCTCTGAACATCTTATTTGGGCTGCTAAAACCAAACAGTCAAAACATACTTTTAATTATAAAACACTAAAAGCTATTTCAAATGGGAAAACGATGAAATCTGTATGGAGAGATATCTGGAAAATGCCGTCAGTTGATCATTCTGAAAAAGTTTTTGGCAAACATCCGACACAAAAGCCGGAAGGAGTAATTGAAAGAGCTATATTGGCATCCAGTAACACTGGTGACTTGGTTTTTGACCCATTTTGCGGTAGTGGAACAACAGGTGTTGTATGCAAAAAGCAAAATCGAAAATTTGTCGGTATTGATAATAATATAGAATACTTAAATATCGCTGAAAAAAGATTAGCTTCAGCAACCAATAGAAATAATTAGATATATTCAGATAAGGGCAGACTGAGGGAATCGAAACGTGACTGACTTAGGTGGAAAAAGAGAAGAACCGACTCCATTTATGAACTGGATTCCCGCCTTCGCGGGAATGACAGTAAAAATGGGGAATGACGGTTGAGGTTTGGGAATGAAAAACATATCTAAATACAACCTTCACAAAATTCTCAAAGAAGAGCTAAAAAACGGTTCAAGTGATCTTGTTACGAGGCCGTCGGGACAGGTGATAAGGGACCGTATAGAGCGGGAAATTGGAAATGAAGAGGATGGGGATGTCATAGCCCTTGATTTTTCAAAGATAGGGGTCATTGACTATTCATGTGCTGACGAGATAGTGGCAAAGCTCGTCTCAAGGCTTTTGGGTGGCGAATATGGAAACAGGTATATTATTTTAACAGGGCTCAATGAAAACCAGGAAGAAAACATTGAGGTTGCGCTTGAGAGAAAGGGTCTTGCTGCTATGGTTGAACTGAGGGATGGAAAAAAAATCCTTTTAGGGAGTCTCAATAATTATCTGAAACAAACACTGAACCTGGTCATGGAGAAAGGCGGGATCACTGCCAAAGAACTATCTAAAGACATGAATCTTGAGGCCAATACGAGCGGGACGAGACTATTGAACCTCCATAAGAAACGCCTTGTAAAAAGGACTGAGGAAATAAGAGCGGGTGGACGCGTCTGGATTTATGAGGTAATTTGACGAACTATAAAGCCCCCCGCAAGGGGGAACAGATCACCCCCCTGTCACAGGCGTAACGATCTCTATCTCCGCATTCTTTCTCAGGTCCGTGAGCCAGTTTTCAAAAGCTGTTTTGTGCTTTACCTGCATTAGTGACATGCGGTATTTCTCTTTTTCTTTTAGATACTTATTATCATCGATTTTTTTATGGTCATCCCATCTGATAACGTAAGCGCCAAGATCGTTTTCAAAAATCGTATCCGGGTACCTTTTGCCCTGGCTTAAAGCGAAGACGGCATCGGCAAGGCCCTGAACATTCCCCAATTTGGGCACGGGATCCCTGCGTGAAAAGAAATCCGTCTCCTCGGCCTTTTTTTTATTCTGCTTTGCAAGTTCATTCCACGACTTTCCTTTATTCAGCCCTGCTAAAAAGCTTTCAGCGGCAGCCTTTGCTTTTTTGGCCGCAAGATCCTTGATAAGGGCCTCCTTGACTTTAATGGCTACTTCATCCAGTTCAGGAACGTAAGATGCCTTCCTGTCCACCACCTGAAACAGGTAAAACTTGCCTTCCAGTTCCATCAAATCGCTTGTCTCTTTTCCTTCTAAGGCAAAAAGTGACTGGCGCAGGGTGTCGGTTCCTCCTATGCCATCGATAGGTTCATTACGGGAAAAATAGCCGGTATATTGAACTTTGAGGTCATGTTCGGCAGCATATTTGGAAAGGTCTGCGTCATAGGGCATCTGGTCTATCAGGGACAACCCTTTTTCGTTCGCAAGCTCTGTGCTGGCGTTCTTTGTAAGATCCCCGACGATCTGATCGCGAACTTCCTCAAGCGGTTTTGTCCTTGCCTCTTTGATGTCCTCCACCTTGATGATGTGATACCCGAAGCGGGTTCGTACAAGGTCGCTTATTTCTCCTTTTTTCAATTTGAAGGCCGCATCTTCAAAGGTCTTATCCATCTTGCCCGCCTCGAAATAGCCTAAATCTCCTCCATTGGATTTTGTCGGGCCTTCAGAATACTTTCGGGCTAATCCCGCAAAATCCTTGCCCTGACGCGCCTCTAAAAGGACCCCCTTGGCAATGTCTCTGACCTCTTTTTCCTTTGCCTCTGTGGCGTCCTCTTTCAATTTGAACAGGATATGGCTGGCTTTCACCTTACGGGGTTCCCTGAAGGTGTCCATGCGATATTCATAATAACTCACTATTTCCTTGTCCCCGATCTTTACCTGTTCCCTGAATGCCTTTGGGTCGAGTTCCAGCCAGGCGATTTTGATTTTTTCCGGAACCCTGTAGCCCTCCCTGTCCTTTTTAAAAAACTCTTCCATGGAGGCCTGATCCGGTTTGATTGATTTTTTATAATCATCCGGTTTGAACCGGACAAAGCTGATTTTTACTTTCTCATTGGCAAAGGTATAATGATCCAGGACTTCCCGGTCAGTCACCTCCATAAAGGAGAACAAAAACTGTTTTACCTTTCCGTCCAGCAGTTGTTGCGCCATGCTGGCCTCAAAATCTTCCGGTTTCATGCGATTATTGCTCAAAAGGGCCTGATAACGGCCCATATGAAACCGCCCGTTTACCTGGAACGCGGGATAATCCATTATGGCCTTCTGAACCTCGCTCTCCGTGACATCCAGCCCCAACTTTTTGGCTTCCCTGCTGATCAGTTTTTTGTTGATGAGCGTCTCAAGCGCCCTGTTTTTCAGGTCAAATACCTTTATCAGGTTGTCGTTCCATATTTGTTTATACTGTCTTCGAAGTCCTTCAACGAGATCATGGTATTCCTTTTTATACTCCATTCCGCTGATGATGTCCCCGTTGACATAGGCGATTTTTAGACCCTTCCTGGAAGAAAAGGAGTAACCAAAATAAAATATAAAGACTAAGGAAATTATGCCGATTAGGAATTTTATCAGCCAGGACTTGGCCTGCTTTCTCATCATACTCAGTAACATCCAGTATTTCCTCCTATTTCGTTCAGAAACCATTTACTACGACGCAATTCCAAATAGCATGATTGTCAAAGGATGTCTATGAGAATTTGGTATTTTTCCCTCTCCCTTTACCATGTAAAAGGGTTTCCCTGATTCCCCTGAAGCTGATCCCATATGTCCCAGAATTGTGGGAAGGATTTGTTGACACACTCTTCATCTCTAATCCTGACTCCGGGCACTCTCAGGCCTACCACCGCCAGGCTCATGGCCAGACGGGCTATCAGAAAGTTCTTCAACCCTGCCCCCAAGTTTGCTCCATTCAACGGCCAAGGCATGCAGTCGATTGCTCTCCTTGAGCTTGAGGTGAGGCACATTTTGAATAATGGTTCTTCCTTTTGCAAAGAGTGCAACTGCGGCCAATGTGGGCACCATATCAGGCAAGTCACCCATATCCGCTTCGATTCCTGAAAGGTCCCCACCGTGGACTGTCACGTTATCCGATCCCTTTTCAATAAAACAACCCATCTCATCGAGAATTTCAAGGAACCTGATATCGCCCTGCCGGGTAGCCTGAGGATAGATATTATCAGTGGTAATCGTTCCCCCGGTCACGGCTGCTGCTGCCCAGAAATAAGATGCTGAAGAGGCATCTCCTTGAACGGCAAATTCTCGGGCCCTGTACTTCCGGCCTGAAGGGATATTGAAACTGCTATAATCATCACGCTCGACCCGAATTCCAAACTCCTTCATCACATCAATAGTAATATCTACATACGGTTTTGACACCAAGTCCCCTATGATCTCGATCTTAATGTCGTTATCGGCATAGGGGCCCGAGAGCAGAAGGGAAGAGAGAAACTGGCTGCTCTGGTTGCCTTCCATTGAGACTCTGCCGCCCTGTATTCCCTTTGCCCTTATAAATACCGGAGGACAACCATCTATATCAACCCATGAAGCGTCCACGCCAAGCCGACTCAGGGATGCAACCAAAGGGCCGATCGGCCTATTTTTCATTCGCTTTGCGCCGGTAATGAAAAATTCCCCGCTGCAAAGGGCGACTACCGAGAGGAGCAGGCGGAAAGAGGTCCCCGAGTTACCCAAATAGATCTCCTTTCTGATCGAACCATGGGAAAATCCCCCGCCTCTCCCCTGGATTTCTAAATCGCCCCTATTGATGGAGATCTCCACCCCGATCTTTCGCAGGGCGTTTATAGTGTAGAGTGTGTCTTCACATTCCAGAAAATCCTTGAGCACACTCCTCCCGTGTGCCAGGCTCGCGGCAATGATCGCCCGGTGTGTGATGCTTTTTGAGCCCGGTATTCTGACCGTGCCATGTAGTTTCGATCTGGGATTAATTTCTTTCATCTTTTTTTAACGCCTCATTTACTGCATGCCTCATGACTCCGAGCGGAGGATCGATGCCTGTCCACAACCTGAACTGTTCAGCGCCCTGATGGATAAACATATCGACCCCACTGACTGTGGCACAGTCCCTATCCCTGGCCAATTTCAAGAGCCGGGTATCCGCCGGATTGTAGATGATATCCATTACCACCATTCCTTGATCTAAGATTTCCCCAGGGATCGGAAATTGATCGATATAAGGGTACATCCCCACCGGTGTTGTCTGGATCAAGATATCCGCCTTTATGACTCCGATCCTGTTAAGAGGGATGTGCGAGCATCCAAGAGTGCGGGCCAGGTCTTCCCCGCGTTCCAAGGACCGGTTGGCCACTGTTACGCTCACATCCCTTTCTCTTAATGCGAATCCGATCGCCCTGGCCGCGCCGCCTGCGCCGATAATGATACAGCTCTTGCCCGAAATATGGGTTTTTTTCTCCAATGCCTTCAGTGCGCCGCTGGAGTCAGTGTTGCAGCCTCTCAACCGGCCGTCGTCATTGACGATTGTATTAACGGCCCCAATCCGCTCTGCCATGGGATCGATGTCATCAAGGTATGGGATTACAGCGGATTTGAGGGGAATAGTGACACTCATCCCTTTTATGCAGAGGCCCCTTATACCTTGCACTGCCTTATCCACATCTTCAGTTTCAAAGGCCACATAGACTGCGTTGATCGCGGTCGCTGAAAACGCGGCATTATGCATAACCGGGCTGAGGGAATGACCTATAGGTTTGCCTAACACACCGTAGAGATCCGTATGCTGATCAATAATCATAAAGAAAGCGCCCCCAATATTTTCCTCATTTCTATGGCCGGTATCTGCCCTGAAGCAGACTCCTGGCCTGTATCGAGAGATGCAAAGGTCAGATATCCTCCCATAAGAGTGCACGCAATCCTGCTTATGCGGCCATGGGGTCCCATACAAAAGGCGATGATTTTGACACCCAGTTTTTTAGCCATGGAAAGCAACCCTAAAACCCTGAGATTGTCTTCGGGCGTCTTTGCTTGAGTTACGATCTTCACAATATCCGCGCCTGTGGCTGTCATATTCCTGAGGAGCCCCCGGAGATTTTCCTCGATGGGAGTTTCATATAAGCAGTGCCTCGATATAATGATCCCCGTTCCTCCCCTGTCCTGGAAAATCCGGGAACGATGGTCCAGGGGGAGGGAGTACTCCACATCGACAAAATCCGCCCCCGCTTTAATGGCGGCCATAAGATATCGGACCCTGGTTCCATAATCCGCTTTTCCCTGCCCGCCTTCCTTCTTGGAGCGATAGGTAACGACAACCGGTTTCGGAGCAGATCGTATGATCTCTTTGAGATCAAATGTCTCCATCAGGTCCAAGCGTAGCTCCAATATATCGGCTAATGGAGTTGCCTCCGCCATTTTTTTCAGGGCATCGTGGTTGTCATGTGCCATTATGGGTATGCAAATCATTTTTCGGTTATTGTCTCTTCAATCTTGTGCCCAAAATGTCTGCCTGCTTCTTCTGCATGGCCTAACACCTTGTCACCGGGCTTTATTTTGACGACCGATATGGGCTCACCTTTGGGTGTAACCATGCGGATAGTCTCAGCATTTTGAAGGATGGTGGTTACGGGACCATTCGGGCCTGTAGCCTCCACTAAAAGCAAGGGTCTTCGCTCTATCTTTACCCTTCCTACGATAAGTGGCACCCCGTTCCCTTTCCAGTCGACGCCCAGGATTTCATCACCTGCCCCAAGTTCCGAGAGATAACGGGTCCTCCCACCCGGCGCCATGATGTAGGCATGGACAGGCCCCGCATTCACCCGGAAAGGTCTGGGGGATACATAGGGATTTTCAATGCTTTCAGAGTGTATCAGAAAAAGCCCTTTGCTGCTGTTTCCCACCAATGCACCTTCGCCCGGCTTCATCATGGTGCAGGTGTCAACGCATACCCTGTCGCCCATCTTAACGGGCGTGACATTGGTGATCTGGAGTTCTGTCAGGTCAAGGGCCTCATGGTCCGGTTTGACCTGGTTGATTATTTCTCTCACCTTGATCGGGTCTCGGGCGGTTATTATTAGGCCGTCAACGCCTTTTTCTAAGATTGTGGCAGCGGTTTTCGCACTCTCAAGATCATTCGCTTCAACGAAGATATTATCGGCCCTGGCAACCAGATTTTCCAGAGGGATGATCTTCCAGTCTGTGGTCTTGACAACCACCTTTTTATTACGGCTCAGCTTGACGATCTCCTCTTCGTCCTCAGACGATCGGACTTCCATTCGCACAACGTCTTTTTCCCATTTCAGATCGCCGTTATCAGAGACGGTCGTGATAAGCCCTAATTCCTTGACCTTTTCGACCTTGTCCTGAGGCACGATTACGGCATCGGCCCCTCCCTCTAAGGCAGTGGTAACAAGTTCCTTTTTCCAGGGGTCTGCATTGACCCATATCTCTTCCATGGTTACATAATCTCCTTTTCATTACCCGTATCCTGAATGAAAAACCGATTCAGCGCCTCAAACATCTTTTCAAATCCTTCCCAGTCTTTGCCACTAATAACATTTGCCACCTCTTCTGCGGCATTCAAGTATTGCTCAATAAAGGCGCCTGCCGAGGGGTTTTCCATGAGAAGAGATCCAAAGAGCCCTGATGGTTGGCCCAAAACAGAGGTGATGCGATCAAGCCTCTGGCTGAAGGTCTGGGTGGAGCACTTCAGAAGGTCCTCAATCCCGATCCTTGAGCGGATGACACAAAGGGCCAAAGCAAGGGTTGTGAAGTGGTTGACCCCCTGGACCAACCCCATAATGCGGTCATGTTCTTCGGCTGAGAGCGTTGTCACAGCAAGACCGGCCTGTCGCAAGATTTTTCTGAGCCAGCCTAATCCCTGCTTCCCCCTGCCAGGGCAGACAATAACACGCAGGTTTAAATTTCGGGCGCTTGAATCAGGGCCAAAGAGGGGGTGCATCCCCACCACCTCTACGCTGGAATATCTCAGCATGGCCTTTATCGGTTCTGCCTTTATAGACGTGAGGTCCATGAGCAGGCCATTTTCAGGAACGAGAGGGCCTATCTCCTGTATCACCCTCATAGTGTCTGCAATGGGCACCGAAATAACCGTCACACCACACTGCCGGGCCATTTCAGCAGGCGTGATATCTGTCCTGCGGCCTACTCGAAAAACCTTCAGACCTGCGTGTTCCAGGAGATCGGCAAACCATGCCCCCATCCCGCTGGTTCCTCCGATAATGCCTACCTCTGGTTTCTCTAACTTCATGGCTAATCCCACGGCTCCCCCCCTGCAGGATAGGATCCGAGGTTTTTCATGAACGAGCTACCCTCTCCCATCTCCCTGATCGCCTCCCTCACGCCATCATCCTTTTCATGCCCTTCAATATCCACAAAAAAGAGATATTCCCAGTTCCTTGTCCCTATGGGCCTCGATTCGATCCTGTTCATATTGATATGCCGCAACGCTAAGGCATCTAAGACCTTGTTGAGCGCTCCTGGTTTATGGCTGACAGAAAAGACAAGGGACGTCTTATCCTTTCCTGTTGGCGCTGTATGGTTCTTCCCGATAATCAGAAACCGGGTAATATTATTCGGGTTGTCCTCTATGTTTTCCTGAATTATGTTAAGATTATAGGTGCGGGCCGACATCCTGCTTCCTATGGCGCCTGCGCCAGGCTCCTCTGCGGCCCTCTTGGCGGCAGTCGAGGTGCTTTCCATCTCTCCGATGGGGACCCCTGGCAGGTTTTCCCTGATCCACAGCCTGCACTGGCTTATGGCCATGGGATGTGAATAGAGGCTGTTGATATCTTCTATGTCCCCCGTTATGCCCAGGAGATGATGTCGTATGCGCAAAAAGGCCTCAGCAGTTATCTTCAGGTCGTACTTATAGAGGAGATCCAAGGTGTTGTTCACTGACCCTTCATAGGAATTCTCAACCGGCGCTACTCCCTGCCTGCAGACACCCTTTTCCACAAGGTCAAAAACCCCCGCAATGGTATCGGCGCTGCGGAGCGTTGTTGAATGGCCAAAGATATTGAGGGCAGCCTGGTGGCAGAATGTGCCTTCCGGACCCAAAAACGACACAACGAGATCCTGCTGCACTGAACGGGCAGCAGATATAATCTCGGTAAAGATCTGCCTGACCGCGTTTTCCGGCATATTTTTGCCACTGGCAGAAATTACACGCCTCAGCACATCTTCTTCCCTGGCCTGGTCAAACACCTCAAGCCCAAGGCCCCTTTTAATCGTCCCCACACTAACCGCAATCTCCTGCCTTCTTGACAGCAGTGAAATGATTTGCCTGTCTATGCCATCAATCTCTTCTCTGTATCTGTCCAGGATTCGTTGGGTTTTCCGATTGTCACCATGTTGCTCCACTCTTTGTCTCCTTGATTGCTATTGAGATATTCCAGGGCCTCATCAACTGTGGCCCCTTTATGCACGATCATACAGAGGGCAGACACTATCCTTGCGGGATTCTGGTGCTGAAATACGTTTCGTCCAATGGATGTCCCTGACGCTCCCGCCTCCATGGCGCCTTTGACCATCTCGAGGATGGCACGGTCCGAATCCATCTTGGGTCCTCCGGCAATGATCACGGGTATACTGCAGCCATCCACCACATCTTTAAAGGATTTCGAATCTCCGGTGTATGAGACCTTTACCACGTTTGCTCCTAATTCGGCGCCCAAGCGGGCGGCATGTCTAATTGCTGCGGGATCATATTCATCCTCGATCTTCTCACCTCGAGGGTAGATCATGGCCAGGAGGGGCATTCCCCACTTTGATGCCGTGTGCGCAACATTTCCGAGATCGGCCAGCATCCCTTTCTCATGCCCGTTGCCGATATTGATATGCACGGACACCGCGTCCGCGCCTAATTCAATAGCCTCTTCAACTGTGCATACAAGCGTTTTGGCATTCGGTTCCGGGGAGAGAGAAGTGCTGCCTGAAAGGTGAACTATTAACCCCATATCCGGCCCGCTTTTTCTATGTCCCCGGGCAACAACGCCTTTATGAACCACCACGGCATTTGCCCCTCCATCTGCCACCTGAGTCATGGCTTCCCTCATGTTGGTAATCCCTAAGATGGGACCTGAACTGACGCCATGATCCATGGGAACGATAACAGCCTTCCCGGTGTTGCGATCAAAAATCCTCTCTAATCTGATTTCTTTGCCTATCATTTTGATACCTCCTCATTCATTTTAATGATTATTACTTTCTTTCCTACCCAGGAAGATGGCAGATACACGCGACCGCAGTTTCCTGACCGAGCCACCTTCTTATCCATTGACTCAGCGCCATAAACCACGATCTTTGAATACAACATGCCAACTCCCATATCGACATTCTTTCCCATCATTGATTCCTCCATCATCAAAAAAGGCCATGGGGATCGATCCGCCCATGGCCTTTTAATGCATAAATATCTGCGGCTCATGGGCGGACCTCTCCAGCTATAAAAATAAAGGCCGAGCCAATAAGACGCGCTAAGACCTATTGTTGAAATGAATTCAGATCCACATTTTCTCTTGTTCATGATCTCTACAACTTCTTCCTGAAGGGCTTTGTTAACCGTTTCAATGTTGTAAGCGTTCAGAGGTTCAGCGTTCAGAGGTTCAGGGTTAACCCATTTTTATTGCTCAGGGAAATACATGGATGTTTATCTCCCCTTGGAACATAAATATCGTCTCCGACCATTGAACTATTCCCGTTCGTCAGGACAAACGAAATCCCAGAATTCTGTCGAACCTGTTTAGACTTCATGAATTTCCAATCGATGAAACCTAACCTTTGAACCTTGAACCTTTGAACTCTTGAACGGTTAATAGATGTTCAACCACTCAACTGCTCAACCGAACCATGCCTTGCTCGCAAATAATGGTCGGCCAATACAATTGCCATCATGGCCTCTAAGACCGGCACGATGCGGGGAACCGCCGAGGTGTCGAACCGGCCCTCTAATTTCAACCTGGCAGGCCGACCCTTCCTGTCGATTGTCTCCTGCTCAATCATAATCGAGGGAATCGGTTTTACAGCGGCGCGAAGGAGAATCTCGTCACCATTGGAAATGCCGCCCAAGATACCCCCGGAGTTGTTTGTCTTGAAACCCTCTGTTGTAATGGGGTCATTATTTTCAGAACCTTTGAACCTTGCTGCTTTGAAACCTGCACCGATTTCAATCCCTTTAACCGCTCCTACGGACATCACCGCCTTAGCCAAATCCGCACTCAATTTGTCAAATACCGGTTCACCTAATCCCGGGGGACATCCCTTTACCCGAACCTCTACAATACCCCCTACGGAGTCCCCTTCCCCCTTTGCCTTTGAAATTACCTCTCTCATCTTGTGCGCTGCCGCCTTATCAGGGCAATAGAAGGGGTTTGTATTGATAACATCGAGATCGATATCTTCTGCCCTGACGCCGCCCATCTCCAAGGTATAAGCAGTGATTCTCATCTCCAACGGCTCAAGGACCTTTTGCGCCACCACGCCGGCAGCGACCCTTGCGGCGGTCTCGCGGGCAGACGATCTCCCTCCTCCCCTGAAATCGAAATGACCATATTTTTTGAAATAGGTGTAATCGGCATGACCCGGTCTGAAGAGCTCACGAAGGATCTCATAGGGCTCACTCCTGACATCCTGGTTATGTATAAACAGGGCAATCGGAGTCCCGGTTGTGAGCCCTTCAAAGACACCTGAGAGGATCTCCACACTGTCTGTTTCAGACCGGGGCGTATCAATGGAGTTGCGGCCCGGTCTGCGTCTTGCCATCTCCTTGACAAAATCTCCCTCAGAGATAGGGATGCCTGAAGGACAACCGTCTATAATTGCCCCGATTCCCTTGCCATGCGATTCGCCGAAAGTAGTGATCTTGAATGCCTGTCCGAAAGAATTTCCTGCCACCTTATTGGCCCTCCCGATGGTTCTTATGCTTGCGTGAAAAAGCCATCATAATCTCTTGCACCACCTCTTCAGGAGTTCGCCCATTTGTGTCCACAGTATAATCTCTTGCGTGTTCATAGAACGGTGTTCTCTCATTGAGGATTTGATCAATTTCGTCTAAGGGGTCAACCCCGGAAAGGGAAGGCCGTAATCTGCCCGCTTTCCCTTCTCCTTTCATCCTGTCTTTGATGTCCGGCGCGTCGGTGTCAAGCCACACCACCCATCCATTTTTTCTTAGATTCCTCACGTTTTCCTGATCAATCACGACGCCTCCCCCTGTGGCAATGACTGAGGCATCTCTTGAGGCAATTGCTTCCACAACCTCCTTTTCCACTACTCTGAAATCCCGCCACCCGTTTTGAGATACATAGGAATGTACAGGGAGGCCTGTCTTTTCTTCGATAAGCCGGTCTGTGTCCAAAAAATTCCTCTTCAAGTCGCGGGCCAATAGCTTGCCCACAGTAGTCTTACCGCTGCACCGGTATCCGATCAGAACAATATTCATGACACTTCCCTGCACTCGGCCAAAAAAAAAGGCCGTGGGCACTTTTTTATGCCCACGGCCTTGAAAACTTAAGAAATCAGCTTGTCAGCACATAGGCACACCTCTCCCGTAAAGATAAAAATAGAAGCTCTGCCATGGCTGATAACTGAAAATCATATCTGTCACTAACCCTTTCATTTTCTAATGATAAGTACTTATTAAATAATCGAAATCTATTTGTCAAGAGAAAAATCCATGGGAGCTTAATAATATTTTTTTTGAAGGGGCCGCAAAAAAAGCTTGACATGTGAGATTCAGGAGATTAATAACTTCTGCAATCATAAATTGCTCATAAATCTTTTTAATGTTGAGATTGGTTATCATGATTCATTTTTCGCAAAATATTATCGTCATTATCAGTGCAATGGGGATACTTGTATCCTTGTTGCTCGTCCTTTTGGTCGTCAGACTAAAATGTCCTGACCTGATAATGACATGATTTAAAAAAACCCTTTAAAATCCGTTATCAGGCAAGCCTGGTAACGGATTTTTTTTTGGCAGAATTATTAATGGAGATAAGAGATGTCTGATCAAGTCACTCTCTACGACACCACGATGCGAGACGGGACCCAGGGGGAACAGGTCAACCTTTCAGCTGAAGACAAGTTGCGTATCGCAAAAAAGTTAGATGATTTCGGCATCCCCTATGTTGAGGGGGGATGGCCCGGCTCGAACCCGAAAGATGTCAGGTTTTTCGAGATGGCCCGAGGGGCGAATTTCAAAAAAACCCGGATAACGGCCTTTGGGAGTACACGCAGACCTGGAACCGCTCCCCACGAGGATGATAACATCCGGGCGCTTCTCGAAACCGAAATGGATACTGTCACTGTTTTTGGCAAGAGCTGGGACCTTCATGCGACAGATATCTTAGGGGTTTCCCTGAAGGAAAACCTGAAGATGATTGAAGAAACCGTGGCATATCTGAAGGGGGAGGGGAGGGAAGTAATCTATGACGCGGAACACTTTTTTGACGGCCACCGGGCCAATCCTTCCTATGTGATGAAGACCTTGCAGGCGGCGCAAGAAGGCGGCGCCGGCACCATAGTCCTCTGCGACACCAACGGCGGCAGCATGCCCTGGGAGATTGCGGAGATCGTGGCTGATGTCGTGTCCCGTCTGGGGGTCCCCATCGGGATCCACGCCCATAATGACTGCGGGCTTGCCTTGGCCAATTCCTTGGCGGCTGTCGAGTCAGGGGCCCGGATGATCCAGGGGACAATCAATGGATATGGAGAGCGGTGCGGCAATGTGGACTTGATCTCTATTATTGGGAATCTCCAGTTGAAAATGGGGTATTTTTGCGTACCAGAAGAAAAGCTGAGACAGCTCACCGAACTCTCACGCTATGTGAGCGAGATTGCCAACGTGCCTCCCTTGAACCAGCGGCCCTTTGTAGGGAAGAGCGCGTTTACCCATAAGGGCGGAGTCCATGTCAGCGCTATCCAGAAAAACCCGGCAGCCTACGAACATATGGAACCGCAACAGGTGGGTAACCGGCGAAGGGTGCTGGTTTCAGATCTTTCAGGCAAGAGTAATATCGATTATAAGGCCCGTGAAATGGAGATAAAATTAGGGGGAAACGGTTACGACAGCCAGAAGATTGTTGGTGAGATCAAGAGATTGGAGGATGAAGGCTATCAATTTGACGCTGCGGAAGGGTCCTTAGAACTCTTGATAAAAAAGGTAACAGGTCAATTCCAGGAGCCCTTTACCCTTGAGTCATTCCGTGTGACCACTGAAAAAAACCACCTGGACCCGAGCGCCTGTCAGGCCACTATCAAGATCTCTGTGGGAAAAGAGGAAGAGATCACCGCGGCAGAAGGGGATGGGCCGGTCAATGCCTTAGATAACGCATTGAGAAAGGCCTTGACCAAGTTCTTCCCCCAGATTGTGGAGATGGGTCTGGTTGACTTTAAGGTGCGCGTCATTGACGGAGGTGGCGGCACTGCATCCAGGGTCAGGGTCCAGATCGAGTCCAGGGATTCACGTGAAATCTGGTCTACTATCGGCGTTTCAGAAAATATTATCGAGGCCAGTTGGCAGGCATTGGTAGACAGCTTTCAATATAAACTGTCCAGAGAACTTGAAAGAACCGACCGGAGTTAAATGATGAGAACAGATAAAGGTCACGGCATGGAGGAATGCGCCGCAGATTCCCGAGAAGTAAGGGATCTGCGGAGAGTCCTTACGCAGAGATGTGGGGAATAGAAACGTTTAACGGGGAACCTGTACTCACTATCCCCAACTCAATCCCGACTCAAACGGGACTCAACTATTTGACGAACCCTAAGGAGCTTATTCCATGAAAAACCATGTAGTTATATTTGACACAACACTCAGGGACGGGGAGCAATCTCCCGGAGCGAGCATGAATGCGGCTGAGAAGCTGCGGCTGGCCAGGCAGTTGGAGAAACTCGGCGTGGATGTGATGGAGGCCGGTTTTCCGGCGTCATCCCCAGGGGACTTCGAATCGGTCCGGACGATCGCCCGGGAAATTCGAAACGTCCAGGTGACGGCCCTTGCCAGGACTTCAAAGGAAGATATTGACAGGGCATGGGGGGCAGTCCGCGATGCAGCCAACCCAAGGATCCATACCTTTATTGCTACTTCGGATCTCCATCTAAAGTACAAACTCAACATGGATCGAGATCAGGTGGTGAAGGAGGCTGTTGAGGCGGTGAGATATGCAAAAAGTTTCACTGACAATGTGGAAATTTCAACAGAGGACGGCACACGGTCCGACAGGGACTACCTGTGCAAAATATTTGGGGCCGTGATCGAGGCCGGGGCCACTACCGTCAATCTGCCGGATACGGTTGGGTATGCAGTCCCCGAGGAATACTCTCAACTGATTACCTATGTCAGACAGCACACTCCCAACATCCACAAGGCTGTGATGAGCGTACACTGCCACAATGACTTGGGCCTTGCCACGGCCAACACCTTAGCGGGGATCAGGGCCGGCGCGCGCCAGGCAGAGGTTACTGTAAACGGTATCGGTGAGAGGGCCGGCAACACCTCCCTTGAAGAGGTGGTGATGGCCCTTAACACCCGAAGGGATCTCATGAAATTGGAGACATCCATTAACGCAAACCAGATCCATCCTACCAGCAGGCTTACCTCCATGATAACCGGCATCGTGGTTCAGCCGAACAAGGCGATTGTGGGCGCAAACGCCTTTGCCCATGAGGCAGGGATCCACCAGGACGGGGTTTTGAAAAACCCGATGACCTACGAAATAATGGAGCCTGAAACAGTAGGCCTTGCCGGTAATAACTTGGTCCTTGGCAAGCATTCGGGAAGACATGCCTTTAAAGACAAACTGGCCCAGATGGGTTATGAGCTTTCAAATGAAGAACTGAACCGGCTTTTCGGGAAGTTTAAGGAACTGGCCGATAAACGAAAGGAGATCTTAGAGGAAGATATCGAGGCACTGGTGGCCGAGGAGATCCTCCGTGTTCCTGATGTTTACGAACTGAAGTATCTCAACGTGGTGAGCGGAACGGTTGAGGTCCCCACGGCAACGGTAAAGCTCAAGATCCGCGGAGAGGAAGCTAAAAGCGCCGGGTTTGGCGTGGGGCCGATTGATGCCGCCTTTAAGCCGATTGATGCCGCCTTTAACACCATCGCCAAAATTACCGGAAGCAGCTCTAAACTTATGCGGTTTTCGGTTAATGCAATCACCGGCGGCATGGATGCCCAGGGCGAGGTGACCGTTCGGTTGCAGGAAAACGGATTAGTGGCCTTAGGCAAGGGGACTGACCCTGATATTATTACTGCCAGCGCCAAGGCCTATGTCAATGGACTTAATCGTCTGGAATACATGAAGAAGAACCCGAGGCTCTCACCCAACGAAGGCCTCCGTTAACAACGGGAGGTCTTTTTGGAGCGCCTGATCAAAGGAGAATCTGATGGTGAAAGAGGAATATGACCGATGCCGATGACCATAACCGAGAAGATCCTTGCGGCACACGCGGGAAAGTAATGTGGACCTCGCATTGGCCAATGACATTACTGCTCCCCTGGCCATCGGTGTATTTGATAACTTAGGGGCACGGGAGGTCTTTGACCGGGAAAAGATCGCCCTTGTTCCTGATCATTTTGTGCCCAACAAGGATATCGAGTCGGCACAGCAGGTCAAATTGACAAGGGAGTTTGCGCGAAGGCACCGGATAAGGCATTTCTTTGAGTTGGGCGAAACCGGTATCGAACATGTCATCCTGCCGGAAAAAGGCCTTGTCGCCCCTGGCGATCTCGTGATCGGGGCGGACAGTCACACCTGCACCTATGGGGCGCTCGGGGCCTTTTCTACAGGCGTAGGGAGCACAGATCTCGGGGTGATCCTGGCCACTGGGAAGACGTGGCTCAAGGTGCCTGCAACCATAAGG
>JAFDDR010000278.1 GCA_019310785.1 Deltaproteobacteria bacterium
TTCAAATTCTTCCCAAGTTTCAACCGTTATTTCTTCCATAATTCATCTCTAACGCTGGAGCTGAGACGTGGGAAACGCGCCAGCGTTTTCCCGTCGATTCTCCAGCAACTTGTTATGCTTCTAGGATATACAAAGCAAGCAGTTAAATCTTATGGGGTTTCCATGTTCCGATTTTTTGTTTAAGTTTTTCAATTTGTTTTTTGTTTTGTCTCTCTTGCCGCTTTATTAACCATGGAATGATGTGGCGATATAACCCCAATGTAAATATAGACAAAAATAGGTGCATATAGTGTGTATTTTTGAAATTGTATTCATTCTGATCTAAAAAATCATTAATATCCATCTCATCAAAATCTATTTCTCCGCTACTGCCAGTGAACCAGAAACGTATAATTTTGTTGCCACGTAAATGGAATTTATATTCATGGATTTTATTGTATAAATTTAATTCATCCATCATGAAATGAATCTTTGACATTGAACTCTGATGATTGCCCAAAAGACCAACCTCTTTTGACCAATTGTTAAAATCTAGGGTAGCTAATCGTTGTTCAATCTCTCCACAACTTTGGATCCGTTCTTCAATAAATCCTTTTTCTTGGGATTCATTTTTCATTTTGTTTGCCCCCATGCCAAGCTTCTAAATAAGGGAGAACAGCACATCTTTTTGTAGTAGTACTTTAAAGCATAATCGGGATAGGGAGGAGCCTCACGACGACGCCCTTGCCCTTCTCCTAACCTTAGGCTCCGCGAACACCTGATATGAGGACTTTCACCTCACTAGCTACGTGCCATGCCTGGCACACACGCTGCTCTTCAGCCGACGCTTTTAGCGATCGGCTGCAAGAGCCTTGTTAAAGCGCTCTCTTTTAAAAAATTAATGGAGCATTTTCTCTTTATTAAAATAGGCCTTTAATATACTGGCTCTTGTGCTCTGCGTGACAACGTAGGCTGGCTTAGCCCGTTTTTTATACAAAGATCAACGGCTTTTGCTTGAACATCCGATGGAATTTCAGGATGAAGAACTACGCCAACAATTAATTGAGTTAAATCTATAGTTGGCGCATAAAATAGAAATCCTGGGGAATTTTTTAACTCGAAATGGTTCTCACTAAAATGCTTTTGCCACTCTTCATATGCGATGAAGGAAGCCGCTACAGCCCGAACTTCATTTTCATAGCTGTAGTATATATCCTTGTGCATGATGTACTCAAATAGGTTCAGTGAAGGAAGGCGCTCTATGGCGTAGTCGATATACCGGACCAATCCCATCTCGACATAGCTTGGCAAACAGGCTCTTAGGGATGCATAACTGGTTCTGATTGCTACTGCATTAATGCTTTTTGTGTAGCACTGCCACATAGCATAATTTTCGAATTCGTTAATGTGCCAACAACTCACATAGTAGTTTTCACGAAATTGTTTAGCCATGCGGGAGATCAGGCCTCGATTGTATTTCATGATCTGTCTTTGTTCATCTGAATCAGTGTTCTCTGCCTTGCGTTGCCACCACTGCAATTCACCTCTGGGGGTTGTCCCTTCAAATGGGTCTCCAAGCCGGGCAGTGGGTGGCATAAATAGACGGCTGTTGTTCACAATCCACTCGAATTTTTCAAAATCCATGTACCGCCAAACGGATATGGTGGTGTCATTCGGTTGCGGAAAAGCTGGATGATTATATGATGGATCTCTCTCCTTCATCATATCGCTATCCCTAAAGTATTATTTCTTTGCGCTTTAACGCTTCAAATCAGCCGACGACGAAGGAGGTCGGCTGGATTTGATTGTTAGCCGATTTTGATGTGACATGCCTAAACTCTACGGGGGCTCATTGATTTTTCAGTAAGTTGCACACAGCTCTTCCAATTGCTTTCTTGCATTCTCATCATTCGATTTTTGATATAAGTCGAAGATCTTATCGTATAGCTGTTCAATCTCAGGTGGTGCCGCTGAAATCGTTTGAGCTATGTGCATACCCATAAAGCGTTTTTTCGCAAACAACTGCACGAAATAGTTCTCTTTGATAAGACCTCGGGCTATCCATTTTAGTGGAATCATTCCGGTAACCATAAACAACAGATACAGTGCGGTATCTTGCATGCAGTCGGTAAAATTCTTCCCGAAAACGAAAATCACGCTTTTAATTAGAATTACATACCCCAACACGTGATATATCCACAAACTACTTTTGTCACCATTATTCATTATGGTTGTATCCATTCCAAACGATGGAAAAACAGCACTAAATGCCAAAGTTAAAGATTCCTCAAAGACTGCGTATCCCAAAAAAAGAATGGCCCCAACAAGTAATATCCTTAGCACAAATCCTCCAAGAAACGTGACTAGGGCTATCAGCAAAGACATAAAATGAATTAGATAAAGACGAGGATAAGAAGCTTTGGACATTCCACCCGCCCATGTCTTGAGTATTACCGGTTCCACGAGCTGCCAAATGGGATTGTTCTCCCCAGCGATTGTGTATTTCTTAAACATTTTGTTTCTCCAATATGAGGATGTCGGCTAACGTATTGTATTAAGCAGAAAAAATTTTGTATATTAACACTATATATTTTCCGCATAATAACGTATTATGCCCGTAAATACTGCTTTCATTATTTTGCAGTACACAACTCTTACAAGCGTTCTTTGGTTATTAAAGACTGCTTGCCAAATGCAAGCGCCGCCATCATAAAACCAATTCTGTTAAACAATAGTGAATGAAATAAAAACCTCACCTTTCCCCATTTACCTTCTTCCTGAGCACTGGAGAGCACTTGAATGCAATCACCTTTCTTGGCAGGAGCATCAAGCCTTCACCGGTTGCAGGGTTTCTTCCTCGCCGTTCCTTTTTCTCATTCACATAGAATTTCCCGAATCCGGTGATAAGGACATCTTCGCTGCTTTCGAGTGCTTTCTTGATTGATTCAAGAAAGGTTTCGACTGCTCTTGTGGCTTGGGGTCTATTCAGGTCGGTGTTGTTGTAAATGCTGTTAATGATGTGGGCTTTGGTAAGGGTCATGGCGGAAGCTCTTGCAGTTTTTTCTGAGATTATGCGTAACCATATGTTTTGTCAAGAAATATTGGCATAAAGGTAACGTATTCCCTTGGAAATAACAGGAAATCTGGTTTAAAAATAGTTATGTTTCATGACTCTG
>JAFDDR010000279.1 GCA_019310785.1 Deltaproteobacteria bacterium
CCCTAATCAGTGTCCATCCGGAAATGGCACTTTTTTACAATCCCCCGCCTGCTTCGGGACAGGTCAGCGTCAATCGGCACTCTGCTTTCAGCATAGGAATTTAAAATGATTTTTTTACAAGGAGGTTACGTATGGACAAAAAAGTAATTAGTTTAACCGCGTTGTTGTTTACAGCAGTCATTATTCTGTTGTCAGGATGTGCCAGTTCCCTCATGATGAAGGTCCCGCCTATGGATGCACCTGACACCCGGCATGCGGTTGTGACATTTATGAGACCCTCATTTTTCGGTGGGGCAATCCAGTTCGGCATCTGGGACAGTGAAAACTTTGTCGGCATTCTTTCAGCAGGTTCATATGTGCAGTATCTTGCAGAACCCGGTGAACACCTGTTTTTGGCCCGGGCAGAAAACTGGTCTTATGTGAAAGCAGATTTGCAGGGTGGAAAAAAATATTTTATCCTGGGCAAGGTTTTCCCTGGGGTATGGAAGGCCAGGGTCGCCTTTGATCCCATAACAAAAGATGACGGTACCACCCAGGCCCAGATCGACGAATGGATTGCGGAACTCAAGCCTACCGCTGTAATCCCGGAAAAGTTCGACAATTATGTAAAGCCAAGGACATCCCATGTAAAAAAAGCTGTAGGCGATTTCAAATCAGGGAATGTGAAGTACGAAGTGCTTGAAGCCGATGACAATAGATAATCATAAATCCGGGAGTAACTCCAAGAGCAAGTTGAAGAATTTGTCATAACCTTAATATCGGGACGCGTCCAGCCTTCGGCCCAAGGGGTATGAGGCCCGGAGTGAAGGACGTGACAAGGAGGAAAAACCATGCGAATAAACAAACTGACTTTTACTCTCGTAACGACACTGTTGATAGGTCTCGTTTTCTGCGGACCTGCCCAAAGCGAGGAGTACGAAGCTGTTTCTCCTTCCGAGCTTTCTTTCGGCCTGGCTGGTTTCAGAAGTGAGGCTAAAGCTGAAAAAGGTGAAGCTGAAACTAAAGAAGGTGGTGTCCGCATTTTGAACGGAACCTTTGAAAAATTCATCTGCGAAGACACGGAAATCGAGGTTGTTGAAAAAAAGATCAAAGGTGGAATGATAGAAACCAGGGACTATGGAAAAATAAGGGTTAGCATTGATAGCTCGGGAGGGCTGGCGGTTTACGTCATGCCATCGCAGAAAAAGAAACTTATCGAGAACACCAGGAAATGAAACTCAGCGATCAGACCTCAGCGAAGTAGCATTGTTCCCGATTCAGAAACTCACGTTTCCGGGTGTTCTGGGAAAAGGAATCACGTCCCTGATATTGGCAAGACCGGTCACAAACTGGATAAGGCGTTCAAATCCGAGACCAAAACCCGAGTGAGGAACAGAGCCGAATTTTCTGAGTTCAAGGTACCACCAGTAATCATCCGGGTTGAGGTCCATCTCTTTTATCCTTTCAACAAGCGTGTCATGGTCATCTTCGCGCTGGCTGCCCCCGATGATTTCCCCGATCTTGGGCACGAGCACGTCCATGGCCCGGACCGTCTTTCCGTCTTCATTCATCTTCATGTAAAATGCCTTGATCTCCTTAGGATAGTCTACCAGGACAATCGGCTTTTTAAAGACCTTCTCGCACAGGTACCTCTCGTGTTCCGACTGGAGATCCATCCCCCAGTTCACGGGGAACTCAAACTTTTCCTTGCTTTTTAAAAGGATTTCTATGCCTTCCGTGTAGGTCAGGTGTTCAAAATCCTGTGAAACCAGATCTTCAAGTGTCTCTAAAACAGAAGAATCAATAAAGCGATTAAAAAACTCCATGTCTTCTTTACAATTTTTCAGCACGTAAGAAAAAATGCATCTCAGGAATTCCACGGCCAGGGCAGCATCCCCTTCAAGGTCACAAAAGGCCATTTCCGGTTCAACCATCCAGAATTCGGCTAAATGGCGCGATGTATTTGAATTTTCCGCCCTGAAGGTTGGCCCGAACGTGTAAACATCTCCCATGGCAAGGGCGTAGATCTCCGCCTCAAGCTGGCCGCTCACGGTCAAATTTGCAGGGCCTCCAAAGAAATCCCCTGCAAAATCCACATGACCGTCCTTTTCAGGGACCTGATCAAGGTCAAACGCGGTCACCTTGAACATCTCCCCGGCCCCCTCGCAGTCGCTCCCCGTGATAATAGGTGTGTGGAGATAGATAAAACCCCTTTCCTGAAAAAAATCGTGAATGGCCCGTGTCATGGCATTCCTGACCCTTGCGACCGCGCCAAATGTATTGGTCCTGGGCCTCAGGTGGGCTATTGTTCGCAAGAATTCAAAGGAATGCCTCTTTTTCTGAAGTGGATAAACCTCAGGATCGGCCCATCCTAAGACCTCAATCTCCCGGGCCTGAAGCTCCACCTTTTGCCCCTTGCCTGGAGAGGACACCAGGGTTCCGAAGACCCTTACTGAGCAGCCTGTCTGTAACTTAAGCACCTCATCTTTGTAGTTGGGCAGTTTTTCATCGGCTATTATCTGTAGACCGCTCAGACAGGACCCATCATTCACTTCAATAAAGGAAAAGCCCCCCTTGGAGTCTCTTTTCGTCCTGACCCAGCCCATTACCGTAAAATCGGTGTCTGCTTTTCCAGAAGACAGGATTTCGGCGATTCTCGTTCTTGCCAAAATTGATAACCTCGTAAAAAGTCGCTCTGCGCCTTTTACTATTCCCTTTATCCTTCTTTCTTTTCAAATTCTGTCATAAAGGCCACGAGATCTTTCACCGCATCGACCCCTGTGGCATTATATATGGAAGCACGGCACCCGCCCACCGAACGGTGCCCCTTGAGCCCTCCCAGATCCTCCTTCATGGCCTCTTCCACGAATTTCTTTTCCAGATCCTCGCTCGGAAGTCTGAAGGTCACGTTCATCAGGGACCTGCTGTCCCCGGCCGCGGTGCCCTGGTAAAAACCGGACTTATCAATAAAGTCATAAAGAATAGCGGCCTTCTCCTTGTTAATCCGTTCCATACTCTCAAGCCCGCCGACCGTCTCTTCAAGCCATTTCATGACGAGATTGGTGGTGTAGATGACCAGGCATGCCGGGGTATTGAACATGGAATTTTTTTCAGCGAACGTTGTATATCTCAACATGGTAGGAAGACATGTCACATACAAGCGGAATTTTACCGCTTTCAGGGAATTCAGTCCACTGGGTCCCTTTAATCGTGTTGTTTGAAGTAAAATGCAGATAGGATGCGTCTTCGTCCACTGTGAAATCCCTGGGGATATAGGAAAAACCCTTATCCTCGGACGAGGCGATTACCCGGACATCCTTTTTCTGGATATCAGCCTCCTTGATTGCCTTGGTGGACCAGGTCCCGGTATTTATGTAATCCACCGGTTTACCTTCCGAGCCCAGATTCATGGGGATCATGCAGAACTGGAGGCTGGCGCCGCCCTGAATAAAAAGCACGTGAAAATCATCACCAAGGTTGAGAAGCCTGCCGGTCCTTTCAACCGCCTCATTGATGACATTGTCAAACCACTTGGAGCGATGGCTGACTTCCATTATGGACATGCCGGAGCCCTGGAAATCCAGAAGCTCTCCCTGGATTTCTTCCAGCACCATAGATGATTCTCCTTATTGTAATTTTTCAAGCATCTCTTTCACGATTTTCAGGCTTTCCCGATCCCTTTCAAAAGGGGGGCGTCCATCCAGGTCCGATTCAATGATATCGGTCCGGTATGGAATGAATCCCAAAAAATCAAA